>DASZPU010001090.1:0-12416 GCA_035550195.1 Nannocystaceae bacterium
CGAGGGATCCATGAGGACGTACGACACGAGCCGATCGTCCGCGCGCACGCGCATGCCCACACCACTGCCGCGCGAGCAGGGCAACGATGTGCTTGCAGACGTGCTGCGCGGGCTCGCGAAGCCGAGAAAGACGCTGCCCACCGCGCTGCTCTACGACGCGCGCGGCTCGGAGCTCTTCGAGCAGATCTGCGAGCTGCCCGAGTACTACCCCACGCGTACGGAGCTCGCGATCATGCGCGCGCACGTCGGCGAGATCGCGGAGGCGATCGGTTCCGATGCGACGCTGTTCGAGTACGGCAGCGGCAGCTCGGTGAAGACGCGCCTGTTGCTCGCCGCGCTGCACGAGCCCCGTGCGTATCTGCCGGTCGACATCTCGCGCGAGCACTTGCTCGCGACCGCCGAGCAGCTGCGCGCAGAGTTCCCCGCGCTGCACGTCGAGCCGATCTGTGCCGACTTCACGCGTCCGCTCGAGCTGCCCACCACGCTCGGTCGCGGTCGTCGCGTCGGTTACTTCCCGGGCTCCACCATCGGGAACTTCGAAGCACCCGCGGCGATCGAGCTGCTGCGTCAGCTCGCACGCCTCGCTGGTCGCGAGGGGCGCGTGCTGGTCGGCGCCGATCTCCGCAAGCCCGCGAGCGTGCTCGAGCCCGCGTACGACGACGCCGCCGGCGTCACCGCGGAGTTCAACCTGAACCTGCTCGTTCGCATCAACCGCGAGCTGCGTGGCGACTTCGATCCGTCGCGCTTCGAGCATCGCGCGTACTGGGACGACGAGCACGGCCGCATCGTGATGACGCTGGTGTCGACCTGCGCGCAGGTGGTCACCGTCGCCGGTCGCAGCTTCGCATTCGCCGAAGGCGAAGCGGTTCGCACCGAGTACTCGCACAAGTACACGCTCGAGAGCTTCGCCGAGCTGGCCCAGCGCGCCGGCCTCCGCGTCGAGCGGGTGTGGACCGATCCGCAGCAGTGGTTCAGCGTGCAGCTGCTGCGCCGCTGACTCGGAGCGCAGCGCGCTAGCCCGACACGCCGCGCCGCGGTTGCAGCAGTTTCGCGACGAGCCCGGTCCAGCCGGTCTGATGCGAGGCACCCACGCCGCGACCGTCGTCGCCGTGGAAGTACTCGTAGAAGAGCACCAGCTCTCCGAAGTCGAGTCGCGGCGACGGACCATCGACGGGACGGCGACCGTTCGCGTCGCGCAAGAAGATCTTCACGAGCCGCGCGGAGATGAAGTCGGCGATCTGCGCGAGCGTGAGGAACTCGCCCGAGCCGGTGGGGCACTCCACCTTGAAGTCGTCGCCGTAGTAGTGGTGGAACTTCTGCAGCGACTCGATCAGCAGATAGTTGATCGGAAACCAGATCGGTCCGCGCCAGTTCGAGTTGCCGCCGAACAGGCCGGTGGTCGACTCGCCGGGCTGGTACGAGACCGTGGCTTCGCCACCGGGGATCTCGAGGCGGTAGGGATGATCGCGATGCCAAGCCGACAGCGATCGCACGCCGAACTCCGAGAGGAACTCGGCGGGATCGAGCATGCGCGAGAGCAGTCGCTTCAGGCGATGACCGCGTAGCAGCGACAGCAAGCGTCGCTCGCCGAGGCCGGGCTCGTGCCAACGCGACACGAGCTGTGCGAGCTCGGGGCGATGCGCGAGCACCCACTCGAGTCGTTCGCGGAAGCCGGGCAGCTTCTCGAGCAACACCGGATCGAGCACCTCGACCGCGCACATCGGGATGAGCCCGACCAGCGAGCGCACGCGCAAAGGAATGCGCCCCTGTCCGGGCAGGCTGAGCACGTCGTAGTAGAAGCGATCGCTCTCGTCCCACAACCCCGCGCCGTCGTCGACGCAGCCGTCGGTCATCGCTTCCGCGATGTGGAGGAAGTGCTCGAAGAACTTGGTGGCGATGTCTTCGTAGACGTTGTTGTGCTGCGCCAGCTCGAGCGCGATGCGCATCAAGTTGAGCGAGTACATCGCCATCCAGCTGGTGCCGTCGGATTGGTTGATGAACCCGCCGGTGGGCAATGGCGCGCTGCGATCGAAGACGCCGATGTTGTCGAGCCCGAGGAAGCCGCCCTGGAAGATGTTCCGCCCCTCGTTGTCCTTGCGGTTCACCCACCAGGTGAAGTTGAGCATCAGCTTGTGGAAGACGCTCTCGAGGAACGCGAGATCACCGGCGTCGCCGCGGCGCTTCTGATCGATCTTGAAGACGCGCCACGACGCCCACGCGTGCACCGGCGGGTTCACGTCGTCGAACGCCCACTCGTACGCGGGCAGCTGCCCCGACGGATGCATGTACCACTCGCGCGTGAGCAGCACGAGCTGCGCCTTCGCGAAGTCGGGATCGATCACCGCGAGCGGCAGACAATGGAACGCGAGATCCCAGCTCGCGTACCACGGGTACTCCCACTTGTCCGGCATCGAGATCACGTCGGAGTTGTTGAGATGTCGCCAGCTACGATTGCGGCCGTGCTTGCGCTCGGCCGGGGGCGCCGGTTGGGCGTCGTCACCGTCCATCCAGGCGCGCACGTCGTAGTGATAGAACTGCTTCGACCAGATCATTCCGGCGAAGGCCTGGCGTTGGATCGAGCGCGCATCGGGATCGCAGATGTCCGATTGCACGGTGGCGTAGAACGCATCGGCCTCGCGCTTGCGGCGTTCGAACAGCGGATCGAGCTCGGCGAGCGGATGCGCGAGCGGGCGCGCCGACAGCCGCACGCGCGCGCGTGCTTCGGCACCGGGCGCGATCACGAAGCGGTGGTGCACGCCGCACTTGGTGCCGAGCGGACGCGGTGCGAGCGCGCTGCGATCGCCGTCGACGATCGCGGCGTGGAACGCATCCTTGAACGGCCCCATCGCGTCGCGCGTGCCGAACAGCCGGCGCACGTTGGTGTCGTTCTCGCAGAAGAGCAGGTCCGCGCTCGGATCTGCGTACAACCACCGCGGACCGAGCTTCGGATCGTCACACTCGATCGTGCCCGGCACCGTCTGCTGCATCAGCGGACGGACCGAGCCGCGGTGCCACGACCAGCGGTTGCGATAGCAGGCCTGTGGGATCACGTGCAGCACCGCCGGCGCCGGTCCGCGGTTGATCGCGCGCACCTGCATCACGGTGTCGCCGGGCTCGACCTGCACGTACTCGATCCACACGTCGAAGTAGCGGCCGTCGTCGAACACACCGGTGTCGACGATCTCGTACTCGGACTGGTCGCGCCCGCGGCGACGGTTCTCGTCGACGAGCTGCGCGTACGGGAACGCGGCCTGCGGATACTTGTAGAGCAGCTGCGCCCATGCATGCGAAGGCAGCGCGTCGGTGTACCACCACAGCTCCTTCACGTCCTCGCCGTGATTGCCCTCCGCGTTGGTCAACCCGAACAAACGCTCCTTCAAGATCGGATCGCGCTCGTTCCACAGCGCGACCGACAGGCACAGCACCTGATCGTCGTCGCTCCAACCACCGAGCCCGTCTTCACCCCAACGATACGCACGCGAGCGCGCGTGATCGTGCGGGAACGAATCCCACGCGCTACCCCACGGGCTGTAGTCCTCGCGGACGGTGCCCCACTGGCGCTCGCTCAGATACGGGCCCCACTGCTTCCAGCGCAACCGATGCTCGCGATCGTCGGCCAGCCGCTGCAGCTCGATCTGCGCGAGAGCATCGGGCTCGGCGATGCGATCGTTCATTCGACGCTGCGCACGATTCTACCGCTGCTTCGCCGGCCGTGCGCACCCCGGCTTGCCACGGCAGCGACGGACCGACATGCTGGATGGATGGGCGCAGGATCGCGGGGCATCATCGGGTGTGTCGTGAGCGTGGCGATCGCCGGCGGGGCCGCGAATGCGTGGGCCGCTCCGCCGCGCTTGCCGGTGCAGCGGCCGACCGGCATGGACACGATGCCGTCGGTGAAGGATGCCGAGACAATCGTCGCAGCGGTGAAGCTGGTCGATGCGCGCGCGCGTGCGTCGTACGACGCCGGCGAGTATTCGGCCGCGGCGGAGCAGTGGGAGAGCGCGCATACGCTGCTCGGCATGGAGGTCGGGCTCGACGTCGAGCGCCAGGAGCTCGCGTTCCACCTCGCGCACGCGCACATCCATGCGAACTCCGCCGACAACGATCCGCAGCGACTCGAGCGCGCGCGCACTTTGTTGTGGGGCTACGTCGCGCACCTGCAACGGCCCGATCACACGCCCACCGCGGAGGAACGCGAACGCATCGATCGCTCGGGTGAGCTCATCGAGATCGTCGAGTATCGACTGCGCGACGCACGGGTGCGCGCGATGGGCGAGCACCCGATGCCGCCCGATGGCCGCGAGCTGCCGCGGCGCCGCGCTGCGGTCGCGCCCCACGACGAGACGCGCCCGCGCGGAATGATCGGTGGCGGCGCGACCGGCATGGTGATCGGGGTGGTCAGCATCGCGATCGGTGGCGCGCTCGTGAAAGGCCGGGCCGATCAAGGCGGCGTCGCGGCGCTCGGCATCGGCGGAGCGCTCTTCACCGCCGGTGCCGTCGTGCTCGGCATCGGCTTGGCGGAGCTGCGGCGCGTGCGAGTGCGTCCCACGCTCGCGCGGAGCTCGGCCGGGCTCGCGTTCAGCGGCCGCTTCTAAGCTTTGGTCGCGCCCTCCGGCGCTCTTCCTGGTGCGACCAATCGTGCTCGCTGTCCGCCGTGGCAAAGCCACGTCGGGCTCGACATTCGCTCATTGGGTGAGCAGCTCGTCGAGCGTGCGCGCGAGATCCGTGCGTGCACCCGCGGCCGCGCGCAGCTTCGTGACCAGCTCGTCGTCGTGGCGGAAGGTCGCGAGCGCGCGCGCAGCATCTTCGGCCTCGCCCTTGCTGCCGTCCTTCACGCACGCGAGCAAGAACTCCCACGCCTCGCTGTCGCGCACGAGCGCGATCGCCAGCAGCCGCACGCGTCGCGACGCGCCGATGAACGCGTCCTCGGCATCGCGCAGCGTCACGAATGCACCGGGCAATCGCGAGCTGCCGATCGCGATCGCAGCCGCTTCGGCGAGCGCACGCTCTTCGTGACGGAAGAACTTCGCGACGTCGTCGAGCGCCGCGCTGCCGCACAGATCGAGCAACGCCGCGAACAGCTCACCGAGCACCTCGGGCTCGGGCTCGCCGACCGCGATGCGCAGACGCAGCAGCGGCTCGCCCACGGTGCGATCACCCGATGCCGCGATCGCACGCGCGGCGGCCGTGCGCGCGGCCACCTCGGGATCCGCGAGCAGCAGCGCGACCTCGACCATCGCGCGATCGTGGCGCATGTGCACGAGCCCCATCCCGCACACGCCACGCAGCTCGCCCGCGGTGTCGACCGTGCCGCCCCACACCGGCTCGCGTTGCACGTGTCGCACGCCCGCGAGGAAGACCGCTTCTTCGCGCAGCTCGGCGCGATCGAGCGCCTTCGCGATCGCCACCTTGCCGCGACACGCGGGATCGCGCTTCACCGCGTCGTCGAGCAGGCGCGCGAATGCAGCGGGTAATCCCGCGAGCAACGCGTCGCCCTCCTCGAGCGCATCTGCGATCGTGCCGACGAGGTAGCCGTTGTTGCCGGCGACCGTCTTCTTCAGCAGCGCGTTCGCAGCCGCGTTGCGATCGTCGAGCGCGGCGCGCACGGCCTCGAGCTGCTGCTCGAAGCGCACGGCCACGTCAGCCTCCCGCGCACTCGCTCATGTCGGGGAACGTGCAGATGCCACCGGCGCAGAAGTTCTGGATGGTGCCGGTGCGCAGGAACAGATCGAGCTGCTGCTGGAACTCCGGCAGCTTGCGCACCTTGCCGTGCGGATCACCGCACGCGCGCTGCGGCAGGTTCTCCACCGGCGCCGGCGGCAGGCCGAAGTCGTACTCGACGATCGCCGAGCCTTGCACCGGCCCGGGCACGGTCTCGAGCCCGAAGATCGGGCGGATGCCGGTGTCGAGGTGCGGCATGCCCATCGTGCGCGCCATGACGTGGGCGCCGAGCGTGGTGACCTGGTGGTCGCCGATCGCGTCGTTGATGAACACCTGGTGCGCGGGCGTGTTGGGCAAGAGGTTGTCGAGCACGTAGGGCGCGTAGCCGGCGGGCTCGGTGCGCTCCCACAACATGTCGGTGAGATCGAGCAAGAAGATCTGTTGGCGCTTGTCGGGGTACTCGGCCGAGATGATCTCGAAGAACGGATCGAAGTCGACGCTGCGGCTGAGCAGCAGGTTGTAGGGCATGCCCGGCACACCGAGCACGCCGCGCTCGACGTCGGTGGTGAGCGCCATGTACGTCGCGCCGAAGATGCCGCCTTGGCTGATGCCGTGGTAGTAGAGCCGCTCGGGATCGATGAAGCCGCCGTAGTCGGGATCGGCGGCGAAGCTGGTCTTCATCATGCGCATCGCGACCAGCGAGTTCAGCATGCCCTGGTGCTGACGATCGACGACGTCGGCGAAGCGGTGGAACTCGCCGGAGGCGATGAGGCCTCCGATCGGCAGCTCGTCGTCGGCGGCCATGCCGATGAAGTCGACGCCCATCATCACGTAGTTGTACTGGTTCATGAACGCGAGGAAGTGCCCGCTCTGGATCTGCTCCTTCTCGCCGAGCAGACCGTGGCCGTATTGGATGATGCCGGCGGGAGCCGTGGTCGCGGACTGCGGGATGAGCAGCTCGAAGCTGAACTTCGCGGTCGGGTTGGCGGGATCCGGCTCGGGCATACCGTCGCGGCCGAACAGCAGGTGCGCGCCGGGATCGGGCTGATCGAGGTACATCGGCACCGTCACCTCGCCGTAGATGCGATACGCGATGTCGCCGTTGGGATCGCTGAAGTCGAAGTCGGCGGTGGCGACGTCGGTGATCTCGTACTCCGGCCCCGCCGCGCCGATCTTCGCGAACGCTTCGTCGCGCATGTGCAACAGCCATCCGACTTGGTTGTCGCGCGACGCGGTGGTGAAGTCCCACGCGAGCTGCACGTCTTCGCGCACCATGCCGGCGGCCTCGAGCTTCGTGAAGATGTCGGCGTACAGCGGACGTCGCTGCTCGACGCTGGCGTCGTCGCTGGGCGTGCCGTCGCGCAGCGCCGCGAATGCGGGCGTGGGCGCGATCGGTGAGAACGTCGCGTCGTGCAGGCCCGAGTACCCGACGATGTAGCGATGGTTGTCGGCGAGCCGGATCGCCGAGTGCATGATCAGCAAGCGTTGCCCATCGACATCGCCGGTCATGTCGAGCTCGACGAAGTGCGGCACGCGTTCGCCGGTCTCCGCGTCGAGCAGGATGCTCGGGCAACCGGGCTCGAGCGAGCGCTCGATCGTCACCGACGTGGGGAAGCCGCCGAGCCCGTTCGCGACGAGCGTCGGGAAGTGGGCGAGCATCGCGATGCCGGGCGTGAAGCCGTCGGCCTTGTTCCACGGATCGACGAGCGGCGCCTTGCCCGAGTTGCCGACCGGCATCGCGCTCGGATCGAGCTGCACGCGCCGCCCGGTCATCGTGCTCGGATCGGCGACCGTGTACACGTTGCTGGGAAACGGCAGCGGGCAGAAGCTCGGCACCAACGGATCGCACGCGACCGTCGGCCAATCGACGACCGGATCGATGGGGTCACCGGTGCTCTCGTCGGCGCTGCTCTCGGAGTCGTCGGCGGGCTGCTCGTCCGCGGGACACGCGGCGAGCATGGTGGCGATGGTGACGGACGCGCACGCACGGGCGATCGGCAAGCAACTCATGGGCGAGTGCAGGGTAGCCATTTGTCGATGTGAGGGGGCTCGCTTGCTGGTAGCCTGCAATGGACGGATTCGATGCGGACCTTCGCGATCGTCGGTGCGGGTTTCGGCGGAACGATGACGTGCGTGCACCTGTTGCGGCTGCTCGCCGAACGCGGGCGCACGACGGGTGAGACCGGTCCGCTCGCACAGGTGATGTTGATCGAACGCTCGGGTCGCTTCACCGCGGGTGTCGCGTACTCCACTGCGTTCGAAGGGCACGTGCTCAACGTCCCCGCGGGCCGCATGAGCGCGCTGCCCGACGATCCCGATCACTTCCTGCGTTGGGTTCGCGTGCACGATCCACGCACGAGCGGCGGCACGTTCGTGCGTCGGCGCTTGTACGGGCGCTACATCGCGGCGTTGCTCGACGAGACCGAGGCCGCGAGCAAGCCGTGGGTGCGATTGCAACGCGTGTCGCGTGCGGCTGCGGGGCTGCGGCTCGAGCAGGATGCGGCGGTGGTCGAGCTCGAAGGCGGCACCGATCTCCGCGCGGATCATGTCGTGCTCGCGATCGGCAACTTCCCGCCCGGCAATCCCGACATCAGCGCGGCGGCGTGGAGCTGGGTGCACAGCTGGCGCTACGCCAAGGATCCCTGGGCCGCGGGTGCGCTCGACGTCGATCCCGACGGCGAGGTGCTCTTGCTCGGCACCGGGCTCACGATGCTCGACATCGCGATCGCGCTGAAGGAGCAGGGTCATCGTGGCGTGATCCATGCGGTGTCGCGGCGCGGGCTCTTGCCGCAGCCGCACCGCGTGTCGATCCGTCCGCCGACGCCGCATCCGCGTCCGCAGAACATCGCGAGCTGGCCCGCCACCACGCGCGGCTTGTTGCGTGCGGTGCGTGAAGAAGTCCGCAGCGCGGCGAAGAAGAACATCGACTGGCGCGAGGTCGTCACCGCGTTGCGGGACGACACGCCTACGTTGTGGGCGCGCCTGCCCGCCGAGGAACGCGTGCGATTCCTGCGGCACGTGCGACCGTTCTGGGAGACGCATCGCCATCGCGCTGCACCCGACACCGCCACGACGATCTCCGAGCTCATCGCACGCGGCGAGCTGGTGATCCATCCCGGCTTCGTGCTCGGCTTCAGCGAAGACGACGAGGGCGTGGGTGTGCGGCTGCGCGAGCGCGGTGCACAGCACGAGCAATCGTTCCGGGTCGCGCGCGTGATCAACTGCACCGGTCCGCAGACCGATCTGCGCGACATCGGTGATCCGTTCATGCAGGGGCTCGTGGACGACGGCATCGTGCGGCCCGACGCGCTCGGGCTCGGCCTCGACACCACCGCCGACGGCGCGGTGATCGACGCACACGGTGATGCGAATCCGCGCGTCTCGTTGGTGGGCCCGCTGCGCAAAGGCCTGCTGTGGGAGAACACCGCGGTGCCGGAGCTGCGCTTCGAAGCGCGCGCGATGGCGCACAAGCTCGCGCGCATTTCGTGACGGCCATCGGGTTGCAGGGTGGCGTCGGGTTGCTATCCCGCCGCCGCCGGCACTGGCCGATGGAGGAGCCGATCCCGACGGATGTGCTCGAGCTGCTGCGCGAACGCGTAGGCTCGCTCGAGCAGCTCGAAGCGCTGCTGCTGCTGCATCGCGAAGCCACGCGCGCGTGGTCGCTCGACGAGGTGGCGGAGCGCTTGTCGCTGCCGGTGGACATGCTCGAGGCCGAGCTCGCAGCGCTGGTCGCTGCCGGGCTGCTGGCGGTCGAGCAGCGCCGCTGGACGTATGCACCGCACGACGCTCGGAGCGCGGAGATCGTCGCGCGACTTGCGGTTCTCTATCCGGTGCGCAGGCTCGAGGTGCTCCGGCTGCTCAGCGATCTCGCGATGCAGCGGATCCGAGGATCGGCCGCGCGTGCATTCGCCGACTCCTTCGTGATCGGGAGGAGGAAGAAGGATGGCTGAAGCCGTCTACCTGCTCTGCGCGCTCACCAGCCTCGCGTGCGCGATCCTGCTGTACCGCGGGTATCGCCGCAACCGCACGCCGCTGTTGTTCTGGAGCAGCCTCTGCTTCGCGGGGCTCGTGCTCAACAACGTGATGCTCTTCGTCGATCTCGTGATGGTGCCGGAGATCGATCTCCGCGTGCTCCGATCCTCGACCGCATTCGTCTCGTTGATGCTGCTCGTCTACGGATTGGTGGAGGAGTCGCGATGATCCACGCGCTCGAAGGTGCATGTGCGACGGCGTGCTTCGTCATCGGCCTGTTCTTCCTGCGCTACTGGCGGGTCGGTCGCGACCGCTTCTTCCTGTTCTTCACCGCGGCGTTCTGGGCGTTTGCGCTCAACTGGGGAGGGCTCGCACTCGTGCAGCCGAACGACGACACGCGGCACTGGTTCTACGCGCTACGACTGTTCGCATTCGTGCTCATCCTCGCCGGAATCGTCGACAAGAATCGCCGCGGCTGAGCTACGATGCTCGGATGCGGATCGTGCTCGCGCTCGTGGCGTTCGTCTCGGCATGCACGGCGCCCGACGACGACGGTGGTGTCGACGTCGACAACCCGCTCACCGATCCGCGCGATGGTCCGCCCGCGGGCAACCCCGACGGGGGCTGTAGCGTGCCGGCCGAGGCCGCGCCGGCCGACACGAGCGCGCCGACGACCGTGATCGGCGACGGCACGCCGGCGAGCTGCACCGGCGATGCGGTGATCGCAGCGGTCGCGCAGGGCGGCATCATCACGTTCGACTGCGGGCCCGAGCCGATCACGATCACGCTCGATCGCCCCGCGAAGATCTTCAACGACACCGGGCCGGAGATCGTCATCGACGGTGGTGGGCTGGTCACGCTGTCGGGCGGTGGGCGCAGCCGGATCCTCTATATGAACACTTGCGACGAGGCGCAGGTGTGGACCACGGCGATGTGTGACAACCAGGATCATCCGCGGCTCACCGTGCAGAACCTGACGTTCATCGACGCCGACTCGCGCGAAGAAACGGAGTACGACGGCGGCGGTGCGATCTGGGTGCGCGGCGGTCGGTTCAAAGTGGTGAACTCGCGCTTCTTCGGAAACGTGTGCGCCGACGCGGGGCCCGACGTCGGTGGTGCCGGCATCCGCGTGTTCAGCCAGTTCAACGGGCAGCCGGTGTGGGTGGTGAACTCGACGTTCGGCGGCGCAGAGGGCTACGGCAACACCTGCAGCAACGGCGGCGGCATCAGCAGCATCGGCGTGTCGTGGAACGTGATCAACAGCGTGTTCACGCACAACCATGCGATGGGTGACGGTGGCAATCCGGCGATGAGCGGCACGCCGGGTGGTGGTAGCGGCGGCGCGATCTACAACGACGGCAACACGATGACGTTGTCGCTCTGCGGCACGCGCATCGAGGACAACGAAGTGGTCACGCACGGCTCGGCGATCTTCTTCGTCAGCAACGATCACAGCGGCGACATCCGCATCGATCGCTCGGTGATCACGCACAACCTCGGCGGCTCGTGGTACCCGACGTATCCGCAGATCTCGAATCACGACGACACGCCGATCACCGTGACGGATTCCGTGATCGAATAGGTGTGCGCCCGCGCTCGTCGTGGCGCGGTCGCTCGATCGCGATGGCGGTGCGCTCGCCCGTGTAACGCTGCGAGGTGCGTGCAGCTCTCGTCGACATGACCGCACGCTCTCGCATCCCCGCCGCGCTGCTCGTCGCCCTCGCATGCGGCTGCGGCGACGACTCGAATGCCCCCGACGAGGCTGCCGAAGGCGGAGGCACCGGCACCACGGCGCCCACCGATCACGGCGAAGACGACGTGCAGGGCAACGAGGATTCGGCGAGCACGTCGGCGGGCGAGAGCGGCAGCGAAGGTGTCGGCGGCGAGGGTGGAAGCGAGAGCGGCGGCGACGGCCCTCCGGTGGTCTCACCGTGTCCGATCGACGATGGCCAGTGCATCTTCCGCCACGACACGTTCGGTGACGAAGTGCTGTGGACCGACGTGCTGCGCGTCAACGAGATGATGGAGAAGGTGTCGCCCAACGATGCGCTCGCGCTCGGACTGAAGCTCGACCTCGCACGGATTCCGATCCCGACGCTCGCCGAGATCGACCGCGAGGATCCGCTGTGGACGGTGCGGCTGCTGCAACACGACGCGTTCGTCGGCTTGAGTGCGGTGGTCGAGGGCGAGACGATCACTCGACTCGGCATCACCTGCTCGCTGTGCCACTCGACCGTGAACGATGCGGGCGGGGCAGGCATCGGACTTCGTCGCGATGGCTGGCCGAATCGCGACCTCGACGTGGGTGCGATCCTCGCGAACGCGCCGGGGCTCGGCGACTTCGCAGAAGAGCGCGGCGTCGAGGTCGAGCTGCTGCGCGACGCGTATCGCACGTGGGGGCCCGGCCGTTACGATGCGCGCTTCAACATGGATCTGCAGAGCGCGCCGGTGTTGATCCCGCCCGCGTATGGGCTCGAGGGCGTGCCGCTCGTGACGTACACTGGCGATGGCGGGATCTCGTACTGGAACGCCTACGTCGCGGTGACGCAGATGGGCGGGCAGGGGCGGTTCGGTGATCCGGCGCTCGGGCTCGAGATCGATCACGATCCCGATCTCGTCACGCGCAAGCTGCCGGCGTTGCGCGCGTATCAGCACGCGCTCGTGCCCCCGGAGTCGCCGTATGACAACCTCGAGGCGGCCGCGCGCGGCGAGGAGCTGTTCAACGGTGTCGCGCAGTGCGGGAGCTGCCACAGCGGCGACGCGTTCACCGATGCGCCGGTGCT
>DASZPU010001091.1:0-2158 GCA_035550195.1 Nannocystaceae bacterium
GCCGTCGAGATCCGCGACGAGCTTGCCACGATGGTGGAGGCGACGTCGCAGCACGGACGCGGTGCCGAGCACCGCCGCAGCGACACCGAGCGGGATCGCGAGCGTGCCGAGCTCGAGCCCGTGCTGCAGCAGCGCAAAGGCGAAGAGCGCGACGAAGACGAGCGTCGCGAAGGCGAGGCACGCGGTGGATGCGTCGTGCAAGCGCAGGCGCTCGCGCAGCTCGAGGCGCTCGCTCGCGAGCATCGGTCGGGTCGGCAGCGGCACGCGATCGTCGTGACCGCGGTAGAGCGCGTCGGGATCGGGCACGCGCGGCGCTGCGATCGGCCGCAGCGTGGCGGGTTTCAATTGGAGGTCGTCGATGACGATCGCGGCGTTCGGGAGCACGTCGTGCGTGACGTCGATCGTTCCCAGTGGGAGCGCGTCCGGGTCGTCGTCGCTGTCGTCGCAGGACTCGGGATCGAAGCGCGCGCCGCTGAAGCGCCACGACACACCCGCCGCCACGTCGCGCTGCGCGACGCGAAGGCGCGTGCTCGACAGCGGTGCGAACGGGATGCCGAGCAGGTGGCCGACCCCGATGCAGGCCGCAGCCATGCCGGGCCCGACCGCCAGCACGCCGATGATCTGTGCGTCCGCGAGCTCGCCGAGATATCCGACGAGCGCGGTGCTGCCGACGAGCGCCAGCATGCCGAGCCGACCACGCCGCGTGCGCGGGAAGACGAGCGCGAGCAAGACGCCGGCGCCGATGACCACGACGAGACCGACGAAGCCGAAGAACACGAGCACGAGCATCCCGGGCGGATGCCGGCCTTCGGGATCGCGGGCGTCGATCGCGAACATGGCGGTCATCACCGTGACCGCGACGAAGACGAGCGCGAGCACGACGCGCCCCGCGAGCAGCCAGCGACGCTCGCGGGCGATGCGATGGTGGAGCGCGCGCGCGAGCTCGGGCGGGATCGGCAGCGTTGCAAGGAACGGCACGCCGTCGCAGCGCAGCGTATCGGGAGACGCGTCCACGGTGGGACGCGACGGTGGATCGAGCGGTGACGATCGTCAATGGCGGACGGCTCGCGGGCACGCGCAGCCGCGCATCAGCTCTCCCGGCTAGGGTAGACTCGTCGTGACGATGGGGCATTACCTCGCGGTCTTCTCGCCCGACACGCATGCTGCGTTCTCGCGATCGGATCGAAGGGTGATGGGATTCCGCGAGCGTCATCGCATCGCTGCGCGCAAGGTCGGCAAGGGCGATGTGCTGGTGTGCTATCTGACCGGGCGCTCGTCGTGGGTGGGATTGCTCGCGATCGACGGCGACGTCTACGAGGATGCGACGCCGCGATTCGCGGAGGGCGAGGATCCGTTCGTGCTGCGCATGGCGGTGACGCCGATCGTGTGGTTGGGGATCGACGACGGCGTGGGGATCCGCGAGGACGAGGTATGGTCGCGGCTCAGCTTCACGCGCGAGCACGACAAGCGCGGATCGAAGTGGACGGGGGCGCTGCGCACGAGCCTCGCGCCGATGAAGGCGGAGGATGGTGCATTGCTCGAAGCGGTGTTGCGCGGCCGCCTCGGCTCGACGCCGTAGCAGCCGATCAGTCGCGAACGCGCAGGCGCTGCTCGCTGTCGATCGACTCGTGCGCCGCGCCGTGCATCGACTCGCGCGTCAGCGGCTCGGCTGCGTGCGCGCGAATGCCCGGTTATGCTGCGCCCGGCGATGAGCTGGATCGGGCACTTCGACGGCGCGTGCGAGCCCTACAATCCGGGCGGCTGGGGCGGATGGGGCTTCGCGATCTGGGATCCATCGGCGACGGAGATCGCATCCGGGTACGGCGTGCTCGAGAAGGGCCGCGGCATGACGAACAACGTCGCGGAGTACACCGCGGCGCTCGAGTGCGTGCGGCGGTGGATTGCGCTGGCGATCGCGGGACCGATCGTCGTGCGCGGCGACTCGAAGCTGGTGATCGAGCAGATGAGCGGGCGGTGGAAGGTGAAGGCGGGGGCGTATGTGGCGGTGTATCGCGAGCTGTGCGTTCTCCGGTGCGACTCGGGCACGCGTTCCGGCGGCACTCGGGCACGCGTTCCGGCGGCACTCGGGCACGCGTTCCGGCGCATCTGGGCACCGATTCCGGGGCACTCGGGCACCGATTCCGGAAGGACTCGGGCA
>DASZPU010001092.1:0-4448 GCA_035550195.1 Nannocystaceae bacterium
TGCTCGACGATTCGCTGCTCGACGATTCGCTGCTCGACGACTCGCCGCTCGACGATTCGCTGCTCGACGACTCGCCGCTCGAGGACTCGCTGCTCGTCGACGTGTCGTCGACCGACGCGTCGGTGACGAGCGTCGTGGCGCTGCTCGACGAGCTCGACGACTCGCCGCTCGACGAGCCGTCGGACGCGCTTCCCGCATCGTCGCCGCACGAGATCACCGCGAGCACCAGGAGCGCACACCAACGCCTCGATCGCATGTCGGCCATGGTTGCCCGAAGTGGAAACGGGTGCGCCCGATCGACGACCGGCAGTGCTCCACATCACCCATGAAGGGTAGACTCTGCGCGCCGGTGGACAGCTCCGACCCACGCACGCCGTCGGCGCCCAGCGGCGACGACGTCACGCTGCGCGCCGACAGCGACACGCCCGCAGGCGCGGAATCGTCGGGCACCAGGAGCTGGCGCGGACGATTCGTGGGCCGCTTCGTGATGCTCGAGCGCATCGGTCGCGGCGGCATGGGTGTCGTGTACCTCGCCTACGATCCCGAGCTCGATCGCCGCGTCGCAGTGAAGCTGGTCGCCGCGAGCGGCACCAGCGAGGAGGGCTCCACTGCACGACTCGTGCGCGAGGCCCAGGCGCTCGCGCAGCTCGCCCATCCCAACGTCGTCGCCGTGCACGACGTCGGGCGCACCGACGAGGGCATCTACGTCGCGATGGAGTACGTCGAGGGCATGACCCTCGGCGCCTGGTTGCGCGAGCGCTCGCCACCCTTGCGCGAGATCGTCGAGACCTTCGCCGCGGCCGCACGAGGCATCGCCGCGGCGCACGACGTCGGGCTCGTCCACCGCGACATCAAGCCCGACAACATCATGGTCAGTCCGCCCGGGCCGCACGGCGAGCGACGCGTGCGCGTGCTCGACTTCGGGCTCGCGCGCGTCGCCGGACCGCGCGTCACTCCGAGCGGCGAGCTGCAGTCGTCGCAGCTGCAGGAACAGCTCACCGTCGCGGGCACGATCATGGGCACGCCGGTCTACATGGCGCCCGAGCAATACGAGGGCAAGCCGGTCGATGCGCGCTCCGACGTCTACTCGCTGTGCGTCGCGCTGTGGGAGGCGGTGCATGGCCAGCGACCGTTCGCGGGCGCCTCGCTCGGCGAGCTCGCCGACAACGTGCTCGCGGGGCGCATCGTCGAGCAGACGCGCAGCGACGCACCGGCGTGGTTGCGCGCGCTGCTGCGGCGCGGCCTCGCGCGCGATCCGAACGAGCGCATCGCTTCGATGCGCGAGCTGGTGACGGAGCTCGAGCGCGATCGTCGACGACGCGTGCGTTGGCTCGGCATCGGCGCGTCGGTGATCGCCGCGCTCGGCCTCGGGGCTTCGATCGCGCGCGGGCTCGGCCACGATGCTGCGAGCTGCGATGGCTACGAAGCGACGCTCGTCGACGTGTGGGACGAGCCCGCGCGTGCACGCATCGCGTCCGCGTTCGCGCGCGAAGGCAAGAGCTATGCAGCCGAGAGCTGGCGGGCGGTCGAGCAGGCGTTCGACACCTACGCCGATGCGCTGGTCGCCGCGCGCACCGAGGCGTGCACGGCCACGCGCATCGCGGGTGCACAGTCCGACGAGACGATGGGCCGACGCATGGCGTGTCTCGATGCGCGCACGCGCCATCTCGACGCGCTGGTCGACGCGCTCACCACGGGCGGCGCAGACACGCTCGAGCATGCGGTCGCGGCCGCCGACGCGCTGCCGCCGATCGACGCGTGCGCCGATCTCGAACGGTTGCTGCGCGAAGCCCCGCTGCCCGAGGACCCCGCGCTGCGCGAGGACGTCGCGGCGATCCGCAGCGACATCGAGGCCGCGAAGGCGCGGGCCACCGCCGCGGACTTCGACGGGCTCGACGAAGCCACGATCGCGTTGGTCGAGCGCGCACGCGTGACCGGCTACGCACCGTGCCACGCCGAGGCGCTGCTCTTGCGCGGGCGCTGGCTGTCGAACCGCGGCGAGGGCGATTCCTCGGTGGCCGCGAGCGCAGAAGCGCTGGCGCTGGCGGAACGCAGCGGGCACGACGTCGTCGTCGCCGAGGCGAGCATCGACCTGCTGATCTCCGAGGGCCGCCTGCGCGGTCACTTCGAGGCCGCCGACGTCTACGCGCGCCATGCCGAGTCCGTCATCGCGCGGCTCGGCGATCCGCCCAACCTGCGCATGCACCTGCTGTCGTATCGCGGGCAGCTCGAGAACGTGCGCAAGCGTCCCGAGCTCGCGGTGCCACTGCTCGACGAAGCGATGACGATCGCGCGCGGGCTCGGTCGCGAGCACGACCCGGAGCTCGCGAGCATCGTCACTGCGCTCACCGTCGCGCTCACCGACGCCGATCGCCTGTCCGAGGCCGATCAACTCGTCGCGCAGAACCTCGCGCTGCTCGAGCGCCGCGTCGGCACGCATCATCCCAGCTACGCGATGGCGCTGAGCAGCCGCGCGCGGCTGCGCCATGCCGAAGGTCGCGAAGAGGAAGCGGTCGCGCTGTGGCGACAGACCCGAGCGCTCTTCATCGAAGGGCTCGGACCGGACCACTCGAACGTCGCCGCCGCGTTCAACGGCGAAGGGCTCTCGTTGGTCGCGCTCGGGCGCGACGAAGAAGCTGCGCGCGCGTTCGAGCAGACCCTGCAGATCAGCGAGCGTACGCTCGGACCCGAGCACGGCAATGTCTCGAGCGCGCTGCTCAACCGGGGGCGCGCGCTGACCCGCGCGGGTGATCCCACGGAAGCCGCCGCGCTGCTGCGACGCTCGCTGGAGATCCGCGTGGCGAAGCACGGTGCGCACAGTCAGCAGGTCGCCATCGCCCACGATCTGCTCGGCGATGCACTCTTCGCCGCCGGCGACGACGAAGGCGCTGCCGGTGCGTATGGACGTGCGGTCGCGATCTTCGAGCGGCTCGGTGGTCGCGACGAGCCGCGGGCTGCATACGCGATCGCCGGGCTGTGCCGCGTCGCCGAGCGTCGCGGCGACACAGCCGAGGCGCTCGCACAGTGCGAACGTGCGCTGGCGCTGCAGCGCGAAACCGTCGCCGCCGACGAGCGCGGTGCACTGCGTTTCGCACTCGCGCGGTTGCTCGCCAGCACCGATCCTGCGCGTGCGCGCACGCTGGTCGAGGAGGCACGTGGCCTGTTCGCGGCCGCGGGTCCGCGCGGGATCACGCAGGCCGCCGCGCTCGAAGCATTCGCGACCGCGCCGCACTGATCGGTGTGCTCGATCGGCGCCGGTGGTGTTAACGTGGGAGCCTCCGCATGGGCGCGCCGACACCGGAGCCGGGGCTCGACGACGACACGATGATCGTGCCGGGTCGTCGCCGCGCCGACACGTCCAGCGCACCGGTCGGCAGCACGCTCGGCCGCTACCTCGTGATCGAGGAGCTCGGCCGCGGTGGCATGGGCGTCGTGCTGCGCGCGTACGATCCCAAGCTGCAACGCGAGGTCGCGCTCAAGTACCTGCGTCCGGATCTCGGCGGCGACGATCTGAAGCTCGGCCTCGTGCACGAAGCGCAGTCGATGGCGCAGCTCAGCCATCCCAACGTCGTCTCGGTCTACGACGTCGAGATGGACGGCGACACCGTGCTCATCGCGATGGAGTACGTCGAGGGCACCGACCTCGGCGACTGGATCGATCGCGCGCCGCGAACGTGGGAGGAGATCGTCGAGCTGTTCGTCGGAGCCGGACGCGGGCTCGAGGCGGCGCATCGTGCCGGGCTGCTGCACCGCGACTTCAAGCCCACCAACGTGATCGTGCCTGCGAGTGGAGAGGCGCACGCCAAGGTGACCGACTTCGGGCTCGCGCGCGTCGAATCGGGGCGTTCGAGTCGGCTCGCACCTTCGGCCGAGGTCGTGGTGCCACGCGTCGTCGACGACGACACGAAGCTGAAATCGGACGCGCTCATCCTCAGCCTCTCGACGCAGCACACCACACGGCCGATCACCGACGGCGATACGGTGAAAGGCACGCCGGCCTACATGGCGCCCGAGCAGCACATGTGCGAGACGCTGACGCCGGCGATCGATCAGTACGCATTTTGCGTCTCGCTGTGGCAAGCGCTCACTGGCGATGTGCCGTTCGAGACGGTGGGCCGCACGATGTCGGCCTTGATCGCCGCGAAACAAGAGGGTGCGCCGCCGTGGCCGAAGCACGTCGTGGTGCCGCGCGCCGTCGTCGACGTGCTCACGCGCGGCTTGAGCCCGGCACCGAGCGATCGCTTTCCGTCGATGACCGAGCTGCTCGCGAAGCTCGCGAGGGATCCGCCCCGCAACCGTCGCAACCTCGTGTGGGGCATCGCCGGTGCGACGCTCGTGGCGGCCTCGGCGACGGCACTCTTCGCGTGGCAACAGCATCGCGCCGCGTTGTGCGGCGGCGCGCGTGCGCAGCTCGACGGCATCTGGGACGACGAGCGCCGCACCAGCGC
>DASZPU010001093.1:0-5273 GCA_035550195.1 Nannocystaceae bacterium
ATCCCGCAGTCCTTGTCTTCGTTGCACGGCAAGCCCTCCGCATCCGCACCGGTGAAGCAGCCGATCGCAGTCGAGCACGCGAGCACACATCCGCACGAGAAGCCAAGCCGCACGATCGCGATGATACGCGCGAGCGGCCGAGCATGCCAACTCGTGCTAGCCTGGCCGTCCATGCAGGACTTGGCTTGTGCGCGTGGTGGACGATGGACCTTGGCGTTGCTGCTCGTCGCAGGCTGCCGCGACCGCGGCCACGGCAACGACGACGACTCGTCCAGCTCGAGCGGTAGCGACGAGAGCTCGAGCAGCGGTGGTGGCACGACCGGCACGAGCACGATCGGCGACACCAGCGACTCGAGCAGCACCGACTCGGGCAATCCCACGAGCGGGCCAGAGACCGGCAGCGAGAGCAGCACCGGCGAAGAACAGCACTGCGGCGACGGTGCCGGTGCGGCCGGCGAGACCTGCTTCGCGCCGCCGCAGATCGTGCTGGAGGACCGCCCGACCGCCGCTGTGGCGCTCGCCGACCTCGATCTCGACGGCGATCTCGATCTCGTCGCGGGCCACCTCGACGGGTTCTCCACGTGGCTCGGCGACGGCACGGGATCGCTCGGCGAGCCGTTCGGTCAGAGCTCCGATCCGATCGGTGCGATCGCGATCGCGACCGTCGACGACGACGACTGGCCCGATCTCGTCGCGGCGCATCCTCAAGACGATCGCGTCTCCGTGCGCATGGGCATCGGCGACGGCAGCTTCGGTGCGGCGATCGAGATCGCGGTCGATGGCGATGGCACGATGGGCAACGCGGGACCGCGCGGCGTCGCAGCGAGCGATCTCGACGGCGACGGTGACACCGATGTCGCGGTGGTCAGCGAGCTCGATGCGACGGTGCGGATCTTCTTCCAGGGCGGCGGCGTGTTCGACATGTCGACCGAGCTGGACAGCGGCGGCACGCCGGTCGCGATCGCGATCGGCTCGCTGACGGAAGGACCGGGCCCCGACCTCGCGGTGGCGAACTTCGCGGGCGCGAGCGTGGCGTTGTTCGAGCACGCCGGCGGACAGAGCTGGGATCCCGGCGCATCGTTGGCCGTGGGCGCGGGTCCGCGCGGGCTCGCGGCGCTGGATCTCGACGAGGACGGTGCGACCGACCTCGTCACCGCCGATGCGGAAGCCGGCAGCGCGAGCATCTTGCTGCGCGCCGGACCGGATTTCGCCGCGGCGCGCGTGCTCGCGGTGGGCAATCAACCGCGCGCGGTCGCGGCCGGCGACTTCGACAACGACGGGCACGTCGACGTCGCGTTCGCGCTCGAGACCCAGAATGCGATCGGCGTGCTGTTGCGCGACGCCGCGGCCGACGAGTTCGCGATGTTGCCCGTGGCCGCGGTCGCCACCCATGCGCGACCGGATGCGATCGCGGCGGGCGATCTCGACGACGACGGCATCTCCGACGTCGTCACGGGCAGCGCGGCCGCCGGCGGTGGCGTCGCATTGCTGCTCGGCGATCCATGATCCGTTCGCCCCACTGTGCGCACGTGCACCCACCAGAAATTCGCCGGTGATCGTCGCGAGCGCCTCGGACACGACCGTGGTAGGCTCAGGGTCTATGCTTGGGTGGTTCGCTCGTCGTGGGTGGTACGCGATCGTCGTCGCCGGTGGCTGCAGCTCGGCCGCAGACTCGTCGTTGTTCGAGAGCGGCGGTGAATCGGGCACCGAGATCACCGGGACCGCGAGCGAAGGCGACACCGAAGGGCCCAATGCCACCGGTCCTGCGGACACGACCGGTGACAGCGCGGGCGAATCGGGCGAAGGCGATGGCGCCGATGATTCGGACAGCACCGGTGGTGCACCGGCCGACGAGGCGTGTGAAGGCGTCGAGTGTGGCAATGGCAACTGCGCGTCGCCCGATGGGCTGACGCCGCAGTGCATGTGCGATCCCGGATATGCCGCGGTGGGTCTCAGCTGCGTCGCGTGCGAGGAGCATGCGCCCGATGCGACGCTCGACATCCCGGTGATGACCGGCGCGATCGATTTCACCGTCGGCGGGCTCGTGCCACCGAAGTCCGACTACGAGGACGCGACGCTGTGGCTGCGCAATCGCAACAGCGGCGACGCGGTGCTGCTCGGCAACACCCACGACGACGGGCCGTTCCCGTTCAGCGTCGTGCGCGGCGAGTACGACGTCTACTACGAGCACGAGAGCGGCGGCACCGTGCTGCCGCGCAACCGCAAGGCCGTGGTCGGCCACCTGTTCCCCGAGGACAGCGGCACGATCGCGCTCGACGTGCCGGTCGTGCACGTGCAAGGTGCGATCACGATCGACGGCCAAGTGCCGCCGGACTCGTCGTACGACAGCGGCCGTTTGTGGCTGCGCAACCTCGACAGCGGTGACGAGGTGCTGCTCGGCGACACCCACGAGGGCACGATCGACGTGCGCGTGATGCCGGGCGAGTACGCACTGCACTACGCGCTGCAGGCGGGTGGCACGAACGTGCCGCTCAACCGTGACGCGCATCTCTACGACGTGAAGGTCGCCGCCGGCGATCCCGAGACGCCGATGCAGCTCGATGTCGCGATCGACACCGTGGCGGTGAACGGCGCGATCACGATCGGCGGCCAGGTGCCGCCCGCGTCCGCGTACGAGAACGGCCGCATTCGCCTCGTCGGCGTCGGCGGTGCCGACGAGATCGTGCTGGGCGAGACCCGCGACGCCGCATTCGAAGCGCGCGTCGTGCCGGGCACCTACGAGGTGATCTACGAGCGCATCGCGGGCTCGACGATGGTGCCCGCCAACATGCGCGCCTACTTGAACACGATCGCGCTCGACAGCGACGGCGAGATGCCGATCGACGTGCCGGTGGTGTCGCTCGCGGGTGCGTTCACGATCAACGACGCGCCGCCGCCGGTCGATCCCGGCGACGACGGGCTGGTCACGCTGCGCACGGACGCCGGCGATGCGGTGGTGCTCGGCAACACCCACGACGGCGGCTACGCGCGCCGCGTCGTGCCCGGCTACTACGACGTCTACTACGGCCAGGATCAGAGCGCCGGCGGTGTGCCGACCAACACCAACGCGCGCGTGCTCGTCGCGCTCGATGCCAACCTCGATCAAGACGCGCTCGACATCGACATCGGCAAGATCACGGTGAGCGGCAGCATCCTGGTGGACGGCATGACGCCGCCCACCAGCGACTACGACGACGGGCACATCTACCTGCGCGACATCGAGACCGGCGACTCGGCGCTGCTGGCCAGCACGCGCGCCGGCCAGTTCACCGCGGCCGTGGTGCCGGGGCTCTACGACATCGTCTACGTGGTCGAGACGCCCGGGCCCGAGCTGCCCATCAACGCGGCCGCAGTGCTCGACACCATCGACGTGTCGCAGCAGGCGGAGTTCGACGTGGAGGTCGATGTCGTTGCGCTCGGCGGCGCGATCACGATCGATGGCGCAACGCCGCCTGCCACCAGCCTCGAGGCCGGCTTGCTCGCGCTTCGTGATGCACGCACGGGTGACGAATTGTTGCTCGGCTCGACCGCGTCGGGCGGCTTCGCGCAGCCGGTCACTCCGGGCGACTACCTCGTCTTCTATCGCGTGCAGCAATCGAGCGGCGAGGTCCCGCTCAACAGCAACGCGAACCTGGGCTGTTGGACACTCTCGGGCAAGTGAGCGCTCGCGAGCACGACGTGGCTCGCGTCACTTCGCAGCGCGCGTGCGATTGACCGCGCGCTTCGTCTTCTGCGACGATCGATGCGATGCGAAGGATCGTCGCGCTCTCGTTGGGTCTGTCGTTGTTCGTGCCGAGCGTTGCGTACGCGCAGCCGGAGGTGCCGCCACCGGATGCGAGCGCCGGCGATCCGACCGCACCCGACACCGGGCCCACGACGCCCGATCCGAGCGCGAGCGCACCGCTACCGGCACCTGCGGTGCAGAGCAACACGTTGCCGAAGCCCGAATTCGACGGCAAGGGCTTGCTCATCGGCGCGGGTGCGGTGACCGCATTCAGCTGGGTGTCGCGCATCGTCGCGCTCGGCGTGGGCATGTCGATCTTCACGGTGACCTGCGATCTCTCGAACGACAGCTGCACGCAGCCGGTGCGCAAGGCCCAGACGGCGGCAGCGTTCACGGCGCTCGCTCCGATCTCGCAGTTCATCGCGACCGGCCTCGTGATCCCCGGTGGCGTGCTCAAGGGGCGCTACGACGGCTGGGATCACGTCGCGAACGGCGGGCGCGCGCGCAAGGGTCGTGCATTGCTCATCAGCGGTGCGGTGCTCTTCGGCGTGTTCACGGCCGCCTCGATCGCATTGCGCCCCGCGGTGATCTTCGGCTGCACCGGCAACCTCACGCAGTGCGGCAACGGCAAAGGTGCATACGCGGGCTACATGCTCGGCGTGCAAGCGACTGATACGCTCAGCACCGCGGGCGCCGGCATGATGAGCTACGGCATCGCGTACCAGCGCTACAACAAGACGCACGGCCCGAAGGTGGCGATCGCACCGTTCAGCTCGCGCGGTGCATACGGTGTGTCGCTGGCCGGACGCTTCTGACTCAGAACCAACGCAGCCACGAGTCGGGACGCTTGCGCTTCGCGGCGCGGTAGCGACGGCACAGCGGATACATGACCGCGAGCACGCCGAGCGTCGCGACGTAGGTCTCGAAGAGGCAGCCTTGCTGCCACATGCCGAGCGCCATCGCGGCCGCGCCGAGCAGCGGGAAGTGCAGCAGGTAGAAGAAGAGCGCGGTCTGGCCGTAGACCAGCAGCGGGCCGTCGTCGCGCACGCGCACGCGCGGCTCGATCCACGCGAGCAACGCGAGCGCGAGCGCGAGCAAGCCGAGCTCGATGCACGCGAACGCGAGCGACGGTGGGTACTTCGACACGTGCAGCCAGTGCACGAGCGAGTCGCCGCCGCGCGGCAGGAACAGGTTGCCGTAGCCGTCGAGCCCGCGCACGAGCGCGAAGCCTGCGAGCAGCGCGACGCCGATCGTCGCGAGCGCGCGCACCGGCATGCCGCGGCCTGCCGCGCGCTCGTGTTGCAGCCAGCGACCGAGCGCCCAGCCGATCGCCATCATCGCGGTCCACGGGATCGCCGGATAGATGATCGCGATGCGCTCGTCGAGCAGCACGGCGAACAGCGGTGCGATCCAGCGCGGCTCGGGCGGTGCGGGCGGGTGCCAGAACCATGCGGTGACGAGCTCGCCGAACAGGAACCACGCGATGCCGCAGCCGAGCAGCGCCCAGGTCGGCAGGCGTCGCAGCGGGATCATCAGGATCATCCCCGCA
>DASZPU010001094.1:0-8074 GCA_035550195.1 Nannocystaceae bacterium
TTCTACTTGATTGGCCTTCCCGAGTCGATGGATCCGACACTCACGGGCTTCGATCTCGACGGCAACCCGACATTCGTCACTGACTCCGCGCTGTACGGTGGAGGCGAGAACGTCGGAGTCGACTGCGTCGCGAAGGCCGACGGGTCGCCGGTGATCGCGGCGAACCTCTACACATCCGGCGCGCCGGCGCAGCTCGAGGTTCACGCGTTCGACGGCGCAGAGCCGCGCTGGGCGACGACGCTCGACACCGAGGACGTGCACTCGTTCGTCCCACCCGTGATGTGGCTCGACGAGGACCGCGGTGTCGTGTGGGTCGTCGCGGCGGGTCGCGCCGATGCGAGCACGACTACGGGGTTCGCGGCTGCTCTCGCCCTGTGACACATCTGCTTGCACGCTGGAAACTCGGCTCGCTCGATCGGGGCTGAGAAGGCTGCAAGAATCCGAGGAAGACAAGGCCCTAGTGCGCCGCGAGGTGACGATCACGATCGAGCCGCTCGACGAGTTCCGCGTGCGCCGCCGCGCCGAGGGCCGCCATCCGGAGCCCCCGAGATCGCGCTGAGTCGGCCGCTCCGATGCTGCGAGCGGCCGTCCGCCGGCGCCGACGTTCCCTGAAGATCGCGTGCAACGAACGGCCGGGTGCGGTCGACCAGACTCCTGCCCCTCGTGGGCAGGAGTTTCGCAATGACCCGGCAGTGCTTGTTTCCGTTGTTGGTCGTCGCGCTCGCGAGCGCGTGTCGTTCACCGAATCCGTTCGAGCTCCCGCCGGGCCACGGCGACGACGATGACGATGGAACGAGCGACGAGTCGGGTGAGCCCACGCCCACCACGTCGTCGACGAGCGCCGCCACTTCGGCGGATACGACCGGCGCCGATGTGGGCACCACCGGCGACGACGGCAGCGACGACGGCGATTCCGCGAGCACCGGCACCGACGATGGCAGCACCGGATCGACCGACGACGGACCACTCGCGTGCACCGGCACATGCGTGAGCGCGCCCGTGGGGTGGAACGGCCCGGTCGTGTTGCGGATCGACGAGCACGACTCGCCGTCGTGCGCAGACCCGGCGTACGACCAGCTCGCGGTCGAAGGCTACGGCGACGTGATCGCTCCCGAGGCGCAGTGCGGTTGTGACTGCACCGTCGGTGAGGAAGTCGAGTGCGCGGCGACGCTCACGAGCTTCACCTCGAACTCGTGCTTCGCGGTGGAAGAGAGCTGGGACCTCCACACCGGCTGCAACGTCATCGGGTCGCCCGCGGGCTACTTCGAGATCGACTACGACGCGTCGGGTGGCGCGTGCGATCCGTCGCCGACGGTCGAGATCGGGCCGTTCGACGTCACCGATTATCGCGCGGCATGCAGCACTACGGCGATGGCCGAAGGCGTGTGCGACGGCGACGCGACCTGCGTGCCCGCGCCCGCCGACGCGGCGCGGTTGTGCTGGTGGTCCGATGGCGACGTGCCGTGCCCCGACATGCTCGCGGGCACGCGCGAGGTGATCTACACCGACGACGCGATCGACGATCGCGGCTGCGACGAGTGCAGCTGCAATCCGGTGAGCGGATCGTGCGAGGAGTCGGTCGCGTACCTCGTCGCCACTAGCCCGGCGTGTCAGCTGAACCCGGGCGGATTCTCGGCGATCGTCGAAGGTGACTGCAGCTCGTCCGGGGTCGTGCAATCGCTGCTGCTCGGCGCGCCCGTTGCGGCGACCACCTGCACGGCTGCGGGCAGGCCCGCGGCGAACGGATCCGTCGAGCCGCAGGGGCCGATCACCGTCTGCTGCGCGGGGTGATTTTTCCGTGCAACGAAGCGCATCGACGGTCGACCACACCGTCGGTGCGCACGCACCGAAAGCGAGCTCGAGATGAAGAGAAGCATGATCGTCGTCCTCACCCTCGTCGGCTGCACGACTGCGGATCCGGAACGATCGCCGCCGGGCGGTCACGAAGCCGAGGAGCCGTCGGAGTCGTCGGCTGCAGCGACGACGATGCCCACGACTTCCAGCGGCGCGAGCACGTCGACCACCGCGAGCGACGATACGGACGCGGATGCGACGTCGAGCTCGCCCAGCTCGACGAGCGCCGCAGACGACACGACCGGCAGCGAAGGTGTCGTCGACTGCGAGGGCGTCTGCGTGTCGCCGCCCAACGGATGGACCGGCCCGGTCGTGAAGCGCGAGGCGATCGGCGACGGCGTTTGCGATCTTCCCGGCTACGCCGATGTCGCGCTGGAGGGCTATCGCGATCTGAACGCACCCGCAGCGACGTGCGGATGCGAATGCGAAGTCTCGGATGAAGCGACCTGCGACGCGTCGCTCGTGCGCTACACGAGTGGCACGTGTGCGGCGTTGGCCGACTCGTTCGCGCTCCACTCGGGCTGCAACAACATCAGCGATCAGAGCAGCGGCTACTTCGGGCTCTCGTTGTCGTCCGAAGGCGGCGCTTGCGAGGCCCATCCCTCCGACGACATCGTGCCGGTCGAGGTGCTGGAACCGATGACGTTGTGTGCGACGAGCGATGTGGTCGAGCTCGGCTGCGATGGCGAGCAGTGCGTGCCGCAGCACGGCGAGGACGCCTTGTGCTGGTGGCAGGAAGGCGATGTGGACTGCGCTCCGGCGCTCGAGAACTTCCTCGAGAGTCGCACCGTGCTGTTCACACAAGAGCCCACCGACACGCGCGATTGCAGCGAGTGCACGTGCGCCCTTCCGAACATCGACTGCAGCGATCCGGGCGTGGTGATGGTGACCGCCAACCAGAGCTGCGGCTTCGCCGACTTCCCGTCGCCGGTCGGTGTGGGCGAGGACGATTGCGAGCAATACGCGCCGCACTCGGTGCACATGACCGCGAACCCGACCGCGACGACCGCATGCGGCATCGCGGAAGCATCCGCGCCGATCGGCGCAGTCGAGCCGCAAGGCGCGGTCACGGTCTGCTGCTACGTGTGATCGGCGCGCGTGCGATTCTGGGCCGCAGCGCGTCACATTTGCGGCGCGCTGCATCCACCCGGGCATGCATTCGAAGCGCTCCTTGGTCGTGCTCGCGGGCCTGCTCTGCGCGTGTCCGCACGATGACGACCAACCCGCGGCCGACGACAGCTCGAGCTCGAGCGGTGGCGTCGACACGACGCTTTCGCCGACCACCGCGCCCGAGACGAGCAACCCCACGACGACGAGCGCGACGACCGCGGAGCCGACCGACGACACGTCGAGCGAAGAAGACAGTGCGGATGCGAGCACGGAGGCGTCGAGCGAATCCGGATCCACCGGTGACGCGACGATCGAAGTGAGCGGCACCGTCACCGGCTTCATCGGTCGTCCGCTCGCCGGCGTCGACGTCACGATCGGCGACACCACGGTCACCACCGACGACGAAGGCGCGTTCACGATCGCGGGCGTCACCGCGCCGTACGACGCACGTGTCGTCGCAGCGGACAGTGGTGCGACGATCTTCCTCGGACTCACGCGCGCCGATCCGTCGCTGCATCTCTGCTCGGCCGACGGCGAGTACCACACCGCAGAGATCGAAGGCCTGATGTCCGGCGGCGCGGGCTTTCCGAATCCCAGCCAGCATGTCTTCGCGGTCGCGTTCGACGGGTTCGACACGCACGACGAGAGCTGGTCGTACTCGATCGGCAACGGGCCGAGCTATCACTTGCAGCCGCAGTGGTACGGCGCCGCGGCGCAAGAGGGCACCGTGCTCGCGGTGCAGTACCACCAGGTCGACAACGGTCATCCGCTCGACTACGACGGCATCGGCGTGCTCGACGTCGTGATCAGCGACGGTGGCGTCTTCGCGGATCAGGACCTCGTGTTGGCGCCGGTCGGCGACGCAGTGGTCGCGGGCATGCTCGGCGTGCCGGCCGAAGCCGAGTACTCGCAGGTGCGGATGTTCATCGGCGTCGGCGAAGAGGCCAGCGTGCTCGTCGGCTACGAAGACGATCCCGGCGACACGTACTCGTTCGCAGCGCCCGACGGCGCCGACGCGTGGATGAGCACGACGCTGATCGCGGGCGTGGGCAGCAGCGGTGTGTTCGCGTTCCGCACCGGGATCGCGGCCGACACGCTCGATGCGGATCTCGACATCCCGGTGCTGCCGACGTGGGACGCACCGGCGAACGGCGGAATGATCGCGCAGGACTCGATGCTGCAGTGGTCGGGCATCGCCGACGCGGTGAGCGTCGTGCTGCTGACCTGCGAAGACGCGGACCTCGGCGTGCGCATCGTGACCGCGGACTCGTCGACGCCGGTGCCCGACCTCGCCGATCTCGGCACGCTGATCCCCGCGGGCGCGAACTGCTACGTGGTCCTCGATCAGTACGCACCGTTCACCGACGTCGACGCCTTCAGCGCCCCCGAGTCACCGATGCGCAACCGCAGCCGCGTCGACGCGAGCTACCCCGCGACCGCGCTCTTCGACGGCGCCTTCGCGACGATCCCCGACATCGTGCTGCACGCGGAATGACGCGCGGTCACGGGCACAAGTCGCCGGCGCCTTCGCAGAGCTCGTCTTCGGTGCGGGTCGTCGACCAGATGCGGAGGCCGCTGATCGCTCCGTCGAGCGGCTCGTCGAAGCCGGGGCTGTTGTCGCCGATCGCGAGCGGGCTGGTGTAGCCGATGGCGATGCCGCCATTGAACATCACCTCGGACGCGAGCGCGCCGTCGAGGTAGAGCCGCGTCCACCCGTCGCCGACGACGCAGGCGAGGTGCATCCACTCGCCGAGCGCCGGCACGTCGGCGTAGGTGAACACGCTCGCGCCGCAGCGCAGCTGGCCGTCGGAGAAGAGGAAGATCGACCACTGCCCGTCGCGATCGATGATCCCGGCGCGACCGGAGTCCGGAATCGCGTCGACGCGCAAGAACAGCTCGATCGTGATCGTGTCGGGCAGATCGGTCGCCGCCGATGCCGGCACCGAGACCTCGCTGTCGCTCGAGAACACCGCGGCCTCGCCGATCGGTCCGTCGTCGATCCCCACGTTCGACACGGTGCCGTCGTTCCCCGGCGCCGCATCGTCGACGAGCACACCGCCCGCGAGATCGTCGAACGCATAACACGCGACCAGATCGTCGCGCCGCGCATCACACCACGGCGATTCCTCCGGCTCGCCGGTCGACTCGCTGCTCGACCCGCGCGAAGGATCGAAGCTCGAGCTGCTGTCGTCGTCGTCCGCGCTCGTCGTGCTCGATTCGTCGACGCTCGTGGTGGACGCCGACGTCGGATCACCGCTCTGCGTCGTGCTCGTGCTGCCCGTCGTCGACGCGGTGCTGCTCGTCGACTCGGGCGCGCTGCCGCTCGACGAGCCGACCGAAGCCTCCACGCCACCGCCCGCACCCGACGCATCGAACCCACACGCGAGCGACAGACCGCCGAAGGCGAGCACGAGCTTCCGCATCTTCGTCGAGCCTACCCCGAACCGCGCGCGTCGAGGCCGCCTCCGGCCGAAGGGACAGCTGCGCAAAACCGTCAGCCCGGGCCTCTGCGGCGGCCGTGCTCGACCCGCGTGCCAACACCTGCAACAAACGCTGGCGGTGGTCGACTGGCCCTGTACGGGGCTCGCGGCGGCCGAGCGAAGGAGACACGTCATGCCGGATGGTCCGACTTCTCGACTCTCGCACGTCGAGTACGACTTCGAGTGCGGCGCGATTGCTTGGCGAGTGCGCAGTGTCGCGATCGACGAGCGCATCGGCGAGCCGTTCCGCGCGGATCTCCGCATCGTCACCGCCGATGCGGCGAGCATCCGTGATCTGCTCGGGTGCGATGCGATGCTGTCGTTCACGCGCGGCAGCGGCGTGCGCCGCTTTCGCGGCTTCGTCACGCGCGCCGAGCTGCTCGGGGTGTCGCACGGCGAGATCCATGCGCGCGTGCGGCTCGAGCCGTTCATCACGCGCGTTCGTCCGGCGCGACGCTTTCGCATCTTCCAAGACGTGTCCGTGCCCGACATCGTCTCGCGCGTGCTCGGCTCCGTCGCGGGCATGAGCGTGCAAGATCGGCTCTCCAACGACTACGCCGCGCGCGACTACTGCGTGCAATACGACGAGTCCGATCTCGCGTTCGTGTCGCGTCTGCTGGAAGAGGAGGGCATCTCGTGGGTGCTCGACGACAGCGGCGACGATCAGGTGATGCTGCTGATCGACGATGCGTCGTCCTTTCCCAAGGCGATGTACGAAGAGGCCGAGCTGTCGATCATTCGCGATCGTCACGATGAAGCCGGCGCCGAGAGCCTGCAGTCGATCGTGTTCGTGCATCGTCCGCCGTCGCCGGCGGCGGGCGAGCGCGACTGGGAGTGGATGGTGCCGGAGCCAGGCGTACGCGCGATGCGTCATCCCAGCGATGCCACCGGCGACACCGACGAGTCGTTCCATCCCCGTCGCTGGGCTGCGAGCGCGCTCGAGCGCTCGGTGCAGATCGCGTACGAAGGTCGTGCCGCACGCGACGTCGTGGGGCGCGGCACGTCGAACGTCATCGGGCTCGCCGCAGGCACGCACTTCGAGCTCGCGGGTGATGGCGAGGCTCCGCTGCAGCTGTTGATCGTCGGCATGCGCCACTCGGGCGATTGCCCCGATCAAGAAGCGGGTGCGCTGCGCGGTGGCGCGAACTACACCAACGACCTCGACTGCATGCCGCTCGCGGTGCCGTTCCGGCCGGCTCGCACCACCCCGCGTCCGCGGATCCTCGGTCTGCAGACCGCAGTGGTCACCGGTCCGTCGAGCGAGGAGATCCACACCGACGAGCTCGGACGCATCCGCGTGCTCATGCATTGGCAGCCACCGGAGAACGACGAAGGCCCGGCATCCTGTTGGATGCGCGTCGGTCAGCTGTGGGCCGGCGCGAGCTTCGGTGCGGTCGCGATCCCGCGGATCGGCATGGAGGTGCTCGTCGCATTCCTCGACGGCGATCCCGATCGCCCGGTGTGCGTCGGCTGCATCTACAACGGCTTGAACGGCACGCCGTATCCGCTGCCCGACGAGAAGACGAAGACCACGCTGCGCACGCAGAGCTCGCCCGGCGGGGGCGGGTACAACGAGCTCACGTTCGAGGACTCCGCCGGCAACGAAGAGGTGTTCCTCCGCGCACAACGCAACCTGCGTGAGCTCGTGCGCGCGAACCATACCGAGTCGGTGGGCGTCGACGACACCGCGTCGATCGGCCGCGATCGCAAGACCACGATCGATCGTGACGAGATGCACGACGTGGGCGGGGATCGCAGACGCACCGTCAAGGGGTCGGAGCAGATCGACATCGACGGCAGCTTCTCGATGCTCGTGACCGGTGGCGAACCGAAGGGAACCGGCGTCTCCTCGCTGCCGAGTCCAGGCGCGCAGATGATCGTGCTCGGCACCTACGTGATCAACGTCGACACCGAGATCCTCATCCGCTGCGGCGATTCGGAGATCAAGATGACGCCGTTCGGCATCACCGTCGCGACCCCGATGCTCGCGCTCGATGGCGGCGGCTCGACGTTCTCGCTCGTGCCCGGCGCGGCCGCGATGCGCAGCGACGCCGTCGCGATGACGACCGCCGGTGGCAGCGAGATGCAGATGGGCAGCGGTATCAAGGCGAAGAGCGGCGACAGCATCAAGCTGCAGGTCGAGGAAAGCCGGCTCACGCTCGATGGCACCGCACGATTGCGTGGGCCCACGGTGTTGGTCGAAGGCGCGAGCCAGCTCGAGCTGTCGAGTGACAGCGACGCGACGCTGCGCGCGGCTCAAGTCGCGATCGAAGCCAGCGCGGTCGCGACGATGACCAGCGATGTGGCGCTCGAGATCAGCGCGCAGCTGCTCACCTCGAAGTCGACCGGTCCGCACACGATCAAAGGCATGCCCGTCCATCTCAACCCGCCGGGTGGCGCATGACTTCGCCGAAGTCGGGCGGTGGCGACGACGGCGGCGAGAAGCCCGGCATCTCGATCGTCGAGGGTCCGGCCGCGAGCAACCAAGAAGGTCCCGATGATCTGCGCTACGCGGAGGTCTTGCCGGGCGAAGTGCGTCTCGAACCGCCGGACGAGTACGTCGAGTGGGAAGACCACGTCGGTCGCTTCACTCCCGGCCAGATCACCGTCGAAGGCGAGCTCGCGCACTA
>DASZPU010001095.1:0-3789 GCA_035550195.1 Nannocystaceae bacterium
CCCATCATCACCATCGAGTAGGGCAGGTGGGCCGGCGGCGCCTCTTCGTACGCGATGCGCACCGCGTACGGCTCCATCGCGTTCTGGAACACCTGGATCATCGTGAGCGCGGTGCTCTCGTTGCCGGCGTAGCCGGGGTACACGATCGGCATCGCGCCGACGCAGCCCGACTCCATCTCGGCCGCGTTGGTGCCCGACGAGAGCTCGCCGCCGAAGAAGTTGAGGAAGATGGTCGCGTAGTGCGGCGGATCTTCCCACGCACGACGCGGCTCGATCTCGCCGCGCAGTCGTGCACCGGGCACGAGATGATCGCCCTGCTGCACGAGATCGGCGTCGCGCAGGTGCTGCTCGAACGCGGCGCGTCGCGCTGCGATCTCGTCCGCGGTGAGCGGCGTGCGCTCGACGACGGGCTTGCCGAACAAGGTGCGTTGCGCCGAAGCGGGCAGGGCGATCGCACACGCGACGAGCGCGAGCGCAGCAGGGATCAGGCGAGGGCTCATGTCCCCGAGCTTGCCACACTCACCGCGGTGCCGCGGCGATGTTGCCTCCGTCGACCGGCAGCACCGCGCCGGTCGTGCGCTCGGCCAATGCGAGCGCGAGCATCGCCTGCGCGACGTCGTCGACGGTGACCTCCGCAGCGAGGAGATTCGCCCGGAAGTACGCGTCGGGCTCGAGGCCACGCGCGCGCGCACGCTCGGCCAGCTCCTTCGGATCGAGCAGGTTCGTGCGCACGCGGTCGGCATTGATCGCGTTCGCACGGATGCCCGCGGGCCCGCCTTCCACCGCGTACTGCTTCATCAACGCGACGAGCGCAGCCTTCGCGATCGCGTAGGGCCCGAAGCCCGGCCCCGGGTTGAACGCGGACTTCGACGCGTTGAACAAGAGGAAGCCGCCGGTGCCCTGGGCTCGCAGCGCGCGCGTGACCGCTTCGGCGAACCATTGATGCGCGAGCAGGTTCACCGCGAGGCTGCCCATCAGGATCTCCGGCGGGCAGGCATCGATCGCGGCTTGCGGTGCGGTGCCGGCGTTCGACACCAGGCCGTCGACACCACCGAAGCACTCGACCGCGCGCGCGACCGTGCGGTGCACCGCTTCGCGATCGGTGACGTCGAGCACCTCGAACGGCGCGCGCAGCTTGGTCGCGGTGGCGGCCAGCGTCTCGGCGTCGCGATCGACGAGCCACAGCTGCGCACCTGCACCCGCGAAGCGCGACGCGATCGCGGCCCCGATGCCCGACGCCGCACCGGTGACGATCACGACGCGACCGGCCAGCGGCTTCGGCGTGCTCTTGCCCAGCTTCGCTTGCTCGAGCGACCAGTACTCCATGTCGAAGATGTCGCCCTCGGGCAGCGCGTTGTAGGTGCCGAAGGTCTCCGCGTCGCGGATGATCGCGATGGTGTGCTCGTAGACGTCGGCGGCGATCGACGCGGCCTTCGCATCGGCACCGGCGGCGACGAGCCCGAGCCCGGGCACGAGCACGATGCGGGGATCGGGATCGAGCGGCGTGCGCGAGACTTGCTTCGCGGCGAGCTGCCGCGCGACGTAGTCGCGGTACGACGCACGATAGCGCTGCAGCTCGGCGTCGACGAAGCTGGGGATGTCGGTCTCGACCTTCGCGAGGTCGAGCACGAGCGGGAGCTGCTTCGTGCGGATGACGTGATCGGGCGTCGCAGGCCCGCGCAGCGCGAGCGAAGCGAGCCGCGGATCGTCGACGAACGCGCGGATCACCTCGCTCTTGCGCAGCGTGAGCACCCAACGACGCGTGCCGTCGCCGAGCTTGCCGCGCAACACCGGCGCGAGCGTGGCCCAGTCGACCTGCGGACGCGGAGCCGCGATCTGGAAGGTGCTGCGCCGCGCTGCCACGGCGCGCTCGGCCAGATCGACCGCCGCGACGTGGCGCTCGTACGACTCGCGTGCAGTCGCGCCCCAGGTGAAGAGCCCGTGCTGCAAGAGCAGCATGCCTTCGGCCTGCGGATGCGCGTCGTGGATCTCGCCGGCGAGCTTGGCCAGCGCGAAGCCGGGCATGATGTACGGCACGATCGCGAGGCGATCGCCGTAGAGCTCGCGACAGCGCGCTTCGGCGTCGGGCTGATCGACGAGCGCGAGGATCGCATCGGCGTGCGAGTGATCGATGTACGCGTGGGGCAGGAACGCGTGCAGCAGCACCTCGACCGACGGATTCGGCGCGCCCGCGTCGAGCAGGCGCACGCGCGCCGCGTTGACCATGTCCTCGTCGGAGAGCGCAGGCAGACGACGCAACGCTGCGAGCGTGCCGAGCCGCACCGCGGGAAAGCCCGCGGGCTCGATGTCACCGAGATCCCAGCCGCTGCCCTTCACGCACAGCACGTCGACGAGCTCGCCGGTGTCGTCGGGCAGGCGGGTCTTCACCGAGGTGTTGCCGCCACCGTGCAGCACGAGCGCGGGATCCGAGCCGATCAAGCGCGAGCTGTACACGCGCAGCGCCAGCGCCTCGTTGGAGTGGCGCGCCGTCGACCATCTCTGTGTTGCAGCGCGCGCGTCGTCGTCCGACCAAGCCGATCGCATGCGCGGAGCCTATCACCCGGATTCGTCCTCGTCGGCCGGCGGCGGCGGCTCCATCGCGGGCGCAGCGATCGCGGCCGGCTCCGCGTCGGTGGGCGCCGTGATCGCGGGTAGCTCGCCCTCGACCGGCGCGGCGGTGGCGGGCTCGGCTGCCTCGACCACCGGAAGATCGGCGTAGCGCGCATCGGCGTCGCGGCGCTCGGCATCCTGCTCGAGTCGCTCGAGCTTCGCGGTCGCGCGCTCGAGCTCGTGCTTCGCACCGAGCGCCTCGATGCGTGCTCGCTCGGCGTCGTTGCGCGCACGATCGGCTTCGTCCCACGCGCGTGCGACCTGACTGGCGCGCTCGGCCTCTTCTTGGCGGCGACACTCCGAGATCGCCGCGGAGAGATCGTCGTCCGACAGACCTTCGTACTCGCGACGCTCGCGATCGCGACGCTCGTGGCTGAGCTCGCCGCCTTGGCCCTGCACCGACGCGGACACGGCGAGCTCGCGCCCGCGATCGTGCTCGATGGAGCGCGTACGGAACGCTTCCATGCAGCGCTGGAACACGATGCTGGGGGTCGGCAGGCAGTGGCCGTCGACGAGCTGCTCGCCGTGCCCACACGTGGAATCGTTGGAGGGCCAACGAGCACAACCGCAGAAGAGCAAGAGCAGTGCGAGACAGCGTGTGGCCAAGGTCATACCGATGCCGGTCGCGTGGATCCGACGACGGATCCACGCTGCGACCGGCCGCCGCGCGACATCGATGTCAGCGCTGATCGAGATTCCGACAGGTCGCGGACATCGGTACGGCGTTCGCCTCGGGCAGCGTGCCCAGCAGGCGATCGGCCGCATGCATGGTCACGCCCATCCAGTAGTTCTCGTTCTTGAAGTGGTGCAGCCGATGCAGGCGCCACAGCGTCTTGTACCAGGCCGAGCGCGGTCGCCAGCTCGAGTGGCAGAGGTAGTGGGTCCACTCGTAGACGCACCCGAGCGCGGTCATGCCCGCGAACATCGTGAGTGCGAGCGGCAGCGTGGGCATCGTGAGCCACGACAGCCCGCCGAGCAGCGCGAAGCCGGTGCAGAGGCTGCCGAACGGGATGAACCACCACTTCGGATCGTGGGGATCGGAGTGGTGCGCGCGATGATCGTGGGCGATCGGCAGATCGATCATGCGGCCCCGCCACATGCGCGGACGGAAGTGCAGGATCTCGACGTGGATCAGCCACTCGGTGAGCGGATGCAATGCGACGAGCGTCGCGATCACGA
>DASZPU010001096.1:0-2398 GCA_035550195.1 Nannocystaceae bacterium
TCGATGATGCCGCACAAGCGCAACCCCGATCTCTTCGAGCTCGTGCGCGGCGAGTCGGCGCTGCGCGTCGGTGAGCTCGTCGGCATGCTGGGGCTCTTGCACGGGCTCGGCAGCGGCTACCACCGCGATCTGCAGCACGACAAGCCGCTCGTCTTCGCCGCGGTCGACGGCGTGCGCGGCTGTCTCGACATGATCGCGCTCGGCCTCTCGCATATCGAGCTCGACGCCGAGCGTTGCAAGCAGACGATGGTCGACGGCGATGCGATTGCGACCGATCTGTGCGAAGCCCTCGTCGAAGGCGGCATGGCGTTCCGCGACGCCTATCGCAGCATCGGTGCGCTCGTGGTCGAGCAGCGCAGCGCGGGCCGACGGCTCGCCGATCTCGGCCCGCGCGAGCTCGACGCGCACGGCCTGCCGCACACGCTCTTGCAGCGCCTCGATCCGATCGCGGCCGCGCGCCGCCGATCGAAACGGTAGCGACTACTCGTCGAGCTTCGCCGGGCGCTTGGTCGGCGGGCTGTTCTTCGGCGCGGGCTCGCTCGCGGCGGCCTCGTCGGGGAAGTGCCCGGACCAGTACAACAGTCGTCCGCACGACTCGCACTCGGGGATCTCGTCGCCCTTGCGCAAGAGCACGTAGATCTGGTGCGGCACGACCATCTTGCACGCCATGCAGCGCTCGCGGTGCGCCGCGACGAACGCGAGCCCGGACAAGCGCTTGCGGATGCGCTCGTAGGTCGCGAGCAGCTCGCGATCGAGCTTCTCGGTGAGCCCGCCGCGCGTCGATCGCAGCCGACCGATCTTGCCCTCGAGTCGATTGCGCATCTCGGTGAGCCGCGACTTCTCGCCTTCCGCGGAGCCACGCAGCTCGTCGAGCGCACGCGCCATCGCTTCGATGCGCTGCTCGGTCTCGGCCACGCCGGCTTGCAGACGTCCGATCTCTTCGGTGCGCGTCGAGATCATCTTGCGCGTGGCTTCGACCTCGCGCTGCGCCGAGCTGAGCTCGCGCGCCGTCTTCACCTGGTTGATCTTCGCCTTGCTCGAACGAATCAGCTCTTCTTCTTCTTCGAGCTGCGCCTGCTGCGAGCGCTGGAACGAGCGCGTGTCCTCGCACTTCTTGCGCTCGCTCGCGAGCATGTTCTCGAGCTTCGCGAGATCGTCGTCGATCTCCTTGATGCGCACCGGTATGGCGTCGAGCTTGCGCTCGAGCGCGATCAACTGACGGTCGCGGTGCTGGAGCTCGTAGAGCGCAGTGATCTGCGGATTCATGGTCTCTCGGAGGGTGGGCCCACCTGGGTTCGAACCAGGGACCAGCCGGTTATGAGCCGGCCGCTCTGACCGACTGAGCTATGGGCCCGAAGGGCCGGGGCAGGCCCGTGCAGGAAGGCTAGGGCGGTCGTTGCGCGAACCATAGGGACCCGCTGCGATCGCGTCAAACAGCGCGGAGTGCGCCTGCGCACGCGCGAGGCGATGCAAGCAAAAACGCGGCACACTCCACCCCTCGCGAGAGATGTCGAGCGCGCAACGCAAGTCTGGACTCGGTGGGGATGGGATCTGGCTCGGCATCGCGAAGCTGTGGTTCCTCGTCTCGAGCTACGCGATCACGATCTCGCTGACGCACTTGCTCACGGCGGACGTGTACGGCTCGTACTACGCCATCGCGCGCTTGGTCGCCGTGCCCAACATGGTGATCATCTACACGCTGCTCTTCTCCGTGAGCCGTCCGCTCGCGGCGCAGTTCGACGACGGCTGCCCCGACTACGTCGCGCTGCGGGCTCGCGGCGTGAAGCTGGCGCTGTTGCTCGGCGGGCCGACCGCGCTCGTGCTGTTGCTCGCAGCGCCCGCGCTCGCGGCCTGGCTGGAAGATCCCGATCTCACCAATCCGATCCGCATCGTCGCGCCGATCTCCCTCATCTACGCGCTGTACGCGGTGAACCTCGGCACGCTCAACGCGGTGCGGCGCTTCCGCCGACAAGCGTCGCTCGACATCGCGATGGCCGCGAGCAAGGCCGCGTTCATCATCGCCGCGGCCGCGCTCGGGCTCGGGCTCGGTCCCACCGTCGGCGGCTTCACGCTCGCGAGCGCGTTCGCGTTCCTGCTCTCGCTCACGATGGTGCGTGCGGTCGCGCCGAAGCCCACCGGTGCGTCGCACGGCGAGCACTCGATGGCGTCGTTCGCCGGCCTGCTCGTCGTCTTCACCGCCATCACCAACACGCTGCAGTCGATCGACGTGCTCGTGCTGAAGTCGTTCGCCGAGAGCGACGTGCAAGCGACTGCGGTCGGCTTCTACGCCAGCGCGCAGCAGATCGCGCTCGTGCCCTACAGCCTGATGAACGCGGTGTCGCTGCTCGCGTTCCCGCTCATCGCCTCGATCGCTGCGAGCCGCGAGCAGGCCCAGGTG
>DASZPU010001097.1:0-6965 GCA_035550195.1 Nannocystaceae bacterium
CGCTCTCGGCGATGACCAGCTTGGGGTAGCGCAGGATGTCGTAGACGTTGATGCCGCGCACGTCGAGGAAGTCGGCCTGCGCGAGGTTCTTCGAGGTGCGGCGCAGCCACTCGTTGCTGCCTTCGTCGACGATGAGCGCACGCTCGGCGTTGATCGCCTTGAGGCCACTCGCGAGCAGCTTCGTCTTCGGCTGCGCGCCGGTGAGCTCCTTGACGACGACCAGCGCGCCTTCCTTCGCACGCAGCGACAGCACCGAGCGCAGCGCGCCCGCCATCGCCTTCTTGTTCACGTGCAGGATGTAGAGGTGCGGCACGGGACCGTGCACGCGACCGCCCTTGGGGTAGAGGTTCACGCGCTTGTTGCCGTGACGCGCTCCGCCCGAGCCCTTTTGCTTGATGTACTTGTCCTTGGTCAGGTTGACCTCGGAGCGGCCCTTCACCTTCGCGGTGCCGCGACGCTTCGCAGCACGCTGGGCGCGGACGACCTCCCACAGGAGGTGCTCCTTCACCGGAGCGCCGAAGACCGCGTCGTCGAGCTCGATGTCTCCGACGGACTTACCGGACAGATCGATGACCTTGAGCTTCGCCATGGTGACCTCAGGTCTTGATCTCGACGTCGACACCGGCCGACAAATCGAGCTTCATGAGCGCGTCGAGCGTCTGCTTGTTGGGCTCGAGGATGTCCAGCAACCGCTTGTGCGTGCGGATCTCGAACTGCTCGCGCGACTTCTTGTCGATGAACGGCCCGCGGAGAACCGTGTACTTGTTGATCTTGGTCGGCAGCGGGATCGGTCCCGCGACCGTCGCACCCGTACGCCGCGCGGTATCGGCGATTTCACGCGCCGACTGATCGAGCAGCTTGTGGTCGTAGGCCTTGAGCCGGATGCGGATCTTGAGGTTCTCCATGGGAGCTCTCCGAGTACCTAAAGGAAAGGCCCGCATCGCTGCGGGCCCCTCCTCTGTTCGCTACTGAATGATCTTCGTGACCACGCCCGCGCCGACGGTCCTGCCGCCCTCGCGAATCGCGAACTTCACGCCTTCTTCACAGGCGATCGTGCTGATGAGCTCGACCTCGAGCTCGATGTTGTCGCCGGGCATGACCATCTCCACGCCTTCGGGGAGGTGGATGTTGCCGGTGACGTCCGTGGTGCGGAAGTAGAACTGCGGGCGGTAGCCCTTGAAGAACGGCGTGTGACGACCGCCTTCTTCCTTCTTCAGCACGTACACGGTGGCCTTGAAGCGCGTGTGCGGAGTGATCGAGCCGGGGATGCAGAGCACCTGACCGCGCTCGACGTCTTCACGCTTCACGCCGCGCAGGAGCAGCCCGACGTTGTCGCCGGCCTGGCCCTGATCGAGCAGCTTGCGGAACATCTCGACGCCCGTGATGGTGGTCTTGACCGTGGGCTTGATGCCGACGATCTCGACTTCTTCACCGACCTTGATGATGCCGCGCTCGATACGACCGGTCGCCACGGTGCCACGACCGGAGATCGTGAACACGTCTTCGACGGGCATGAGGAACGGCTTGTCGAGCTCGCGCTTCGGCTCCGGAATGAAGCTGTCGCACGCCTCCATCAAGTTGAAGATGCACTTCGCGTCGGGGTGCTCCCAGTTCGGAGCGTTGAGCGCCTTGAGTGCCGAGCCGCGCACGATCGGGGCGTTGTCGCCGTCGAACTCGTACTTGCTCAGCAGATCGCGGAGCTCGACCTCGACGAGCTCGAGCATCTCGTCGTCGTCGACCATGTCGCACTTGTTCAAGAACACGACGATCTTCGGAATGCCGACCTGACGACCGAGCAGCACGTGCTCGCGCGTCTGGGGCATGGCGCCGTCGGTCGCCGCGACCACCAGGATCGCGCCGTCCATCTGCGCGGCACCGGTGATCATGTTCTTGATGTAGTCGGCGTGCCCGGGGCAGTCGACGTGCGCGTAGTGGCGCTTCTCCGAGTTGTACTCGACGTGCGCGGTGGAGATGGTGATGCCGCGCGCCTTCTCTTCGGGCGCCTTGTCGATCTGATCGAACGGGATCGCGGCGGCCCATCCACGCGACGCGAGCACCTTCGTGATCGCGGCGGTGAGCGTGGTCTTGCCGTGATCCACGTGCCCGATGGTGCCGATGTTCACGTGGGGCTTGTCGCGGACGAACTTTTCCTTCGCCATGTCTCGTTCCTCTACGGGTGGGTTGGTTGCCGGATGGTTGGGAGTCGGTTGGAGCGGAGGGACGACGCAGGGCCCGCGAACCGGGGGATCCATCTCCTCGCGATCGCGGGAGTGGGTGTCGCTCGGTCGGGGCCGTTACCGATGCGAGCTCTTCGCTTCGCTTCGGTCGGGGCACCTTCTGCCGCACCCCATCACTCGGGTTGGGTGCAGCGCTCGGCGCATCAAGCAGTCTTCGTCGTTGTCGGTGCCCTCGTGCTCCTCGATGTCCCCGCCGAAGCGCGTTCGGTCAGGGGCGCGGTTCTATAGCCGAGCAGCGTTCCTCTTCGCAAGCGGTGGGGTCGGACGATCGAAGCAACGCGCTCCGGATGGGCCGTGAGCTGACGCATCCATCGAGTGGACCGCGGGTCGCGCCTCGTGCGAAGATGCCGTGTCGCTCACCCGGAGGGTCTCGTCATGAGCACGCGGAAGTACGTTGCAGAGGCGATCGGAACGTTCTGGCTGACCTTCGCCGGGTGCGGCAGCGCGGTCATCGCAGCCGCCTTCCCCAACGTGGGCATCGGGCTACTCGGGGTGTCGCTCGCGTTCGGGCTGACGGTGCTGACGATGGCCTACTCGATCGGGCACATCTCCGGCTGCCACCTGAACCCCGCGGTGACGATGGGGCTCGCGGCGGGCGGGCGCTTCCCGGCCGGCGAGGTCCTTCCTTATGTACTCGCGCAGGTGGTCGGCGCGATCGCGGCGGCGGCGGTGCTGCACACGATCGCGAGCGGAGCCGCCGGCTTCTCGCTCGCGGGTGGCTTCGCATCGAACGGCTACGCCGAGCACTCGCCCGGACAGTACGGCTTGATGGCGTGCTTCGTCGCCGAGCTCGTGCTGACGATGATGGTCCTCTTCATCATCATGGGCTCGACGCACGGCAAGGCGCCGGCCGGCTTCGCACCGATCGCGATCGGGCTCGGGCTCACGCTCATCCATCTCGTGGGGATCCCGGTGACGAACACGTCGGTGAACCCGGCGCGCAGCACCGGGCCTGCGCTCTTCGTCGGTGGATGGGCGCTCGCGCAGCTGTGGCTCTTCTGGGTCGCACCGATCGCGGGCGGCGTGTTGGGTGGTGCGCTGTATCGCTGGCTCAGCAGCGAGCCGTCGGCGGAAGTGACCGGCAACCGCTCGTAGTCTTGCTACGCTCGCGCGCATGAAGCGTGCTGCGTTGCTCGCGATCGTGTTGGTCTCGGCGTGCGCCGACGAGGATGATTCCGGCAGCGCACCGACGATCGTGTCGGTGTCGCTCACGCCCGATCACGTCGCCGTCGGTGGGCAGGTGATGGTGAACGGCAGCGTGCCGTTCATGGATCCCGACGGCGACGTGGAGAACCTCGAGATCGATCTCGCGACGCCCGATGGCATGCACTCGGGGATGGAGGTCGAGGTGAGCAACGTCGACGGCGTCGTCGAAGGCACGGTGCTCTTCACGGTGACGCTGATGCTGCCCGCGGCGGGCAGCTATCCGATCTCGGTGCAGCTGGTCGACACGCAGGGCAACTTCTCGAACACGAAGTCGGCGCCGCTCGTCGCGGAGTGAGATGCTCGGGCCGGTCGAGAAGGCACTGCTCGCGATCTTGTTGCTCGTGCTGATGTTCGGCATGGGCGCGGGGCTGACCGCGGAGAACTTCCGCGCGGTGGCGCGGCGACCGTTCGCGCCGCTCCTGGGCTTGGCGTCGCAGTTCGGGTGGATGCCGCTCATCGCGTTCGTGTTGGCGAAGGCGCTCGCGCTGCCCGACGACCTCGCGATCTCGCTGCTGGTGGTCGGCTGCGTCCCGGGCGGAACGACCTCGAACCTCTTCACGATGTACGCGAAGAGCGACGTCGCACTGTCGGTGTCGATGACCGCGATCTCGACGATCGCTGCGGTCGTGCTGATGCCGCTGGTGCTCGGGCTCTACGGCAGCCAGTTCACGTCCACGTCGTTCGCGATCCCCCACGGCAACATCGTCGCGACGCTCGCGTTGATGCTGGTGCCGCTCGCGTCGGGCATGTGGCTGCGCGCGCGCTCGCCTGCACGCGCCGCGCTGGCGGAGCGCGTGGGCTCGTTGTCCGGCATCGCCGTGCTCGCGCTCTTGATCGTGACGGGCGTGACCAGCAATCTCTCGCAGCTCGCCAACACGGCGAGCACGATCTTCATCGCCGCGGCCGGCGTCGGCATCTTCGGCTTCGGCCTGGGCTATCTCGGCGCCGCGATCGCGGGCCTGCCGATCGCACAGCGCCGCGCGATCGCCTTCGAGACCGGCATCCAGAACAGCCCGCTCGCGCTCGGCATCATCATCGCCACGTTCCCCGAGCACACGCACGAACGCATGCTCGCGATCCCGTTGCTCTACGCGCTCATCGTGCTGCTCTCCGCCACCGCGCTCACGCTCGTGTGGCGGAAGAGCGCGCCGGCGTGATCAGCCCTCCGGGGGCGGAGGCGGAGGCGTCGCGTCGCCGGGGATCGGCAGCTCGCAGTCGCCGAGGTCGGTCTTGTACTGGTTCACGATGTCGCCGTCGTGATCGATGAGCGTGCTGGTCGTGATGTCGCCGCCGCCGTACGGGATGCCTTGCACGCCGTACACGACGTCGGGCGTGTAGAAGTCGAGCGCGTCGCCGGTCACCCAAACGTAGCCGCCGTCGGCGAAGTCGTGATCGACACCGCCGGCGCTCGAGTTCGGGAGCTCGCCGACGACGTAGGTCTCGCCGACCACGTTCCACGTGCCCATCATCTGTTGCAGCTCGTAGGTCGTCGACTGGTGCGCGCTCGTGCCGTTGTCGCTGTACATCGTGCGCTCCGCCGCGAGCATCCAGCCGCTCTGCGCGAAGCTGATGTCGGAGACCGGCGACGAGGTCGGCGAGCCGTCGAGCCCCGGGATCGTCGCTTCGAGTCGGCGATCGGTCGCGTCGAACACACCGGTGTCGTCGACGTAGGCGACCGACCAGATCTCGTTCGACTGCGCCCCGTTCGGGCGCCCCTGATCCTCCCACCACACCGAGTAGTAGAGCCGGCCGTAGTGCGATTGCACGGCCCACACGCGCTCGCCGAGCGGACAGAACTGTCCGTTGGGCTCGCCCGCATCCGCGGCCGGGCCATCGGTCACGTCCTGCGTCGCGTGGTGGTAGGTGCTGCGGACCTCGCCGTCCATCTCGATCTGCCAGATGCGGCAGTCCTCGTGACTGCTGACGTAGATCGTCTCGCTCACGCAGTCGTAGTTGAGGTTGCCGAGCGCCGGACCGTTGTTGGGGATCGTCGCGAACGGGGAGACCTGCGCGGTGTTCTTGTCGACCTTGTAGATCGTGCCGGGCGTCGTGCTGCCCGACCACATCGACGACGCGGCGACGTAGATGTTGCCGTACGAGTCGAGCGTGATGCCGAAGATGCCGCCACCGAAGGTCGCCGAGACCCACGAGGGATCGATGAACATCGGCGCCGCGTATTCCAGGTTGGGCGGCGGCGGATCACCGGAGATGTCGATCACACGCAGCTGCGGATCGCCGGGCCCGAGGCGATCGTGGCTCGTCATGATGAGCACGGTGGAATCGAAGTCGTCGTACGCGGGATCGTCGAAGTCGGGATAGCCACCCGCGGCGCCATAGATCTCCGACGCACGGCACGAGCCCGGTCCACTCGGGATGTCGGTGTCGCCATCGTCGGTGCCCGACGTGTCGAGCATGCCGACATCGAACAGCGGACCGCTCGCGTTGCCGGTGTCGGCGACGGTGGTGTCACCGCTCTGCGATCCACTCACGGTGGTGCTCGGCGACGTTCCAGCAGCCGTGCTCGACTCGTCGGAAGGACCGACGGTGAGCGATGCGCCCGTGGTCTCCTGCGAGCCGCTACCGCTGTCGCTCGACTCCGGGCTGAAGCACGCGACCAACATCGATGCGGCGACGAACGCCGCGCTCTCGCTCATCAGTTTCAAGTGCATGATGGAACCGCCCCCCGCGGATCGCTTCAGCCGACGACGTTACTCTCGTGCATGCGTGCTGTCATCGGGGGTCCCTCCGGCTTATGCTCGGGTGGATGCCAGGGTGGAGCACGATCGCGAGGTGGACGACGTTCGTCGGAGTGCTCGGTTGTGCAACCGACGAAGGTGCACGCACCGAGAGCAGCGCCGGTAGCATCGGCAGTCTCAGCACGACGGCGAGCACGACCGATGATGTGACTTCTGCCGGGGCCGACGAGCTACCGGACAAGCTCGATCTCGGCGTCGCGGCCGACATCGCGCAGGACACCGAGTCGGAATGCGTCGCTCAGATGCTCGACGCCGATCTGCATCTCAAGCCGGTCGACGTGCTCGTCGTCGTCGACACCAGCAACTCGATGGGCAACGCGATCGCAGCGCTCGAGGCCAGCATCAACAGCGACTTCGCGCAGATCCTCGCGGACAGCGGGCTCGACTACCAGGTCATCGTCGCGGCCGACTATCCGCCCGCAGCGCAGCTCTCCGTATGCATCTCGATGCCGCTGTCCGGCACCGACTGCATGCCGCCGCCCGCCGTGCCCGCGACCACCGTGCACTACCAGCACTACGACTCGGCCACGGGCTCGGGCGCATTCCTCGACAACGTGCTCGCGTGGGCGACCTCCGCCGACGAAGGCGGCTACATGCCGACGGGTTACGCGGCGGCGCTGCGCCCCGACGCGGTGAAGACGATCATGGCGATGACCGACGGGCAGTCGGCGTCGGGCTCGACCGCGGAAGGCGACGCGTTCGATGCGTCGCTGCTCGCGTTGCCCGGCAGCCCGCTCGGCAGCCCCGGCGATCGCCAGTACGTCTT
>DASZPU010001098.1:0-4136 GCA_035550195.1 Nannocystaceae bacterium
GAAGCGATCGGGCCTGCGCTCGACGTCGCCGCGGACGATCTGGCGGAGCTCTGTCGCGATGCCGGAGCGATCGCCGAGCCGCTGCTCGAGCTCGAGGTCGAAGTGGCGTGGGCACTGGGCCCGCGCGGGCGTGGCTATCCCGAGCACATCGTCGTGGGCGCACCGGCGGCGTGGCACCACGCCGAAGCGGAGACGACGTTGGTCGTCGCGCTGCACGAGCACCACGTGCGCGATCGTGCGGTGGGCGACTGGGCCGCGCGCGAGTGGAGCGCACTGCGTTCACTCGCCAACGCGATGATCGACGCACCCGATTGGTTGCAGGCGGCGCACGCCGACTGGCTCGCAGTGCTCGACCTCGGCGAGCTCGTCGCGCAGAACGCCGGGCGCATCGACGCCACGCTCGCACGTGCGCTCGTCGACGCGCCGATGCGTCGCTACGAGCTGCTACGCGATCGGTAGGTGGATCTCGCGGCGCTGCGTCGGCTCGTGCTCGACGCGCGTCGGCAGATCGACGTGGCGGCGCGCCAGCACGTAGCGCACGGGTTCGAGCGCCTCGCATTCGAAGCGATCGCCGCAGTGGATCGCGACGGTGAGCCGCTGCTGCTCGCCGTCTCCGAGCGGCGCGACGACGCGGGCACCGTGGGGCAGCGCCGCGAGCCATGCGTCGGGCAGCTCGGGCATCGCGAAGCCGACCACCACCTTGGCGCAGGCGCGGGCCGCCGCGGGCCACTGCGACGGATCGACCGCATCGCCGACCGCGAGCTCGACGGTGTGCGCGTCGATCTCCGCGCGCGCGCTCGCGACCAAGCGGGGATCGAGCTCCACCGCGACCACGCGGCCGTCGTCGCCGACCAGCCGAGCGAGCAGCGCGGTGCCGTAGCCCGAGCCGCTGCCGAGATCGAGCACGCGATCGCCCGGCTGCACGTCGAGCAGGTGGAACGCGCGCGCGTAGGCATGCATCGCGCTCACGGTGGCCTCGCCGGACTCGTCGAGCGCGACCGCGATGTCGCGCACGCTGTCGGCGATGTGCTCGAGCGGCACGAAGCGCTCGCGGGGCACCTCCGCGATCGCCTTCATCACGCGGGCAGTAGGATCCACCGCAGCGTGCTCGGCCACCTGCGCGAGCACGTCGGCGCGCAACGTGCTGGCTTGCTCGGCGAGCGCGACGTGCGTACGACGCTGCGCGATCGCTTGCCGCCGTCGTCCGAGATAGGCGTGCCAGGCGTAGTAGCGATCGTAGTCGTAGAAGCGCTGGCGCGGCCTCGCGAACGCGAGCTGCTCGCGGATCGCCCGCAGGAAGTACTCGCGCGCCTGCCCCCGATACACGAAGTGCTCCTCGATCTGTGCGAGCACGGGCACGAGCAGCTCGTGCTGCAGCGCCTCGCGCGTGGCCCAGTCGAGCCCCTCCGACGGATCGACCCACTCGGAGAGGAACGCCGGATCGCCGTCGTCCCACCAGTGCGGACGATGGAAGCGCGTGCCGAACGTGCGCTCGTAGTAGCCGCGTTCCGCGTCGATCGGCGAGCCCGGGTAGAGGCGGAACGGATCGATCGACAGGAAGCCGGTCGTGCCGCGCGGCTGCGTGAACAGCTTGCCGAGCCACGCGGCGCTGGTGCGCAGCGTCGCTTCGGTCTCGCCGGGGTGACCGCAGATCACGTTGGCGCCCCACGGCACGTCGTGCTCGCGCGAACGCTCCGCGATGTGCTCCATGCGATCGAGGTAGTCGTCGAGCCGTCCGCTCTTGCGGATCACCGCGAGCTGCCCGGGATCGCCCGACTCGAGCCCGAAGCCGAGCCCACAGTTCGCGGCGGCGAAGAGCCGCAGGTCCTCGTCGTCGTCGAGTTCGACGCGGATGAGCAGCCAGTACTTCTCGACCGGGATGCCCTTGCGTGCGAGCGCTTCGAGGAACTGACGGCGCCACGACTTGCGCATGCCGAACAGCGCGTCGCCGAAGTAGAGCGTCCAGCTGCGCAGATCGAGGAACTCGTGCAGGCGCGCGATCTCTTCGACCGCGCGCTCGATCGGCAGCGGCCGCCACGACGTATCCCGTTTCGCGCGCTCCATGCAGAACGCACAGTCGAACGGGCAGCCGCGCGACAGGTACACCTGCGCCTGCGAAGCGACGCGGCGCGCGATGCCACGATAGCGCGCGAGGAACGACCAGTCCGACGGCGGCAGCACGGCGAGATCGTCGATGGCCGCGGGGCCGAGCACGCCTTGCAAGGGCGCCCCACCCCGCACCGACTCGACGATGTCGACCAGCGGCTGCTCGCCTTCACCCACCACGACGACGTCGAAGCCGAGCGGCCCGGCGCTGCCGCCCGCGCTGTCGCGCAGCAGATCGAGCGGGCGCGCGCTGGCGTGGTAGCCACCCGCGACCATCACCGCGTTCGGCCAGCGCTCGCGCGCGAGCTCGGCGAGCGCGAGGCACTTCAGGTGATCGAACGACGAGTAGACGCTGAACGCGATGACGTCGTAGCCCTTGCGATCGTCGCCGTCGACGATCGCCGCGAAGTCGATCGGTCCGAACGCGCGCTCGCACGCGAGGTCGCGGATCTCGACCTTCGCACCGGTCTGCTCGCGCAGATACGTCGCGAGCAGCACGAGCTGCGGCACGCCGAAGTTGCCCGCGGCCGCGCCTTCACAGCCCGGCCAGATCAACAGGACGCGGGTCACGTCGCCACCGGCAGGCGCACCCGCCCGCCCGCACGCGCGGCCTTCAGCTGCGCCGCGAAGGCATCGTCGACGTGCTGTGCGACGAACGGATCGAGCCCGCGCGGATCCCCGAAGAGACTCGCCGCCGCTGCACCGCAGCCGCCCAGACAGCCCTTGCGGTGGTGACACGGCGCGCAGAACTCCGGCGTGGTGTCGCGGTAGGCCGACAACGCGGGCGCGGTGACGAGCTCCGCGAACGATTGCGTGCGCGTGTCGCCGAGCGTCTCGGTGTGCAGCGTGCACGAGCGCAGCTCGCCCCGCGGGCCCAGCGAGAACTCCTGCATCTCGGTGCCGATCGGACACGCACCGAACTTCACGTGCGGGTAGTCGCGGTGCTCGATGACGCAGGGCGGCACCGGCATCGTGACCTGCAGGTCCATGCCGAGGCTCGCACCGCGCGCTTCGCCGTGGCCGAGCGCGACCACGATGTCGCTGCGCGACGGCAGCAGCTCGGCGGCGTGACGCGCCGCGTAGCCGGCCGGTGAGAAGCGCGAGAGCGCGACGATCTCGACGTCCAACGAGTGGAACAGATCGAGGATCTCGCCGACCAGCGCCGCGTTCTTGCGCGTGACCACGACGCAACCGACCACGCGCACGCCGTGGCGACGCAACGACTTGATGCCGGCGATCGTCGCGTCGAAGTGCTCGCCCTGCACGTGGGCCTCGTGCACTTCCTTGGTGGGCCCGTCGAGCGTGACTTGGATGCAGCGGATGCGGTAGGGCGCGAGCCGGGCCGCGAGCTCGTCGGTGACGAGCCCGCCGTTGCTGATCATCTGGATGCCGACGCCGTGGCGCTTGCACACGTCGAGCACGCGGAAGATGTCGGGGCGCACGAACGGCTCGCCGCCGGTGAGCGTGACGTGATCGAACTCGACCTCGGTGAGCGCCCGATCGAGCAGCGCGCAGAGATCGTCACTCGCGAGCGCTCCGACCTCGCGGCCGTTGTCCTCGCGCCACGCGTTGTAGCAGTAGGTGCAGCGCTGGTTGCAGTGACTGGTGAGCTCGACTGCGAGCGCGTACCGGCGCGGACGTTCCACCGCCGCCAGGATATCGCGTGCATCGCCCCCGCGCGAGCGCGGCGGTATGCTGCGCGGCCGGCATGGAGCTCTGCTACCTCGGGCACGCGATGTGGCTGTGCGAAGCCGCGGGCCTGCGGCTGCTCACCGACCCGCTGCTCGCGGCCACGCACCACTGCGGCGTGTTCGAGGTGGTGCCGCGCCGCGAGGTCGACGCCGCGGCGTTGCGGGCGGACTTCGTGCTGGTGTCGCACCGCCATCCCGATCACTTCGACGTCGCGAGCCTCGATCGGCTCGCGCAGCTCGACCCCGACAGCGTGGTCGTCACCTCCGACGAGCTGGTGGCCTGGGCTGCGCGCGCGCTCGGCTTCACGAGCGTGCGCGTCGTGGCGCCCGGCACCGCGA
>DASZPU010001099.1:0-7172 GCA_035550195.1 Nannocystaceae bacterium
AGTCGGCGACGCGCACGACCCCGTCGTCACCCACGAGCACGTTGCCGGGCTTGAAGTCGCGATGGATGAGCCCCGCCGCGTGTGCGGCCGCGAGCCCGCGCCCGGCTTGCACGAACACCGCGAGGACTTCGTCGAGCTTGCGCGCGCGCTCGCCCAACCACGCGCGTAGATCCTTGCCGACGATCAGCTCCATCGCGACGAAGACGCGATCACCGAGCGAGCCCACGTCGAACACGGTGATGACGTTGGGGTGCGAGACCTTCGCCATCGCCTGCGCCTCGCGCAGCAATCGCGCGCGACCGAGCGAGCTGCCGTCGTCGGCGGAGCGGCGCAGCAGCTTGAGCGCGACGCGACGATCGAGCTCGGGATCGTAGGCGGCGTACACCATGCCCATGCCGCCGGAGCCGATCGGATCGAGCAGCACGTAGCGACCGAAGCGCTCGCCGCGGGCGTGCCACGCCTCCTGCTCGGGCTCCTCGGGATCGAGACGATCGACGAGCACGGCGTCGTCGTCACGGATCGTTCCACCGCGACGCCCCGGCGGCAGCAGCCGCGTTTCCACCTGCCCCGCCGCGGCTCCGCTCACGCCGGCCACGTCGTCGAGCGAGCGTGGCGGCGGCGTGCCGGGCATCGCCGAGCATCATGCCCGAGCACGCGAATGCGTGCTACTCGATGAGACGCTGCCGATGACACAGGAGCACTGGATCGACGACGAGCGCGCGCTCGCAGAGCTGGTCACGCGCGCCTCCGATGGCCCCGCCATCGCGCTCGATACCGAGAGCAACGGCATGCACGCGTATCACGAGCGTGTCTGCCTCGTGCAGCTGTCGATGCCCGGGCACGACGCGGTGATCGATCCGCTCGCGGTCGATCCGGCCGGGCTCGCCACGCTGTTCGCCGACCCGCGCGTCGTGAAGGTCATGCACGCCGCGGACAACGACATCCTCGCGCTCGCGCGCAGCTTCGCGCTGCCGGTGCGCGGCGTCTTCGACACGATGTTGGCCGCGCGCGCGTTGGGTTGGCCGCGCTCGGGGCTCGGCGAGATCCTCGCGGAGCGCTTCGGGCACGCGGCCGACAAGCGTTGGCAGCGACACGACTGGTCGCGGCGACCACTGCCCGCCGAAGCGCTCGCGTACGCACGCGCCGACACGCGCTTCCTGCTCGAGCTGCGCGAGCAACAGATCGCCGAGCTCGCCGCGCTCGATCGGCTCGACGACGTCCTGCACGCGTGCGCGCGGCTCGAGCGACTGCGTCCGCGTGCGAAGGTGTTCGACACCGAGGGTTGGGTGAAGATCGACGGCGCCCGCAAGCTGCCGCCGGAAGGTCGCGCAGTGCTGCGCGCGCTGTGGATCCTGCGCGAGGAGATCGCCGAGCAGCTCGACCGCGCGCCGTACCGCGTGCTCGGGAACGACGTGCTGCGCGAGCTCGCGACCACGCGCCCGATCGATCCCCGAGAGGTCGCGCGCACGCGTGGCGTCGGCGGCCCGGCCGCGCACCGTTACGCGACCACCATCGCATCGGCGATCGCCGCTGCGATCGACGGCCCCGAGCCCGCATGGCCGAGCCCGCCGCCGCGCCCCGATCGCGCCTTCACCCAGCGCTTCGACGCGCTCCGCAGCTGGCGACGCGACCAGGCCAACGCGCGCGGCCTCGAGCCCGACATCATCCTCGGCAAGGACGCGATGCTCGCGCTCGCGGAGCAGGATCCGAAGGACCGCGATGCGCTCGTCGCATCCGGCCTGCTCGACGAGTGGGAGCTCGAGCGCTACGCCGACGCCATCGTGCACGCACTCGCGCGCGGTCGCTGATTCACTCGGGCGGCAGCGCGGCGAAGAAGCCCCAGATGCCCGAGCCGGCGAACGGCGGCCACGTGTGACCCGAGAAGTCGGCGATGTCGTGCTCGCACCACCACACGTCGTAGCCGGGCATGCAGCCGTCGTACGCAGCGCACGGCGCGGGGTCGTGCGGCATCGTAGTGTCCGCACAGCCGTTGCGTGCGAGCACGTTGTCGCGCGCGGCGACGCCTTGCTCGATCGGCACCACCATGTCGAGGCTACCGTGGATCATGATCGCGGCGACGCGCTCGTCGGCCTCGCACTCGCCGAACGGTGGACCGCCGGCGACCGGACCGATCGCGCGCAACACCGACGCACGGAAGCAGCCCAGCGCGTTGCTGATGTAGCCGCCGAAGCTGTGGCCGGCCGAGAACACGCGCGCTTCGTCGATACACAGCGTGCTGGTCGTGGCGGCGAGCATCGCATCGAAGAACTGCACGTCGACGCCTTCGGGCGCGAGATCCCAGCCGGTCTGTCCGCCCATCGACTCGAGCGGCAGGCCGTCGGGGTAGATGAGGATCGCCGCGCCTTCCGACGCTTGCTCGATCTGGAAGTAGAGTCGCGCCTGCTCGCCGTTGCTGCCGAGGCCGTGCCACGCGAAGACGAGCGGATACGGCGTGCTCGCGTCGTAGCCCTCGGGCACGACCAACGTGTACTCGCGCATCGTGCCGTTCACGTCGATCTGCAGCGGCGTCGCACCGGCGGTCGCGGCCATGCCACAGCCTGCGCTGCCCATCGGTGGCGCACCGGTGGTGCCGTCCAGCCCGCTGTCGTCGCTGCCCCCGGTCGACTCGACCCCGCTCACCGAGCTGTCGACGGTCGTCACCTCTGCGCCGGTGGTCTGCGGCACGGTGCCATCGATCGTGGTGCCGCTCGTTCCGCCGCTGCCGCCACTGTCGGCCGCCGGCACACCATCGTCGCTGCACGCCACCGCGAGCACACACGCCAAGCCGAGTCGCCGCATGGGCGAGGATTCTACTGCGGCGGGTCGGCGTCCGCGATCACCAGATCGCGTGAGATCGACAGCGGCGCGGAACCGTACGGCCGCAGCTGCACCTCGAGGTGGCCGGGCAACCCATCGAGGATCGCGGGGTCGATCTCGTCGGGCAGCAGCACCGCGAGGTAGATGTACTCGTAGCTGCCATCGGGCTGGATCTCGAACGTGATGGGATAGTTCGCGATGCGCTTGAAGTGCCCGCCGACGCCGTCGTTGTGGCCTTCGATGTCGAGCTGCAGATCGAGCAGCGGCGCGAGCTCGGAGGTGTAGTCGTCGGGGGGATCGGGCAGCACGAACTCGGCACCGCGGATCGGCATCGGGAACATCGCGGCTCCTTGCCCGCCCCACACCACCTTCAGGATCCCGCCCTCGTCGAGCGTGTGCCACTCGGTGTCGCCCCAGCCGATGTCGAACCAACCGACCACCGGCTCACCGGTGCTCGCGTCGTCGCCGCTCGACGGATCGCCGCTGTCGCTCGGCGACGACTCGGAGCTCTCGTCGTCGACGACTTTCGCGGTGCCGCAGCCCAGCGCGAGCCACGAGCCTACGAGTATCCAACGCACGACCAACCCCACTATCGTGATCGAGGGGACGGCCGGCGGCAAGCGGCGCCGCCTACGTCAGTCGGCGAGGGCTTTGCTGGCCAGCTCGAACACGTCCCGCGAGAGCTGCGGGCGCGCGACGATGCGGGCGAGCTCGGTCCGCATCGCTTCGCTGCGCGCGTCGTCGAGCCGGCGCCACTGCACGAACGGCCCCACCAAGCGCGCGGCGACCTGTGGGTTGATCGCGTCGAGCTCGAGCACCGCGTCGGCGAGCAAGCGATAGCCCGCGCCGCTGCGCTCGTGGAAGCGCACCTGATTGCGCACCGAGAAGCTGCCCAGCAGCGCGCGCACGCGGTTCGGGTTCTTCAGGTTGAAGTCGGGATGGTTGCGCAGCGCGGTGACGCGCGCGAGCGTGTCCTTGCGGATCGACACCGCCTGCGCGGCGAACCACTTGTCGAGCACGAGCGCGTCGTGCCGCCAGCGCGCGTAGAACTCCTGCAGCGGTGCGTCGGCCACGTCGCCTTCGCAGTCGACCAGCGACTGCAACGCGGCCTGCACGTCGGTCATGTTGTCGCCCGTGCGGAACTGCGCGAGCGCGAGCTCGCACGCGTCGGCGCCACCGCCCGCGACGAGGTAGCGCAGCGCCGCATTTCGTGCGCGTCGCGACGCGATCGATCGCTGGGAGTTGTCGTACGCACCGCGCGGACGCTCGCGCTCGTACAGCTCGCGCAGCGCGTTCGTGTGTGCGGCCGCGAGCTTGCCGAGGACGAGCTGGCGCGCGTCGTGGATGCCGTCGACGTCGACGACCGTGGCGTGCTGGGCGAGCACGCGCTCGTCGGGCAGCGTCATCATCAGCGCGCGCAACGAGCCGTCGAGCCCGGGATCGACCACGAGCCGACCGAATGCCGCGATGAAGCGTTCGTCGATCGCCAGCGGCCGCCCCGCGGCACGCTCGCGCACGAGCGCGGCGATCGTGGCCTCGCCGAGCGTCTGAGCCGCATCCCAGCGGCTGAACGCGTCGGCGTCGTGGGCCATGATGAACGCGAGCTCTTCGGTGCTGCGCTCGAAGCGGAGCTTCACCGGCGCGGAGAAGTTGCGCAGCAGCGACGGCACCGGCGGTGCCGCGACGTGCTCGAACACGACGCGCGTCTGGGCGTCGCGCAGCTCGACCAGCGCCGTCGTGCCGCGCACCGTCGCGGGGCCGCTCGCGATCGCAATCGGCAGATCGCGACCATCGGGCCCGAGCAGGCCCACCGCGATCGGCACATGCATCGGCCGCCACGCGCCTTCGTCGGCGTTCACCGGCGCGCGCTGGCGCAGCACCAACGTGTAGCGCTCCGCCTTCGCGTCGTGGCTCGCGTCGACCTCGACGATCGGCGTGCCCGCCTGCAGATACCAGTTCTCGAACTGCGCGAGGTCGGCCCCGTTCGCATCGGCGAGCGCGATGCGGAAGTCGTCGCACGTGACCGCCTGCCCGTCGTGGCGCTGGAAGTAGAGATCCATGCCGCGACGGAAGCCGGCCTCGCCGAGGAGCGTGTGCATCATCCGCACGACCTCGGCGCCCTTGTTGTACACCGTGACGGTGTAGAAGTTGTTCATCTCGATGTACGACTCGGGTCGGATCGGATGCGCCGTCGGTGACTGATCCTCGGCGAACTGCGCGGTGCGAAGCGTGACCACGTCGGCGATGCGCTTCACCGCGCGCGAGGTCATGTCGGCGGTGAACTGCTCGTCGCGGAAGACCGTGAGCCCTTCCTTCAAGGTGAGCTGGAACCAGTCGCGGCAGGTGACGCGGTTGCCGGTCCAGTTGTGGAAGTACTCGTGGGCGATGACGCCTTCGATGTCCTCGTAATCGTCGTCGGTGGCGGTCTCGGGGCGGGCCAGCACGTACTTCGCGTTGAAGACGTTGAGGCCCTTGTTCTCCATCGCGCCCATGTTGAAGTCGCCGACCGCGACGATCATGTAGATGTCGAGGTCGTACTCGAGGCCGAAGGTGTCCTCGTCCCACTTCATCGCGCGCTGCAGCGAGCGCACGGCGTGGTCGCACGCGTCGACGTGCGGCGGCTCGACCCAGACTTCGAGCCGCACCACGCGACCCGAGCGCGTGGTGAACGTGCCGGCCTTGCAGCGCAGATCGGCGGCGACCAGCGCGAAGAGGTAGCTGGGCTTGGGAAACGGATCTTGCCAACGCACGCGCGTGCGCCCGTCGGGCAACACGGTGGACTCGATGCGATTGCCGTTGCTGAGCAACACCGGATAGCGCGACGCGTCCGCGATGATCGTGGTGGTGTAGAGCGCCATCACGTCGGGGCGATCGAGGAAGTACGTGATGCGACGGAAGCCCTCCGCTTCGCACTGCGTGCAGAAGCCCGAGCCGGTGCGATAGAGGCCGGTGAGCTCGGTGTTGTTCTGCGGCTCGATCTCGACAACCGTGCGCAACACGAATGCGTCGGGCACGTCGACGACGACGAGCGCGTCGGGCTCGACGCGGTAGCGCGCGTCGGGCAGCGCGACGTCGTCGAGCTCGACGCCGATCAAGCGCAGTCGCTCGCCGTGCAGCCGCAGATCCGCGACACGGGGCACCGCAGGATTGCGCCGCACCTTCAGCGACGCGACGACGCGCGTCACCTCCTCGCCGAGCTCGACCTCGAGATCGACCGCGTCGATGAGGAAGCCGGGGGGTCGATAGTCCTCGCGCCGGATCGGCTGGGGCCGCGGATCCTTCATATGCGGCGACAGGATAGAGGCCGGGCCCGCCTTGGTCGCCCGGCGTCCCCGCCGGCCCGCGATTCCTCACTGGTAAGACCAGTTGACCATCGCATGAGCGGATGGCATAACTCCAGTGATGCCCCTGCAGCGCATTCCGAAGCGAACCCTCTCGGACGAGGTCTTCGAGCAGCTCAGCCGCGAAATCGTCCGCGGGCGCATGGCGCCGGGGGTGGCGCTGCCGGCCGAGCGCGAGCTCTGCGAGACCCTCGGGGTCAACCGCGGCGCGCTCCGCGAGGCGCTCCGCCGACTCGCGCAGGCCGGCCTCATCGCGATCGCGCAGGGCGGCAGCACCAAGGTGCTCGACTACCGCCGCACCGCGGGCCTCGACCTGCTCACGCACATGCTCTTCCGCGAAGGCGGTGCGGTCGACCTCGAGGTCGCGCGCAGCGTGATGGAGATCCGGGCCGCGCTCGCCCCCGACATCGCGCGGCTGTGCGCGCGTCGTGCCGACGCGACCGTCATCGCCGAGCTCCGCGGTGTGCTCGCGGAGATCGAGCGCGCGCACGGCAGCGACGATCTGCCGGCGCTGCAAGAGCTCTCGCTGCGCTTCTGGGACGTGCTCGTGCGCGGCTCCGACAACATCGCGTACGAGCTTGCGTTCAACACGCTGCGCGCCACCTACGACACCGTTCGCATGGCGCTCGTGCAGGTGATGGCCGACGAGCTGCGCGACGTCGCGAGCTACCGCGCCATCACCGAAGCGGTCGGTCGTGGCGACGACGTGTCGGCGAAGCACGTCGCGTCCGCGCTGCTCGAGCACGGCACGCATCGCATGTTCGAGCTCATCGCCGCGCTGCGTGCATCGGGTGCGCTCGACGGTGAAGGCCAAGCAGGAGGCGCATCGTGAACGCCGTCGTCGTCAGCCGTTTCGGTTCCACCGGGCGCGTGCTCGATCCACGCTCGCCCAACCTGTCGATGCGCGACGCGGTCGGATACTTCGCGCGTCGTCCGTCGGTGCACCTGCTGTTCGCGATGCTGGTGCTGGCGATCGCCGCACGCATCGCGATGGGCGACTTCGGATGGTGGGAC
>DASZPU010001100.1:0-2929 GCA_035550195.1 Nannocystaceae bacterium
ATGCGATCGCGGAGCTGCCCGGCGCGACGGCGTGCAGCGATGCTGGCTCCTTGCTCGCGCGCCCCGAGCCGAGCGGTGCGGCCGAGCTGCGCGAGCACGTGCGCCGCGCGGCCGCGCTGCGCCGCAGCGGTCGGCTGCACGATGCCGACGAGGTCGCGCCCGCGCTGCGCGAGCTCGGTGGTCTCGCCGATGGCGCGCGTGCGTCCGCGCTGCACGAGCTCGCCGCGCTCGCGCGGGCGCACGGCGATCACGAGGATGCCCGGCGACTCGCGCGCGATGCCTACCTGGCCGCACGCCATGCCGAGCACGACGAGCTCTCCGCTCGTGCGGCGCTACAGCTCGCCGACGTGGAGCTCGCGTCGGTGCGCGGCGACACCTCGGCCGCGACCACGTGGATCGGCTTCGCACGCGTCGAGCTCGAGCGCGGCGTCGCGGACCCGCGGCTGTGGATCCCGCTCCTGCGTGCACACGCGCGCGTGCTCGAAGCGACCGGCGATCATGCGGGCGCACGTGCGCAACGCGAGCGCGCGCGCGAGCTCGCGGCCAGCGACGAATCGCGCGCGCTGTTCCTCGCCGAGCTCGCGGTCGAGCTGGCCGCGGGCGCGCTCGCTTCCGGCGATGCCGCGCAGGCCGCCCTCGCCTACCCCGATGCGATCGCAGCGCTCGAGCGCGAGCGCGGTGCGGATCACCCCGCGCTCGCGGTCGCGCGCACCGGCTTCGCGGATGGGCTCGCGCGGATCGACGATCATGCACGCGCGCTCGCGGAGCATCGCCGCGCGGCCGCGATCGAGCGTGCGGCGATCGGGGTCGCACCGCGGGCCGACGCCACGCTCGCACTCGCCGACGAGCTCGTCCGCGCCGGCGATCCCGAGGCCGCACGCGCGCTGCTCTCCGAAGCGATCGATCGCCTCTCGCCGACCGGCGATACGTTGCCGCTCGCACGCGCGAGCGCGACGCTCGGCGAGCTGGATCTGGATCGCGGCGATCCGGGCGCGGCGTTGCCTCGGCTCACGCGCGCACTGGCGATCCGGCGCGCGCTGCTCGGTGACGACGACATCGCGGTCGCGCGTACGCAGGTGACGATCGGTGATGCGCTGCTCGAGCTCGATCGCAGGGCCCCGGCAAAGGACGCGTTCAGAGCCGCGATCGAGGGCTGGCAGCGCGCGGGCGCCGAGGCCGACGCCACGCTCGCGCACGCCAAGGACGGGCTCGTCCGCGCCGAGGCGCGCGGCGACGCGGCGGGCGCAGCCGCGATCGTCCCAGCGCGCTGAGACCCGCGCGAAGAGGAGTGCTAACGTGCGCGGCATGAAGCGCACCGCGATCGCCCTCTCCCTCGTGCTCGTCGCCTGCAGCTCCTCGAAGAGCAACGAGTCGCCCGCACCCGCGCAAGCCGGCGCGACGGCGAAGAGCGGCACGCCGAGGGAGGGTGGCGGCACGGCCACGCCGACGCCGGTCGCGACGAGCGAGCCCGCGGCGGTCGGCAAGGCGGCGCCCGAGTTCGAGCTCACCGACGCGGACGGCAAGGCGCACAAGCTCTCCGATCACAAAGGCAAGCTCGTGGTGTTGGAGTGGTTCAACCCCGGCTGCCCGTTCGTGAAGTACGCGCACGGCGAAGGTCCGCTCAAGGACATGGCGGCGCAGGAGGTCGAGAAGGGCGTCGTGTGGCTCGCGATCAACTCGGGCGCACCGGGCAAGCAAGGTGCGGGCGCCGACAACAGCCGCGAAGGCGCGAAGACCTTCGGCATGTCGCATCCGATCCTCGTCGACGAGAGCGGCGCGGTCGGCAAGATCTACGGCGCGACCAAGACGCCGCACGTGTTCCTCGTCGACACCGAAGGCGTGCTCGTGTACGCGGGTGCGATCGACAACGCACCGATCGGCGAGGTCGATGGCGGTGGCGCGTACGTCAACTATCTCGCGAGCGCGCTCGCGGATGTGCGTGCGGGCAAGCCGGTCGCGACGGCGAGCACGCCGTCGTACGGCTGCAGCGTGAAGTACAAGAGCTGAGGACATGCGCAGCGTCGTCGCGGCGTTGGTCTGCGTGACTGCGTGCCGGCCGGAGGCGGCACCGACCTTCGCGGCCGTGCTTCCGGTCGCGACGGCACCCACGCCCGCGCCCGAGACCACGCCCACGCCCGCGCCCACGCCCGCGGCGGACGTGCCCTCGGCGCGGGCCGATCGGGATCCGACCGGGGTCACGCCGCCGCCGGTGGACGCCGATCTCGCTGCGCTCCCACTCGACGTGCGACTGCCCGACGAAGCCACGCTGCTGCGCACGCATCGCAAGGAGTGTGGGCTCGGACCGAAGCCGGCGTGCGAGCATCGCATCGACTTCGACGGCGACGGCACGCCCGAGCGCGTGCTGCTCGTGCGTGCCCGCGACACGCGTCACCTCGGCATCGCGGTGGTGTGGGCGCGCGGCGAAGTGTCGCTGCTCGGCGCCGACGCACGCATGCGCCAGCTCCACACCGACGTCTACGTCGACGACGTCGAGCTCGCGTGGGACGAGATCGAAGCGGACTTCGAGCTCGAGCGCTGGCGCGTCGCGGAGATCGTCGGCGACGGCTTCGCGATGGGAGCGCCACGCAAGCGCGGCGCATCGCCGAAGGTTGCGCTGCGCGCCCCTGCACGCATGGGCGGCGGCGTGTTCCTCGGCAACTCCGACAGCTCCACGATCCTCTACTGGGACGGCGCGAGCTGGCGCCGCTTGGTGCTCTTCTGATGCTCGACGAGCTCGTCGCGTTGCTCGCGAACCGTCGCATCGCGGTGCTCACCGGCGCCGGCATCTCGACCGAGTCCGGCATCCCCGACTATCGCGGGCCGGCCACGCGCGCGCGTGCACGCAATCCGATCCGCTTCGCCGAGTACGCCGGCAGCGAGGCCGGACGACAGCGCTACTGGGCGCGCGCGATGATCGGCTGGCCGCGCT
>DASZPU010001101.1:0-2150 GCA_035550195.1 Nannocystaceae bacterium
ATGGCGGGCCCACCCGCAGGATTCTTCACCAGCACGGTCACGGTGCCGTGCTCGATGCCGGTCGGGATCGTGCGCTTGAAAGCCCTCTGCACCTCTTCGGGCAAGGCCGAGCTCGCCAGATCCCAGTCGGCCGCCGGCAATCCGAGCAGCACGTCGCGCACCGCTCCGCCGACCATCACCGCCGCATGGCCTTCGCGTTGCAGCACCTTCGCCACCTCGAGGATGTGCGGTGGAATCGAAGCTCGCGAAAGTCGCGCGCGGGCCTCCGCAGCATCTGCGGGAAGCGTGCTCGCATCGGGCATCGAGCGGACGCTACCACGACCTCGTGTGGTCGCATGCCCCCGCGCAAGGGCGCCCTCCACTACGTTACGATGAGAGCCGTGCCCCGCTCGCTCGGCCTGCTGGTCACCGTGCTCGTCGCGAGTGCGTGCGAGATCGTCGATCCGGGTCCGGAGGTCGGCGTCGCGAACCGCTGCGTGTTGACGGCGTCGTACTACGTCGAGCACATCGTGCCCGAGTACATCGAAGAGCACGGCTGCGCGGAGAAGGCCGGCTGTCACCGCGCCGCCGATGCGAACAGCATCTTCCGTCTGCAGGACGTGTCCGGCACGCTGATGCCGCTCGCGACCGATCCGCTCTCCGCATGGCCGCAGGAGTGGCAGGAGAACTTTCGCGCGGCCTCGGCCCAGATCAACGATTGCGACCTCGCCGAGCTCGCGCCGCTCTACTCGGAGCCGGCCGGCGGCAACACCCTCCAGCACGGCGGCGGAAATCTCTTTCCCGCGGGCGGCGACGAGCTCGACCTCATCCAAGCGTGGCTCGACGGCGGCACATGATCGCGTGCGCACGCACGCTCGCGACGGCGCTGGTGCTCGGCGCTGCGTTCACGTCGATCGACGCGCACGCGAAACGCAAGAGCGCGAGCACCGAGCCGAGCAGCGTGCGTCACACCGGCCCCATCGCGCGCGTGCTGTCGGAGAGCGCGGAGGTGCGATCGGGTGCGGGCTTCGGCTATCGCACGATCGGCGTCGTGCATCGCGACGACACCGTGCGGATGATCGAGCGCGGCAAGCGTGGCGGATGGACGCGCGTGCAGCTCGACAGCGGCATCGTCGGTTGGATCCTGTCCGAACAGATCCTCGTGCTGACCACCGGCACCGGCGACGACGAGAAGGTCGGGCCGTTCCGTCGCTTCGGTCGCAAGCTGCGCGAGAAGGTGCTCGGTCCGCCGAACCTGCTCACCGCGCGCGTCGGCGGCACGCTGTCCGCGGGTGCGCTCGGACGCGAGGGCCTGTTCCTCGTGCGACCGCAGGTGTTCCTCTCGCCCAACGCCGGCATCGAGCTCTACGCGGGCCCGGCCGCGGGACGCGAGACCAGCCGCGGCTTGATGGGCGCCGCCGGCAATCTCTACTTGAGCCCCAGCATCCCGTTCACGTTCTTCATCAGCGTCGGCGCGGGTGCGGTGTACACGAAGGGCAAGGTCGACACGCTGTCGTCCGCGCGGTGGAGCTATCTGCTCAGCCCCGGTGGCGGCGTGTGGATCATCTTCAAGCGCGGCGTGGGCATCCGCTTCGACTTCCGTAATCACGTGTTGTTCCGAGCCGACGACGCAACCTCGCTCAGGGAGTACTCCGGTGCACTGGCGTTCACGTTCTGAGATCGTCGTTCTCATCGCGGCTGCGATCCTCGCGTCGGGCTGTGCGCGGGCCGTGCTGCCCAGCGAGAAGGCCTACCTCGCGGATCCGATCATGCAGTTCGACTCGGACGGCCTCGAGGCCAGCTCCGATGCGCACGTCATGAGCAACCGCGAAGGGGCGGCCGGTGGTACCGGCACGGCCGGGGGAGGCTGCGGTTGCAATTGAGCGTCGGCTGGGCGCGCACGCTCGCGTGCGCCGGTGCGTTCGCATTCGCGAGCGCGGTGCCGCTGCGGCTTTCCGCCGACGATCAGGTGCGCGCCGCCGTCACTTACTTCGTCGAGCCCGCGCCGAACACCGAGCTCACGGTGGTGCATCCGCAGGTGAGCTACTCGCAGGACTTCGGCGATCACTTCGGCATCGCCGCGGGCTACGACGCGGACGTGGTGTCCGGTGCGACGCCGCAGATCTTCGGCGTCGACGTGACGACCGCGGCCACGAAGTTCAGCGACGTGC
>DASZPU010001102.1:0-3813 GCA_035550195.1 Nannocystaceae bacterium
CGCAGAGCAACTCGCGGCCGCGGTCGGCCTCGGCGGTCGCGATCGTCGGGCCGCATCCAACGTCGAGCGTGCACGCATCAACGTGCAGCGTCGCATCAAGGACGCGTTGCGCCGCATCAGAGCCGAGGATGCCGCGCTCGCGCGCTACCTCGAGGCTACGGTGCACACCGGAACGTACTGCGTCTACCAACCGGTGTGACGGGTCTCCCTTCGACCACCACTAAGGTCGAGGGGAGACGATGAAACGGCGAACGATCATCAGCAGCATGTTGCTGGTGGTCGCGTGCGCGCACGGCGAGCAATTCGGGCTCGGGCGCGCAGGCGATCTCCAGCAGGAGTACACCGATCGCAAAGACGACCTCGACGACTGCATGTCGCTGTTCGGTGACTGCCTCGACACGACCGAGGACAACGCCGGCATCAGCGACTGCGCGGAGGCGCTACAGGTCTGCCTCGCGGAAGAACCGCAGGACGATCCATTCGGCGGGGACGAGGACGCCCTGCCCGGCGACGATCCCGACCAGGAACCGAACGATCCGGCCGACGGCATGGATCCCGAGGATCCCGGAAACGACGGCGAGGACGAGAACGAAGGCGGCGTCGACGATCAGGTCAGCGAGATCTGCGATCCGATCCTGCAACAGTGCCTCGACGATCCCACGCAGTTCGATCCGTTCTGCCTCGACGATTTCCAAGAGTGCGTCGAAGTCGAGGTCGCGCTCGAGCTCCAAGATCTCTGCCAAGACGTGCAGGCGCAGTGTCTCGAGCTCGACATCCCGAACTTCGACTGCTTCGATCTCTGCAGCTGAAGGTCGCACGATCCTCGTGCCTCGAAGGCCGCGCCCCACCGGGACGCGGCCTTCTTCGTTTCGCGATCGCGCCCTGTGCGCCCAGTCGCGAATTCACAGCCGCGGGCCCCTGCGATGCGCTCTTTTGCGGATCTCGGATTACGTATGCGGCGGGCCGCTCGGCCCTTCGTCTGGTCAGCGGGGGGAGAAGAACGATGCAAGACGATGGGTCCTCGATCGATCGATCCGCGGCGGTGTGCATGCGCCGCGATCACACCGCTGCGCTGAGCTCGATCGCGGCAGAGTATGCGGTCGCCGATGTGTCGGCGATGGTGACGGAAGGGACGGGCTTCGGTCACCAACAAGATGTGATGACCGCGGCACAAACCGATGCGCGCCACGATGTGGCGAGCGAGCGTGCTCAGCTCGCGAGCATCTACGCGGCGTACTGCCACTACGTGTGGCGATGCGTGCGGCGCATGGGTGTCGCGGCCGAGCACGTCGAGGACGTTGTGCAAGACGTCTTCCTCGTCGTGTCGGAGCGGCTGCACGAGTTCGAGGGCCGCGCCTCGCTCAAGACCTGGATCTACGCGATCACGTTCCGCGTCGCTGCGGAGGATCGCCGTCGTCGTCATCGCGATGCGCGACCGAAGCCGATGGCGTGGGACCCATCGGCACCGAGCGCCGCGGACGAACAGCTCGGTGCACGCGAGCTCGCGGGCCGGCTGCAGAGCCTGCTCTCGGGACTCGATCTCGAGCAGCGCGCAGTGTTCGTGTTGATCGAGCTCGAGCAGATGTCCGGTCCGGAGACCGCACAGATCCTCGGCATCAAGCTCAACACGGTCTACTCGCGACTCCGTCTCGCGCGGCGTCGCATCGAGCGCGAGCTCGAGTCGAACGCTTCGCGAGGAGCGCAATGCACGATGTGAGCGACGAGATCGCGGCGCTTCTCCGCGCCGCGCGTCGCGAGCCCGGGCCCGATGGCACGGAAAGGCGGCGTATGTGGTCGGCGATCGAGCAACGGCTCGCGTTCGGCCCCCCCGCGCCTCTCGGCCCGCCTCCGCCCGTCGTGCGATCGCAGCAGAAGTTGGTGCTGCTGCGCGCGCGGTAGAGCTTCTTCCTTCGCATTGGTTTCTTGGGGGTAGCACGAGTGCGGGGATCGTCCGCGCGTCGGTGGGGGACGCGCGGCCAGAACACGGGAGACGGGACAATGAGGACGACGAAGCAGTTGCACGCGGCAACCGCCGTGATGCTCATCGGGACGAGTGCGTGCACGTACATCCAACAATCACCGGTCGACACCAGCGACGACGCGGGCTCGAGCAATGGCAGCGGCAGCATCGGCAATAGCGGCTGGGACGACGCCGGTGAAGGCGAGTCCGAGTCGAGCGGTGACGACGGGGCCGGGGCCGATTGCGATCAGACGAAGGTCGATGCGCTGACGGTGCTGCAGACGTATTGCGCGGGCTGTCACAAGCCCGGCGCGAATCCTGCGGGCAACTTCGACTACGTCACCGATGCCGATCGCTTGCTGCAAGAAGGCAAGGTGGTCGCGGGCGACTCGGCGTCGTCGCCATTGTTCGCGCGTGTCGAGAGCGGACAGATGCCGCCACCGGCCGCGGCTTCGTTCCCGTCCGACGGCGAGATCGAGGTGCTGCGCCAGTGGATCGACCAGTGCACCGAGGTGCCCGGCCCCGCGGCGTGCGAGCCCGATCACCGCATCGGCATCGACGGCATGCTCGCGGCGATCTCCAGCGACATCTCGGACACGAGCGAGGTCTCGCAGGAGAACCGTCCGTTCATCCGCTACTTCACGCTCAGCCATCTCTACGACGCGGGCATCTGCGGCGACGAGCTCGAGCCGTATCGCCAGGCGCTGTCGAAGACGATGAACAGCCTCTCGCAGGGCACCGACATCGTGCCGCCCAAGGCCATCGATGCCGACGGGACCATCTTCCGCGTCGATCTGCGCGACTACGAGTGGGACGCGGGCTTGTGGTCGTTCCTCGCGTCGCAGAGCCCCTACGCGATCGAGCTGACCCGCGAAGAGGCGATCGACGTGCAGGGGTTCACCGGCGAAGCGATCCCGATCCTGCGCGCCGACTGGCTCGCCGCCGTCGCGACCGCGCCACCGCTCTACCACGATCTGCTGCGGCTGCCGACGACGCTCGTCGATCTGCAGGTGCAGCTCGGCGTCAACATCAACGCCGACATCAGCCAGGAGATCGACAACGATCCCGACGACGTGTCGCGCGCGGGCTTCCTCGACTCGGGCGTGTCGGAGAACAACCGGCTCATCGAGCGCCACGAGATCCCCGGCGCGGCCAATCGTGCGCTGTGGATGAGCTACGACTTCTCGGACAACGCGGCGGAACAGAACCTCTTCGCGAGCCCGCTCGCGTTCCAGGAGGCCGGCAGCGAGGTGATCTTCTCGCTGCCCAACGGACTGCACGGCTACATGATCGTGAACGCTGCCGGCGAGCGTCTCGACGAGGCCCCGGATGCGATCGTCAGCGATCCCGCGGAGCCCGACGGCAACGTGGTGAACGGGCGCTCGTGCATGGGCTGTCACGACGGCGGCATCAACCTGCGCGAGGACGAGCTGCGCGCGCACGTGACCTCGAGCCTCGAGTTCGACGACAACACGAAGCAAGCGGTCGAGAACCTCCACCCCGAGCAGGACGTCTTCGCGGAGCTGCAGCAGAGCGACGCCGACAACTACGCGTGGGCGGTCGAGGCCGCGGGCGTGTCGTCGGGCACCGAGCCCATCGGCGTCGTGTTCGAGTGGTACCAGAAGAGCGTCGATCTGCCGCTCGCCGCGGCGGAGTTCGGCATCACCGAAGACGAGCTCTTGATCCGCATCGGTGGTCTCTCCGCCGATCTGCAGCCGCTCGCGTACGGCACCGTGAAGCGCGACGCGTTCGAGCTCGGCTTCGCCCAGGCCGTCTGCGATCTGCAGCTCGGCGATACCTCTGCATGTCCCTGACCCGCCCATGAGGGGCGAGCACGAGCGCGGTGTCCCTCG
>DASZPU010001103.1:0-6930 GCA_035550195.1 Nannocystaceae bacterium
GGCCTCTGCGCACCCCGTGTCGTGCAGGCCGGCGATCTCGACGAGGCCAAGAAGGTCTACGGCGAAGCGATGAAGGCGCTCGACGCCAAGGACTACGCGACCGCGACGATGAAGTTCGAGTACGCGTACAAGCTCGCGCCCGACAAGCACCTGTTCAACTACAACATCGCGACGTCGGCCGAGCTCGCCGGTGACTGCCAGAAGGCGCAGAAGCACTACCAGATGTTCCTGGATCTGGTGCCGAAGCACGACGCGCGCAAGGCCGCCCAGAAGTCGCTGGCGAAGCTCGCGAAGACCTGTGCGTTCGACGACGAGACCACGACGAAGCTCACCGAGTCGCGCGACGATCGCGAGGCCGAGCGCACGAAAGCGATGGGCGAGCGTGCGCTCGACGACGCGCTCGAGGCCACGCGGCAGAGCGTCGCGCGCTACGGTGCGATCGTGGCGAGGCACGGGCGCGCGCAGCCGTTCGCGCGCGCGTTGCGGGCGAAGAAGCGCGCGATGAAGAAGATCAGCAAGCTGATGACGAAGCACGAGCTCGAGATCCCGCCGGAGCGCGATCGCAACGACGTCACCGCACCGGAGACGCTCGAGCAGGCTTGTCGTCAGGGCGTCGCGCAGGAGGAGCGCAACGCCGCGGCCTACGCGAAGGCCTACGAGCGCGTCGAGCAGGTGGAGATCTCCGACTTCATGGAGAAGCTCGAGCTGCGCGCGAGCGGTGCGCAGCTGCGTTCGTTCAGCGAAGGTTGCCCGCGTCGCTGACCAGCAGCTCGCGCACGTGCGGCTCGACGGCGACGGCGTCGTTCCACAGCCGGCGCGCGTCGTCGGTTCGTCCGATGCGTGCGAAGCACTGCGCGAGCTCGACGCGCGCGCCCCAGTGATGCGGGTGCGTGGCGAGGAAGCGCCGCAGTAAGTCGTCGGCCTCGTCGCAGCGGTCGCGCAGTGCGAGCGCGACTGCGCGCCGTTCATCGAGCGATGCGCGCGGAAAGAGCTGCTGCGCGAGCGCTTGACGCTCTTCCCAACGCTGCGTGCTTCCGCCGACTCCGATGCGGCTCGATGCCGCATAGGACGCGACGCGGAGCCACGCGAACGCGCATGCCACCATCACGATCGCCTCGACCGCGCGGTGTGGCAGCGTGGCCACGCGCGGCGAGCGAGCGCTGGCACCGAGCACGACGCCGAGCAACGCGATGCGCTCGGGACGAACGAGCTGGGGATCGAATGCCGCGAGCACGACCGCCGCGACGAGGCTCGCGATCGCGGCGGTGCGCGCAACGAAGTCGTCGCCCGGGCGGCGCAGCTGCGACACGACCACGGCCGCGATCGCTGCGAGCCCGACGAGGCCTTGCTCGACCAGGATGCGCAGCAGATCCGAGTTGGGCATCGCGCCGCTGGTCAGCTTCGGCGCGTGGCCGCCGAAGTCGTGCGCATGGCTCGCGGCCACGCGCTCCCAGCTGCCCGCGCCGAATCCGGTGAGCCACGCGAGCGGATCGTCGGCCAACGCGGCGAAGCCGAGCTGGTGCTGCACGAGCCGCGCGTGCCCCGAGCCCGATTCGTACTCGAAGACGCGAGCGGCGGAGTCGAGCACGGAGGGATCGAAGCTCACGCCCGGCCACGGCAGCGCGCCGAGCACGATGCCGAGCGCGACGATCGCTGCGACGACGCCGATGCGATCGATCGCTGCGCCGGTTCGTCGGAGATGGATCACCCATAGGACGGCCGCGATCGCGACGGCGACGAGCGCAGCGAGATACGCGCTGCGGCAGTGTGTCGCCACGACGACGGTGACGACGAGCACCGTGATCGGTGCCGCGAAGCTGCGCCGTCGCATCACCGCGCCGACGAGCACCGGCAACGCGATGACGAGCAAGCCGGCGAGCTGGTTGCGGTTGCCGATCGTGCTCTCGGGCCGGCGTAGCTCCGCCCACGGCAGGCGTACGCCGACGAGCTCGAGCACCGCGATGCCCGCGGTGACGGCCGCTGCACATGCGACCGCGTCTTCGACGAGGTCCCAGCGTCCGCGCATGCAGACGCGGGTGCTCCGCACGATCACGAACAACGCGATCGCGCAGCCGATCGCGCCCGCGCCATCGGCGAGTCGCGATCCCGTCGAGAGGATCGCGAGCAACGCGAACGCCGCGAGCAACGCCTCGTCGAGGGTGAGATCGCGGCACCTGCGTGCCGCGATCGCGAAGCGGCTCGCCATGACGAGCAGCGCACCGAGCTTGACGGCGGAGTGGAAGCCGCCGTCGATCCCGGCGAGCGGAACGATCACCAACGCGGGGATCGTCACCGTCGCGCACGCGAGCGTCCGCAGCCGCACGATCACCCCTTGCAGGTTCCGGGTTCCGCCTGCGCGAGATCGCGGAGCTGGATCGTGTACGTGCCGTTGCCGCAGTCGCCGTTGTAGCCGATCACGCACGACTGCTGCTGCACGCTGTAGCAGGTCGAGTTGAACTCCTGGCCGTTGATGTGGCGGCACACCGAACCGTTTCTGTACACGGCCGCGCCGGTGCGCGCCGTGACGCACGAGCCCGTCCACGCGCTGGTCTCGAGCGGCTGACACCACGTCGTGTCACGCTCACCGCCGTACGCACACACGTTGCTGCCGCAGCAGCGTTGCGCGGTGGTGCAGTCGTTGCCGTACTGCGTGCAGGTCTCGCCACCGTCGTCGCCACCACCGTCACCGCCACCGCCGGCTTCACCACCACCATCGCCGCTCCACTCGTCACCACCCTCGTCGCCGCCGGGATAGCAGAGCCACGGGAACTGCCAGCACGGATCGCTACCGTCACCGCCGCCGTCACCGGGCTCGTCGGTGTAGATGCAGATCACCTCTTCGCCGTTCTCGTCGATGTACTCCTCCGCGCCGTCGCAGTCGCGGAAGTCGGCGTCCGCTTCCTCGTCGTCGATGCCCGAGACGCACGCGGCGACGAGTGCAGAGATCGCGATCGTGAGCCCGATCGTTCGGCCGCGTCGCGGTTGTTCTTGCTCGATCATAGGGAGTGTTCCTTCGCCACGTGTTCATCGCGGCGAAGGCCACAGGTGCCGCACGGCGCCTGCGGTTCACGCATGCGCTGGAGCGAACGTGCTCACTGCGACTCGAGCCCGCGGCGCAGCTCGTCGAAGCTCGCTTGCACTTCTTCGTGCGGCCGCGCGGCAATGGTCGCGGCCAGCGCGAGGTGCTCGCGCACGGCGTCGGTGTGCCCGAGCTCGGCCTCGGCCATCGCCGCCTCGGCGATCCACTGCAGCAGCTCCTCGCCGTCGCTGCCGTTGGCACGCGCGGCGGTCACGGCCCGTTCGATCCGTGCGCTGCCTTCGGCGAGCCGACCGCGACGGATCGCGACGATGCCACGCGCGCGCTCCAACCTCGTGTTGAAGATGTGCGTGGGCGCGAACGCGGAGCCGAAGCGATCGTCGGTGATTGCGATGAGTCGCTCGGCGCGATCGAGGTCGCCGATCTGCAGCAGGAGCTCGAGCCGCTCGAGGCTCTCGCCCGCGCGCGCGGGATCGTCGGGGGGCAGCACGCGATCACGCAGTGCGGCCGCCTGTTCGAGCCGTGCATGCGCCGACACGAGATCGCCTTCGACGCGGTCGAGCTCGGCGAGCAAGAACAGCAGGCGATCGTTCTTCGCCGCGTCCGCACCGTAGAGCTCGGTGCGCAGCTCGAGCGCGTGCTCGAGGTGCGCGCGCGCCTCGACGTATCGACCGGCCCGACCGAGCGCGTTGCCGAGGTTCGCCCAGGTCTCGATGACTTCGGGATGGCGCGGGCCGAGCTCCGCTTCGAGCTCCGCCTTCACCGCCGTCAGCTCGTCGACCGCGCTGGGATCGCCGTCGGCCGCCAGCGAGATCGCGAAGTTCGCCCGCAGCTCGGCGCGCACGCGCGGCGAACGACCTTGGCGCGCCGCGAGCTCCAGCGCGTGCGCGAGCAACGGCCGAGCATCGCGATAGCGTCCGTCGACGAAGAGGATCATCGCTTCGTCGCTCGCGAGATCGGCCTCGAGATCGTTCGCATGGCCGGTGCGCGCGAGCTGCACGTGCGCGTGGCGGATCCACGACAAGCCTTCGTCGACGCGCCCGCGCTCCTGCCCGAGCAGGATCGCGAGACCCCGTGCCGCGCGAGCGGCCAATAGCGACGCGTCGCGCGCGGTCGCACGATCGTAGACGCCGCGAAACGCCACCTCGCTCTCGTCGTGCCGTTCGCTGCGACGCAGCAGCTGCGCGCGCGTGAGCTCGACTTCGTCGAACAGCTCCTCGGCGTGCGCGACGTCGGGCAGCGCCGCGAGTGTCGCGAGCGCAGCGTCGGTGCGACCGGCCGCAGCATCCGCGCGCGCCGAGCTGAGCAGCGCCCAGGCTTGCACCGTCTGCGGATCGTCGGCGTCGAGCGCCGCGGGGCCGAGCCGAGTCTCGAGCGATCCGTCGAGACAACCCTGCGGATCGGGGAGCTCGGCGACCACCGCCTCGACGTGGTCGGGGTCGTTGGCGCGCAGCTGATCGAGCACCGACGTCGCGGCGCGATGGCTCGTATCGACGCGCGCGAGACAACGCAGCGCGAGCGCGTCGGGAGCGTCGCCGCGACAGATCTCCGCGCGCAGCTCCGCGGTGCGCTGCGCGTGATCGCCGAGCCGTGCGATCGACTCCGAGATGCGTCGACGTGCGATGTCGTCGGCACCGAGCGCGAGCACGTCGTCGAGCTGGGTCGTGTGGCGATCGTCGGTGACACCGGCGTCGTCGCACGCGTCGGCCGGCGCGATCGACCAGACCGTCGCGCCGAGCACCAGCGCGAGCCCACCCAACGCGAACAGCTTGCCGCGTTGCTGCGAACGTCCGCGCGCGCGCGTCAACGCATCGAGCATCGTCGCGGCGCTGCCGTGACGCTGGGCCGGATCCGCGGCGAGCGAGCGCGCGAGCACTCCGTAGGCCGCCGCGCCGACGCTGGTGCGTGGACACGGCGGCGCACCCCCGAGCTTCGCTTCGAGCAACGCGGCGCGACGATCGGCGGTGTGCGGCAGTCGTTTGAACCACGCCTCGAAGAGCGTCGCGGCGAACGCATACTCGTCCGTGCGCGCGTCGACGCGTCCGCCGGTGAGCTGCTCCGGCGCCATGTACAGCGGCGTGCCGCCGACCGGCTGTCGCGAGCGCGTCGCCGACGTCAGCGTCTCGTTCGACAGCGTGCTCGCCCAGGCGGCCATGCGATCGTCGGCCGTGACCGCGTCGAGCAGCGAGCGCGTCGCATGCGCGACCCCGAAGTCCGCGAGCTTCGCGACGTCACCGACGACGAGAATGTTCGCGGGCTTCACGTCGCAGTGCACGAGGCCGCGGGCATGGAGTGCCTCGAGGCCGTCGGCGACCTGGGCCATGAGCGCGAGCAAACGATCGAGCCGAGGACTTTCGCGGGCACACCACACGTCGAACGGCACGCCACGAACCAGCTCCATCACCACGAAGACCGCATCTGCACCCTCGGGCAGATCGCATACGCCGACGTCGAACACCGTCACGACGTGGGGATGCGACACGCGCGACAGCAGCTTGGCCTCGCGCCGCAGCCACTCGTGCGAGACACGGCGCGCGACGTTCACCAGCTTGATCGCGACCTCGCGACCCAGGCTCTCGTCGACCGCGCGCCACACCACGCCCTGACCACCACGACCGAGCTCCTCGCAGAGTCGATAGCGGTCGGCGATGCGGGGCTGCGGAGCTTCGCGTGCGAAGACGCGATTGAAGACGGCGAGGCGCGCTGCCATGGCCGCGGCGGCGAGCTCTTCCCCCGCGCGTGCGAGGTCGCGATCCACCTCTTCCACCACGCGATGATGCCTGCTCGCAGCGCGACATGCCATAGTGCGAGTCGACGACGGTGATGGCGCACGAGAGCGAAGAACCGGACGAGACCCTGCTCGCACGTTGGCGCGCCGGCGACAGCGATGCCGGTGGACAGCTCTTCGAGCGCTACTTCGTCACCGTGTTTCGTTTCTTCGCGAGCAAGGTCGGCGACGTGGTCGCGAAGGATCTCGCGCAGCGCACGTTCTTGTCGCTGGTCGAAAGCCGCGATCGCGTCCGCGAGGGCAGCCGCATGCGCAGCTTCGTGCTGACGATCGCGCGCAACCAGCTGTTCATGTTCCTGCGCACGCGCGGTCGTCGAGCCGCCGACGACGAGCTGCGGCAGAGCTGCGCCGACGAGCTCATGCCGTCGCCCGCGTCCGCGCTCGCGGCGAACGAGGAGGAGCGCATCATCGTGCGCGCGCTGCGACGCATCCCGCTCGAGCTGCAGATGTTGATCGAGCTGCACTACTGGGAGGAGCTGTCGACCGAGGAGCTCGCGGAGCTGCTCGAGATCCCCCGCGGCACGGTGAAGACGCGATTGCATCGTGCGCGCGCGGAGGTGCGGCGCGTGATCGAGTCGCTCGAAGCCGACATCGACCTGCGCCGCAGCAGCGTCGAGGACTTCGATCGCTGGGTCGCACGCCTGCGGGCCGCGCGTCCGCCCGAGTGATCACTCCGCCCAGCGCGGCAGCGTGATCTGCAGGTGCGCGCCGAGCTTCGCGTCGACGAGCTCCGCGTGGCCGTCGTGCGCGGCGGCGACGTGGGCGATGAGCGCGAGCCCGATGCCGTGGCCCGGTGTGCCGCGCGTGTCGGCGCGGCGGTAGAACGCGGCGAACACGGCATCGCGCTCGCTCGCGGGGATGCCGGGGCCGCGATCGATCACGTCGATCACGACTCGTTCGTCGCCGTGGATGCGCACATCGACGCGCTCGCGCGAGAACTTCAGCGCGTTGTCGATCGCGTTGTGGATCATCGCGCGCAGGAGCTCCGGATCGCCGCGCACGATCGGCTCACCGTCGATCTCCGCGTGCACGCGCTCGCGCTCGGCTTCGGGCAACGCGGCGCGCACGGCATCGACGACATCGACGAGCTCGACGGCTTCGCCTT
>DASZPU010001104.1:0-40022 GCA_035550195.1 Nannocystaceae bacterium
CGCGCGCCGCATCGAGCCAACGTCGCATCCATGCGATCACCGTGGGCGACGGTGCCGTGCCCAGCTCGTCGATGATGCGCGCGACCGGATCACGCTCGCCGGCCGCGTGCAGCCGCGCGAAGCGAACGATCGCCCACCACGGCCCCACCGGACCGCCCCAGCTCGACGCGAGGATCGGCATGTGCAGGATCGCCGAGGCCGTGCCGCCGCTGACGTGCGGCATGAGCGTGCCGTCCGCGTTCCAGCCCATGCGCACCGATCGTACCGCGAGCTCGAGCAGGTGGCCGAGCGCGATCTCGTGTTCCGCGTCGGCCAGCGCGCGTGCGAACACTTGCTCGCGCAGTCGATCGACCGCTTCCACGATCGCGGCACGGAGGCGCGCGAGCAGCTGCTCGGGCGCGACGTCGCTCTCGCCGCGCACGCGCACGACTCCGGTCGCGCCGAACTCCATCGCGAGCTCGTGCAGCTCGGTCGCGCTGCGGCCGTCCGCCGTGACGACGAGGATGCTCTGCGGCAGGTTGCCACGCGAGATGCCGACGCGACCGAGCGCGAGCTCGTCGTCGAGCTCGACCGCGACGAGCAGGCCCGCCTGCGCCGGAGGCTCGCGCACGCCGACGTCGGCATCGAACGCGGGACGCATCGGCAGGTGCTCTGCGAGCGCGCGCGCGATCGCAGGTGCGCAACGCAGGGTCTGGGGCACGCCCGCGGGTGCATCGGCTCGCGGCCACGGCTCGCGATCGAGCACCACGCGACGCGGGCCGTGCTCATCGATCAGATCGCGGAGGCTGCAGGCGGTGCCGTCGTCACCGACGAAGACGCGTAGGTCCGCGAAGAGCTCGGTGACCGCTTCGTCGCCCAGCGAGCGTGCGACCGCCCACTGCAGATGTAGCTGCGCCTGTGGTGATCGTGTTTCGCGTAGCAGCTGGGCGATCAACGTCGACGCGATCATGCGCAACGAGCCCGCATCGCGTTCCGGAACATCGCCGACGCCGAGCAGCCACGGCACGCCGCGAACCTCGCGACACCCCGGGGTGAACGCGAGCACGCGCGCACCTTGGAAGTCGGCGAAGCTCGGCTCGCCGGCGACCGGAACATAGCCCGCACCGAGCCACAGCCGCAGCATGCGATCTTCGTCGTCGTCGACTTCGAGCACGAGCCGCGGATCGAGATCGCTGGGGAACTTGCCCGCCGGAGCGGCGAGCACCATCCCCCACGTGGATCGTGCGCGCGCGCGCAGCTCCTGCAGATGGATCGCGTCGCCGGCGTGCGTGCGAAAGAGCGGCAACGTGAGCAGGTCGCAGCGATCGTCGCCGATCTGCAGGAAGTCCAGCGACGGCACGCCATCGTCGGTGCGCAGCCGCGGCACCACGCTGCGCAGCACCGCCTGCAACGCGAGCCACGACTGCGGCGTGCGGGGCTGCACTTTGGCGCGATCGGCCAGTGCACGTGAGCACGCCTGCGCGATCGCGTCGTCGGCGAGCTCGGCCGCGATCTCGGCGATCGACTCCGCCAACGTCGCGCCGTCGGCGTGACGCTCGCGCAGCGCACGGAGATCCGCGTCCTGCAGCCGCGCGACCAAGCGATGCCCACCCGCGTCGCGATCGAGCACGCCACGCCACACCGAGCGATCGGTGACGAGCAGCTCGACGTCGAGGCCCCAGCGCGCGTCGGGATGCAGCGGCGTGTAGAGATCGAGCCGCATCGGTGCGTGTCCGAGTGCGCGTGCGAGCTGGGCGAGCGCATCGCCTTCGCGACCCAGCGCAGCGCCGAGGCGATCGAGCGGACACGGCGGCAGCTCGATCGGCGCGGTGACCCACGGACGCGTCGGCAACACCGCGGGCGCTTGCCCGTAGAAGACGAGGTCGTCGTCGTCGGAGAGATCCGGACGCACGAGCCCCACCGTGCGACCCGACAGCGCGTACAACCAATCGAACTGATCGTCGGGTGCACACAAGACCGGAGCCTGCAGTGCGCGTCCGATCGAGGCCGCACGCGCACCTTCGGGCGAGCCGGGCTGCGTCGCCTCGGACACCACCACGACGCGCTTCTGCTCGCGCAAGACTCGACACAGCTCCGCACCGGGCAGCGGCGGCTCACCGAGTGGATGCGTCGACGCGATGCCGCGTTGCTTCGCACCGATCAGCGTCTCGGCGTACGGGCGCAAGCGCAGCCACAGCTCGCCGAGCCGCTCGTCCTCGACGATCGCAGCGTGGTCGACGGTCTTGCGCAGGCGATCGAAGCACACGACACCGCCGGTCTTGTGCCCGGGTAGCAGCTCGTACACCTTGCTCTGGATCGCGACGCCGCGCGTGAGCAGCTTGAACTCGGGGTTCGCGAAGCCGGGATCGATGCCGATCGTGCCGTAGAGATCGCCTTCGTCGAACGACACCACCTTGCGGAAGCCGAACAGCGCGGGCGTGCGCTGGCTGCTGAACCCGAACAGCGGGACGCCGTTGACGACGATCGGGATCGGCGTGGACAGGCAGCGCTCTTCGAGCCGCATCGCCTCGCGCGGGTGCTCGCTCCACTCGACCTTGTGCGGCAACGCGGCGCGATCGATCTGCTCGAGCGAGATGAACGTGCCGCGCAGCGGGCGATCGGCCTTGCCGAGATCGACGCGGTTGTCGGCGGGCTGCAGCACCATGCGGTGCGTGCCCTCGAGCGTGCCGTCGCCGGACTCGATCACCACGCGTTGCGGCGCGAAGAGCAGCGCCGCGTTGATGCCGAGTGCCAACGCGCGCACGTGCTCGACGTCAGCGCGATCCTTCGAGGCGAACAGGAAGTCGAACAGCGACGCGAGCTCGTGCTCGCGCAGGCCACCGCCGATGTATGCGATCGAGCACATGGTCTTCTCGATCGACAACGCGATCCACTCGGCGCCATTGGCCACCGACGCCTGCACGAACTCGAGCACGTAGTCGTGCGGGTCGGGCAACGCGAAGCGGCGCAGCTTCTCGATCGCGCGGCCGCGCGCGATGGTGAAGCGCTTCTTCTCGGAGAAACCGCCGGCGAGACGGCTACGCGCCACGACCTCGTCGATGGTCATGCTTCCGCTCCGATCGGCAGCCGCTCCGCGAGCTCGATGAGCCGGGGGTCGCGATCGAGCATGCGATCCTCGGCGAGCAGCAGCGATTTCGCGAGCGCGTACGCGGCGTGGCGGGGATGCTTGGCCCACAGCCGACGCAGCGCGAGCAGATGCGGGTGCTCGTGGTCGATCACCGCCGACGGCTGCTCGAGCCGACCACGACGATAGCCGCCGCCCGGCACGGGCATGAGCGGCGCGAGCTTGCGTCCGATCGCGCAGAAGTGATGCGCACCGTCGTGCCCTTCGATCGCGCCGAGCTCGATGTCGCGGTACGCGGAGCCGATGCGATCGAGCAGCTGGTTCGCGCCCGATGCGAGCGCGACGAACTCGCGATCGGGCGCATCGCTCACGCGGATGCCGACGAACACGTCGTCGGGGTGACAGAGCCGTGCGAGCGCGCGCTGGGCCGCCGAGCTCGCGCCGCCGAACAAGCCGCGGATCATCTGCACGATGCCGGCGTCGTCGCGGCTCGCGAGGTACGCGACGACCAGCATCGCGATCGCACCGTGCTGCGCGTCGCCACCGCGCGGGCGCGCACCGAGCAATACCGGCACGCGCTCGGCGGCGAGCGCCATGGTGAGCCGCGAAGGTCGCTCGGCGAGATACACCCACTCTTCGCAGCGCGACTCGACCTCGGCGAGCGAGGTGGCGCGACCGTCGATCGTGCGCAGCACCTTCGCGTCGGCGCTCGCGATGATCGCCGACGCCGGCTCGACGGCGAGGTGCGCGAGCAGACGCTCGTACTCGTCCTGCTCGCGCAGGCCCCAGGTGGAGCTCGCCGCGAGCTCGCCGAGCCGTGTGAGCAGTGCCGAACGCAGCGCACCGTTGGCCGCGCCGTCGAGCAGCCCGAGCGCGCGCTCGAGGTTCTCGTCGTGGATCACGGTCTCGCGACTGAGCGTGTGCTCGAGCCAGCGCGACTTCACCTTCACGCCGATGCGCGCGTAACGGGGCGCGCGCGCCTCGAGCACGTCGCCGCCGCTGCGCGACACGAACAGCGCGAGCCCACGGTTGTAGAACGCATACTCCGGCGTGGTGGTGTACGCGAGCGCGATGGTGGTCTCCGCGCCTTCGACGACCACCGGGCAGTCGCCATCGACCGCGAAGGGCTTGCGGATCGACTCGGCACCGCGATCGACCCCGTCGATCGGCGAGCGATCGTGGAACGTGATCTCGACCTCCGAGTGCGCGCACCAACGCACCAGCGCCGCGCGGGCGCGCGCGAGGAAATCGTCGTAGGCCGCGCGATCGCCCGGCAGCACCAACGTGATGCGCGTGCCTTCCACGGGCTCGTCGAGCTTCGTCTTCGTGAAGCTGCGATCCTCGTGGAACCACACCTCCCAGTACTCGCCGTCGCGTCCGGTGTGCACGAGCACCGCCTTCGGCTTCGGTGCGAACACCGACACGAAGCCGATGCCGAACTTGCCGATCTTGGTGAGGTCGCCCTCTTTCTCCGACGAGTAGATCTGCGTGAGCTGGTCGTCGATGATCTTGCTGGTCATCCCTTCGCCGGAGTCGTCGACGTGCACCGCGATGACGTCGCCCTCGTCCCCTTGGCCCGGGATCCACTCCATCCACACGTCGACCGTGGAGCTGCCGGCGTCGATGCTGTTCTGCACGAGCTCGCGCAGGAAGTCGGTGTTCGACGAGAACTGCGAGACCAGGTTGTCGACCGCCTCGTCGACCAGCTTGTCGTCCACGATCGCCATCGTACCTTGACCTTCCAGCGGCTGGAGGGTGCAGGATGACGGCATGCCGAACGGGCGGCTCACTATCAGCGAGCTGGCGGAGCGCGCGGGCGTCTCCGTGCGAACGCTGCGTTTCTGGTCCGACGAGGGCCTGATTCCGGTCGCATCGCGATCCGCGGCGGGCTATCGCCTCTATGACGAAGCCGCGCTCGCACGGCTGCAGCTCGTCGGCACGTTGCGCGCGCTCGGGCTCGGACACGAGGCGATCACCGCGATCCTTCGTGGACAACGCAGCGTCGCCGACGTCGCGCGCACGCACGCCGAAGCGATCACCGCGCAGCTCGGCGTGCTCCGCATGCAGCGATCCGTGCTGCTCGCGGTCGCGCGGCGCTCCACCGACACGAAGGAAATGGCCATGGTCCATGCACTCGCCACCGCCACGGCTGCCGAACGGCAGCGCATCGTCGACGACTTCGCTGCGCGCATCTGCGAGGGCTTGCCGGAGGAAGGGCCGAGTCGCCGCATCATCGACACGATGTGTCGGCTGCCCGACGCGTTGCCCGACGATCCCGACGATGCGCACGTCGATGCGTGGCTCGAGCTCGCGTCGCTCGTCGCGGATCCCTCGTTCGTCGCGCGCGTGCGCGAGATGGCGGAGGCCGGCTCGGCGCCGCGCGATCCCGATGCTCCGACGATGCCCGAGCACACCGCGGTGCTCGAGCAGGTCGGACGCGCGCGTGCGGCCGGCATCGATCCCACGAGCGCCGAGGCGCAGCCGGTGCTCGCAGCACTCGGGCTCGCTGCGCTCGACGCCGCGACACGCAGCGCGCTACGCAGCCGCATCGCGACGTTCTTCGACGCCCGCGTCGAGCGTTACTGGCAGCTCTACGGCATCCTGCACGGCAACCCACCGTTTTCGCCGGTGGGCCCGGTGTACGAGTGGCTGATCGCCGCGCTCACGCACCGCTGAAGCTGACGCGATCGAACACGAGCGACGGCGTGTGCAGCGAGTTGTAACGCCACACGTCGTCGCCGATCGCTTCGAGGTGCGCGAAGAGCTGCAGCAGGTTGCCCGACACGTTCATCTCGCCGAGCGGCTCCGCGATCTCGCCCTTGCGAATGCGATGGCCGATCATGCCCATCGAGAAATCGCCGGTGGTGTCGTCGGCGTTGCCACCGAGCCATCCGGTGACGTAGATGCCGTCGCGGATGTTCGCGGCAAGCGCATGCACGTCGCCCTTGCCGGGTACGAGCACGAGGTTGCTGTTCGACTCGGTAGTCGGCTCGACGCCGAGCTTCGCGGCGTAGTACGAGCCGGCGAAGATCGTGCGCAACGTTCCCCCCGACACGATCGTGCGCTTCATCGCCGCCACGCCTTCGTCGTCGAACGGACGCGAGCCCAGTCCGCGAGGGATGAGCGGGTCGTCGACGATCTCGAGCTCCTTCGCGAGCACGCGCTTGCCGATGCGCTCGGCCCACATCGAGCGACCTTGTTGCAGCGAGTCCGCGGACGCGGGCCCGAGCAACATCGCGACCAGATCGGCCGCGGCGCGGCGATCGACGAGCATGATGCCCTTGCCGGTCTTGCCGGGCTTCGCACCGATGCGCGCGCGCGCGTTGGCCAGCGCCTGATCGCCGATCCAGGTCAGCTCCGGCAAGTCGGCGCGGTGACGTGCGGCGGCATTCATGCCGCCTTCGGGACGCTCGTCGCCGTCGGCGATGCTCACCGCGGCCATCGCCGCGACGAACGTCGACGCATAGCCGCCCGTGAATCCGTTCGAGCTCGCGACCGCGTGCTCGATGCGTCCGTCCATCAGCTGGGCGCTCGCCGAGATCACGCCGGGCTTGCCCGATGCGCGCGCATCGATCGAGCGACACAGCTCGAGCCGCGCGTCGACATCGAGCTTCGCGAGCGACACGTCCTCGAGATCCAGCGCGCGCACGTCGACGCTGCCGAAGCGCTTGGGGTCGGGCATGCGACGCAACGGATCGGGCTCGATCGCGCGCGTCAGCGCCACTGCATCGCGCACGAAGGCACGGAGGTTCGCTTCGCGCAGATCGTTGGTGTCGTGGCTCGAGTAGCGACCATCCACCCACAAGCGGAGTCCGAGCGAGCGCGAGCTGTTCTCGCTCATCTGCTCGAGCTGTCCGTCGCGCGTGCTGCATTCGGTGTTGCGCTCGGCATAGACCGTGGCCCACACGTCGTCGGCACCCGCGGATTTCGCCAGCTCCACGGCTGCGGCTGCGCGCCGCTGCAGCTCGTCAGACATCGGAGCCTCCCACGGTGAGCCGCGAGACCAGCACGGTGGGCAAGCCCAGCGACACCGGCACGCTCTGCCCGTCCTTGCCGCACGTGCCACCGGAATCGTCGAGTCGACTGTCGTTCGCCGCCATCGTGACGCGTTGCAACGCCTCGGGCCCGTTGCCGATGATGTTGCAGTCGCGAATCGGCGCGGTGATCTTGCCGCGCTCGATCAACCATCCGTTCTTCACGTAGAACGTGAAGTCGCCGCCACCGATGTCGACCTCGCCGTTGGTGAACGTCTCCGCCACGATGCCGCGCTGCACCGATGCGATGATCTCCTCGCGCGTGTGCGGCCCGTTCTCCATGAACGTGCAGCGCATGCGCGGCATCGGCGGATAGCGGAACGACTCGCGCCGCGCCGAGCCGGTCGACGACTTGCGCGCGTAGTGCTTGGCGCTGATGTGATCGTGCAGATAGTTGGTGAGCACGCCGCGCTCGACCAACACGGTGCGCTCGGTGGGCGTGCCTTCGTCGTCCACCGCGAGGCCGCCGTTCTGCTCGCCGATCTGCCCATCGTCGACGATCGTGACGAAGTCGGGCGCGACCGGCTTGCCCAGGCGATCGGCGAAGAGGCTCACGCCCTTGCGGTTGAAGTCGGCCTCCATGCCGTGGCCGATCGCTTCGTGCAGCAGGATGCCGCTGTCGCCGGCCGCGAGCACGACCGGCAGCTCGCCCGAGGGCGGCTTGCGTGCGGCGAACAACACCAGCGTGCGATCGACCGCTTCCTTCGCGAGCTTCTGCAGGCGCTCGTCGTCGTAGGCCGCGAGCGCATGACGACCGCGCAGCGACGAGCCGTTGCTCTGCACCGCTTTGCCGCGCCGCGCGGTGACATACAGGGAAAGACCCGCGGAAGGCCGACGATCGGTGACGAGGTTGCCGCGGAGATCCGCGATGAGCACGTGCTCGTCCGCATCGGACCAGCCCACCGAGATCTTCTCCACGGAAGGATCGCGTGCATGTGCGAGCTCGGCCGCGCGACGCACGAGCGGCAGCTTCTGATCGACGCCGACGTCGCTCCACGGCACCTCGACCTCGTAGAGCTGGCGATGCTGCACGGGCGTGAACGATTGCGGGGGCACGACCGCGTTGCCGCGGGCGATCGCCGAGGCCGCGCGCGCGGCCGAGGTCATCGCGGCCTCGCCGAGATCCTCGGTGTACGCGTAGCCGACCTGGCCATCGATCACGACGCGCAACCCCACGCCGAGATCGACCGACGCATACGCTTGATTGACGATGCCGTCCTCGTAGCCGATCCAATTGCTGCGCGTGTGCTGGAAGTAGAGCTCGGCGTCGTCGGCACCGCGACGGGTGAGCTCGGCGAGCACGCGACGGAGCATCGCTTCGTCGACACCGAACCACGCGAGGAATGGATCGTGGGGAACGGCGGGCGAGGTCGCGGGCGCGATCGCGGCCCGCTTCGCCGGCGTGCTGCCGCAGGCGAGCAGGAAGGACGGCACCGAGACGACGCAAGCGCCGGCCTGCACGAAGCGGCGGCGGGTGATGACAGCCATGCTCGGGGTTAGTCCCAGCCCAGGTGCGACAGGTTCCACCGCAGGGCTGCAAAGGTGCGCGACGGTCGATCTCGACACGTGGCGCGACTCACACCATCACTGCGCGCAGGCGCGCCAACAGCTCGGTCGCGGCGTCGATCTCCGCTCTGCGGATCGACACGCTCTCGATGTTCACGCCGAGCGGCACGCCCTGCTCGCGCGCGTAGTCCCAGGCTTCGGCGAAGATGCGCTCGCACAGCCGCACGGAGGTCGCGAGTGGATCCGCGGCGTGGCGCAGATCGTTGTCGAGCCAGCGCGGGAACGCGATGCCGAGCCACTTCATGAACGCGAGCGTCTTCGCGGACCCGCACGGCGCGAAGGTGAGGATGATGGGCTGGGGCTCGGCGCACGCGCGCGCGTAGTCGGAGATGAGCGACTTGGTCGAGGTGATGTCGTAGACCGCTTGCGTCACGAAGAAGCGGCAGCCCGCGGCCGACTTCGCGAGGATGCGCTCGTGCTCGTCGAGCTTTCGTGCGTGACGCTCGGCGATCGCGATGCCACCGATCGTCACCTCCGGCGCATGCGCGCGCGCGAGCGCGTATGCATCGTGCAGCGACATGGCTGCGTGACCACCGGGCGCGCCCACGAGCACGGCGAACGGATCGGGTCGTCGACGCAGCGCGTCGAGCCATGCGACCAGCGTCTGCGGGGTGTCGTCGCGCACACAACGATAGACGATGCGGGGCACGGGCAACGCGGCGAGGCTGTCGTGCGCCCACTCGGAGGGATCGCGCGTCGGCAAGAACGGGAAGATGCGCGGTGCGCTGGTGCGCTCCTGCTCGTCTTGCAGGTCGTAGACGACGACGCCGTCGATCGGAAGCGCTGCGATCCGTGCGACCTGCCGCGCGGCGATGCCGGCGACGTCGGGCGCGTCGCGTTTCGGTGGCGACACACCGTAGGTCACGATGCCGGCGCTGCGCGTCGCGATCTTGTCGATCAGCATGATCAGCTCGGACGGTGGCGCGCGAGCGCGAACTTCGGCGGGGCCGCGACGGTGGGATCGAGCGCGAGCTCCTTCACCAGCCGGCCGATCGCCGGCGCGAACTTGAAGCCGTGGCCGGAGAAGCCGCCGGCGATCACGATGCGCGGATCTTCGGGATCGCGATCGATCACGAAATCCCAGCTCGGCGTGATCGTGTAGAGGCAGACGCGGTGTGCGACGAGCTGGGTGCCGGCGATCGGGAAGCGCTCGGCGATGAAACGGCGCAGCGGCGCGACGTCGCGCTCGTGCAGCTCGCGATCGACGGCGTCGGGATCGACGGGCGTGTCCGCTTCGCTCGGCAGCGGCGTGGTGTGGCACGCGATCTTCAAGCCGGTGAGCCCGTCCTCGCCGTGGGGGAAGCCGTAGAAGAAGCCTTCGGGATCGAACGCAGCCCACACGGGCAGGCGTGCGAGCACGTCGACGTCCGACGGTGCGGGTGTCCACCAGGTGAGCACGCGACGCAGTCGCTGCAGCTTGCCGGGCATCAGCTCGGGCATCAGCGTCGGCAGCCACGCACCGGCGGTGACCACGATCGCGTCGGCGGAGATCGGTGCTTCGCCGTCGATGATGACGCGCCGCCTTTCGCCGCGCTCGATCGCGCGAACCTGTGCGCCGTAGCGAAACGTCGCGCCCGCGGCCGCGGCTTCGTCACGCAGCGCATCGAAGCACGGACCCACGCGCAGATAGCCGCCCGACGGCGTCAGCCAGCCGCACCAATCTTCGGGCACGACGAACGGCCAGCGGCGCATGAGCTCGCGGCGCTCGAGGTGGTGATGCTCGACGCCGTGCATCACGCAACCGGCGATCGACTTGCCGAGCTCGGGATCGTGCGCGGGGCCGAGCTCGATCATCCCGGTGCGCACGAGCAACTCCTTGCGCGTGCGCGTGCCCAGCTCGACCCACTCGCGATCGGCCTCGCGCACGAGCGGCACGTAACTCTCGCCCTCGTGGTACGCCTGCCGGATGATGCGCGTGTAGCCGCTGTGGCTGCCGCGATCGTGATGATGCGCGAAGCGCTCGAGCACGGTGACGCGCACGCCGGCGCGCGCGAGTGCCCACGCGCTCGCGAGCCCCATGGTGCCTCCACCGACGACGACGACCTCGCGCTGCATCGTCCCCAACCGTTAGCACTTCGGCGATCCGACGGCTATGCTGCGCGGCGTGACGAGCTGGCGTGCGTTCGCACGATGCGTGATCGCGACGTTGCTGTGCGGGTGCCCCACCACCACGCCGCAGACACCACCGCCCACGACGCCCACCACGCCGAAGCCGACGCAGCCGAATCAACCAGCGCGGCCGGTCGACGCGATCACGCAGATCGCTTCACGTGATCAGCACAGCTGCGCGACGCGGCACGACGGCACGGTGCTCTGTTGGGGCAAGAACACCTACGGCCAGCTCGGCGACGGCTCGCGCGAGGATCGCTCGCATGCGGTGCGCGTGGTCGGGCTCGCCGACGCGGTCGAGGTCGCGGTGGGCGTCGACTTCTCGTGCGCGCGTCGCAAGGGCGGCACGGTGGTGTGTTGGGGCAACGACCAAGACGGCCAGCTCGGCGGCGGCAAAGGTGGACGACCGGGCATCTACAGCGTGCAACCGCAGTCGGTGTTCGGCCTGCGCGACGTCGTGCAGATCTCCGCCGGCGAGTACCACGCGTGCGCGCGCGGTCGCGACGGCAGCGTGCGCTGTTGGGGCAACGCGGAGAACGGTCAGCTCGGCAGCGATTCGCAGCGCGTGTTCCCGACCCCGCGCACGATCCCCGACGTCGATGCGACCGCGATCGCGTGCGGCGGCAATCATGTCTGCGCCGTCGCGCGCACCGGCAAGCTGCTGTGTTGGGGCCGCAACACCGAAGGCGAGATCGGCGACGGCAAGAGCGGCAGTCGCTATCGTGCGAGCGAAGTCGTCGGCGTCACCGATGCGGTCGACATCGCAGCCGGCATCGCGCACAGCTGTGCGCGGCGCAGAGGTGGCGGCATCGTCTGTTGGGGGGACAACACGGGTGGTCAGCTCGGCGCGGCCGCGGGTCGCGATCGCAAACGCGATCGGCCGGTCGCGATCGCCGGTGTGCCGCAGGCGATCCAGCTCGCGGCGGGCGGCGACACCAGCTGCGCGCTGCAGTCGTCGGGACGCGTGCTGTGCTGGGGCGGCAACGGATCGGGTCAGCTCGGGCCCGGCGTCACGGGCTCGTCGCGCAACGCTCCGGTGGTCGTGCGTGGGGTCGACGACGCGATCGCGATCTCGCTCGGCCGCAAGCACGTCTGCGCGGCGCGCAAGCGCGGCGATGCGGTGTGCTGGGGCAGCAACGAGCACGGCGCACTCGGCCCGCGCCCGCTGCATTGAACGCGGCTCAGCTCCACAGCGTCGCGCGCAGGCCTTCGGCGAGGGTGCGCGCCGTCGCGGGATCCGGCAGACCGGCGTCTCGTTGCATGCGCGCGGGCAGTGGGGTCGCGAGCGACGCGAGCAGCTGCGCGACGGCGGCGTCGCGTGCAGCTCGCACGCGATCGCGCGCAGCGTCGTCGAGCTGCTGCTCGAGCCAGCGTGCGAGATCGTGGGCGAGCTCGGCGTGGCGGGTCTCGTCGATCGCGATGCGTTGCATCGTACGGCGCAGCTCCGGGTCGCGCGCGCGCGTGGACTGGGCCATCGCACGCAGCGCACACCACGTCTCGCGCACACAGCCTTCGACGGCATTCTCGATCGCGATCGCCTCCAGCGTGCGCACCTGCGCGCGAGCGAAGCGTGCGCGCGTCGTCGCGATGCCGCGACGCGCCGCGATGCGCCCCATCGCGCGCGCGTGACCGACTTCGTCGCGTGCGGCCGCGAGCGCACGATCGCAGAGCTCCTGCGGTGCATCGTGGGCGCGCAGCTCGTGCCGCAGCGCGAGGAAGGCTCCGACCGAGGCCGCCTCGGCGTGCGCAACGAGGGCGACCCAACGACCGACGTCGTCGCCGTGCGCGCGTGCCGTCGAGCGCACCGCTGCATGACCGCGCCCATCCGCGGGCATGCAGTCGTTCGTCCACTCGCAGTGCAGCGTGACGATCGGATCGCCCGTGGTCGACCCCGACTCGCTCGACGACGAGCTGCCGTCACCCGACGACGAGCCTCCCATCGCACCTTCGACGTGACACGCGACGATGATCACGCCGAGATCTGCGGCATGGCACGCGTCGCTGCAGTTCTCCGCCGCGATCTGCCCGGTGTCGTCGATCCACGACGCGATCGTCGACAACGGGATGTCCACGTCGTCCATGAAGATCTGCTCCTCGCACGGGATCCCCATGTCGAAGATCACCGGCCCGTCCCCGGCACCGACGTCGAAGATCGGCGTCATGCCGGTGGTGCCGGTGTCCACGTCGACGCCCGTCGTCGTGGTGCTCGCCGAAACGCCCGTCGTCGAGGTGGTCGTCCCGGTCGAGCCGCCCGTGCCTTCGCCATCGCCGACGTGCACCGACGGACCGCAGCCGAGCAGCAGGCCGGTGAACAACGCGTGCAGCGATCGGCGTTCCATCGGTTCAGCTCCACAGTCGCGCACGCAATCCTTCGGCGAGTCGACGGGCGCGCGCCGCTTCGGGCAGACCCGCGAGCCGCTGCAGCGAGTCGGGCGGCGTCGCGGCCAGCGAGCCCAGCAGCTCCTCGACCGCAGCGTCGCGGGCCGTACGAACGCGCGCACGTGCAGCATCGTCGAGCTGCGCATCGAGCCAGCGGGCGAGATCGTGGGCGAGCTCGGCGTGACGGGTCTCGTCGATCGCGATGCGTCGCATCGCCCGGCGGATCTCCGAGTCTGCGGCCTCGCGCGCCTGCGCGCAGGCTTCGAGCGCGCTCCACGTCTCGCGCACGCAACCTTCGATCGCGTTCTCGATCGCGATCGCTTCCAACGAGCGCACACCGACGCGATCGAAGCGGGCGCGCTCCGGCACCGCGCCCCGCTGCGCCGCGATGCGGCTCATCGCGCGCGCATGCCCGATCTCGTCGCGCGCGGCCGCGAGCATGCGCTCGCACAGCTCGCGCGGCGCACCGTGGGCCGCGAGCTCGTGTCGCAGCGCGAGGAAGGCACCGACCGACGCCGCCTCGGCATGCGCGGCACAGGCCGCCCAGCGCGCGATCGGATCGCCGCCGCGTGCACGCGCGCGCGAGCGCACCACGTCGTGTCCGCGTCCGATGCCGCAGCCCTTCATCCACTCGCAGCGCAACAGCACGGTCTCGTCACCGGTGGTGCCCGACGAGGATCCGCTCGACGAGGATCCGCTCGACGATCCCGACGAGCTCTCGCTCTCCGACGACCCGCCGACATCCTCGACGCTGCACGCGACGATGCTCCCGTAGATGTCCGCGGCCTGACATGCGTCTTCACAGTACAGCTCGTCGATCTGCCCGTTGCGATCGATCCACTCCGCGATCAACGACAGCGGGATCTCCACGACGTCGACGAAGATGCGATCCGAGCAGTTGTGATCCCAGAGGATGCTCTCTGCGCCGTCGTCGACCTCGGCCTCGCCCATGCCCGTCGTGCCCGTCGTGCCGGTCTCGCCGGCACTCGTGGTCGTGCCGATCGTCGTCGACGTCAGCGTCGTCGCACTCGGATCGCCGTGGCCTTCGTCGCCCGTGCCACTCGTGCCCGTACCAGCGGCTACACCCACCACCGGCCCGCATCCCGCGAGCAAACTGCCGAACAACGCATACAGCGATCGACCCATCCCCATCGATGGTGGGCCGACCGATGTGCCTTCGCAACGATCAACTCTCGGGCGGCGAGTCCCAATCGGTGACGCTCTCGCCTTTTTCCCGCGAAAGGATGTCGATCGCCACCGCCGCGCCGTCGCCTGCACTGATGATCGCTTGGCTGCGACCCGGTCGCGCGAGCCGACCGACCACGTACGCGCCGTCTACCTCGGTGCGGCCATTGCGATCTGCGGCGACCCCGGTCTCGGGATCGAACCGTAGCCCCAACATCGTCGCGAGCTTCGGGCTCTTGCCCTCCGACAACACGAGGTACTTCGCAGCGATCGACTCGCCACCTTCGGTGATCACCGTGAACGTGCCGTGCTCGAGCGCGACGCTGTCGATCCGCTCGTCGCGGAGCGTGCCCCCGAAGCCGGTGACCTGCGCGCGCCCGATCGTCTGCAGCTCGCTGCCGTGGATCTCCGCGATGCCGAGATAGTTGCGCAAGAGCGCCCAGTGCATCGCGGTCTTGTCCTGGCCGAACACCACCACTTGCTTGCCCGCCTTCGCGAGAAAGAGCGCAGCGCTGAGGCCTCCGGGGCCATCTCCGATCACGATCACGTCGGGCATCGCGGCGAGCTTGTCACGCACCCGCAGCAGATTCGACGTCGCGCGCAGGTGATCGCCGTCTGGGCCGTGAAGGCCGGTCGCCGCCGTCGCCATGCACGGCGGAAGGGGACGCTGGGTTTGTAGGCTCGGTGGTGGGGCGGGCGGCGCTATGCCCGCGCATCGAAAGGCTCCCGTGGAGCTTGACCGACAAACCAAGAATAGCTGTCATTGCTACTTCATGGTCGGACGTCTCGGCGTAGTGCTGCTCGCGATCCTCTCCTTCGGGTGCTTCATCCCGAAGGACATCGAGGTCGACGATTTCACCGGCACCGGGGACTGGCCGTGGACCGACACGCTGCCGGCGACGATCACGGTCTCGACGTCGATCGACACCATCGAGTCGATCACCGCGACCGACAGCGCCACCTCGACGACCTCGGGCCATCCGAGCGACAGCAGCAGCGACGGCACCGAGACCGACACCGACGGTCCCGACTCGGTGTGCGATCCGCAGCCGGAAGACGTCGAGTCGGGCGTGCTCGTCGACGGCATGCCGAGCTTCGAGCACGAGCACACCGAGCTCGACGTGTCGTGCGTCGTGACGTTCGTCGGCAACTTCGGGCCCGCGCTGCATGTCGGGCTCGCGTGCGACGACGGTGCGCACACGCTCGATGTCTCGGACATCGGTGACATCGACCTCGCCACCGGTGACTTCGTCGAGCTCTCGCTCTACATCGACGTGCCGTTTTGGTCGAACGTCTACGTCGCGCTGCGCAAGGACGGCGAGATCGTGCTGGCCGGGCTCGATGCCGACTCGCTACCCGGTGAAGACGACGACGGCGGTCATCCGCCCCACGACTTCTTCGCACCGCTCGATCTCGTGTTGCTGCACGAGGTCTGCGAAGAAGAGCCGCCGGACCCCGAGCCCTGCCACATCGTCTGCCACGATCCGTGCACGCGCGATCGTCGGCTCGCGATCACCTTCGTCGACGACGGTGAAGCCGACGTCGTGTTCGATCGCGGCACCGGTCGCGCCGGCGACCTCGCGATCGTGGTCGGCCACGCGGTCGAGCACGTCGAGGTCTCGTGCACCGACACGCCCGGGTGGCGCTTCAGCTTCGTCGCGCTCCGTGACTAGCGCGTGCTCTTGATGCGGGGGCGCAGCTCGATGGGGGCCGTGTCGCCGCCCTTCGATTTCGACGGGCGCTCGTCGAGCTTCACGAGATCGATCCACGCGTCGTCCTTCATCAGCACGAAGGGCTGCTCGCGGAACACGAGGTGGCCCGCACCGTCGTGCTCGATCACCTCGAGCTTGCCCATGCCGTAGCCCATCGGACCGCGCGCGTAGTAGTGGGCCTGGATCGTGTACGGGAACGCGCTGGCCTTGTCGGGGATCGTGAAGCACTCCGGCCCGTAGCCGGTGGTGACGTCGGCATACAGCTCGCCGCCCGACGGCAGCGCCTTGCTGCTGAAGAACGCGTGGCCCTTCTTGCCGTCGTACACGTGCAGATCGACGTCGTTGGCGTCGGTCTCCCAGTTGAGCACGAAGCGGATCGACGCACGGTTGTCGATGCTCGCGTGGCGCTCACCGACGGCGCGCGCGATGGTGGGCTCGCGCGACGGCTCGGTGGCGAGCCAGGCCGCGGCGATGAGCCCGAGATCCTCGCGGAGGATCCGTTGCACCTCGGCGAAGCGACCACCGGGATACTCGCGATCGAGGCCCGCGATGATCGCGTTGAACGCTTCCTCGTGCTTGCCCGCACGCAAGAGCGCGTACGCGTAGAGGCGATGGCTGCTGGGATGATCGGGCCGCTGCGCGACCGCCTTCTCGTAGGTGTCGAGCGCGAGCGGTGCACCCTCGGGTCCGAGCGACTCGAGGTGCTCGCCGGCCATGCGGCGCAGATCGGTGCGCGACGGGAACAGGTCGATGATCGATCCATATGCACGCGCCGCACCGCGCAGGTCGCCCTTCGCTTCGAGCGCTTTGCCGAGGCCGATGAGCGCGAGCACGTCACCGGGTGCACGCTCGCGCCACGCCTTCGCGAGCTCGAGCCCGCGATCGGTCTTGCCCGCGGCGATCTCCGCCATCACGGCTTTCATGTCGCCGTCGTAGGGATCCGAGATCTGCGGCGTCGCACCACCACCACGTCCGTGCGCGGCCTCCTCCTCGAGCGGCAGCGCGTCGTCTTCGCGCTCCATGCGATGCGGCGGACGCGGACGTGCGGGGCTCGACGACGCGCGGCGCGACTCTTCGACGACGCGCGGCGCAGGCTCGGGTGCGGGCGCATCGCTCGGCGCATCGAGGCTGGGCGTCGTCGGCGTGGGCGCGCCTCCGGGCGCGGGCGCTTCGGCCTGCATCCGCGCATCCACGTTGCCGCCACCATCGGCCGCGCTCGCGGGGTCGAGCTTGCCGCTCAGCTCCTTGTCCTTGTTCTTCTCGTCGGCCTTCGGCTCCGGTGTCGTCGCGTTGGTCGCGACCGGGATGCCGCCGCGCGCGATCACTTCGATGCCCGCGCTCCCGACCGTGAGCACGTCGGCCATCGCACTGCGCTCGATGCCGAAGCGACGATAGTCGTCCTCGGTCTCGAGCACGAGCAACGCGGTGTAGTCCGACAACACGCGCTGCGAGGTCGAGAGCGTGACGATCTCGCTGCGCAAGCGATCACCGCTGCCGCTCGCTGCATCGGCGCCGAGTGCAGCGAGCTGTGCGCCGAGATCCTCGATCTTCGCCTGCGCACGTGCACGCTGCAGCAGCTGCCGCGGCGCGCTGGCGACCTGCGCACCTTCTTCGGTGATCGCGACGTCGCCGATTGTGACCTGCAGCGCGCAATCGGCCGGTAGCTCCGCGTACACCAGCACCGCATCGCCGGGCTGCACGCCGTCGACGACCTGCGGCCAGACCCAGCTCGCGCCATCGACCGCGACCTTCAGCCCCGAGCGCGTCGGTCGCTCGATCTTGTCGGCGAGCTGGCCGACGCTCACGCGTGCGTCGAGCACGATGCCGTCGCGCTCGAGCTCGCCGCGCGCGAGATCCTCGAGCAGCGCCCGATCCTGCAGGCCGCCGTCGACGAGCGCGTCGAAGCGCGTGATGCCGCGCGTCGCCGCCAGCGACTTCAGCTGCGCGATCGCTTCGCCGCGCTCGCTCTCGCCGGCCGTGAGCACGCCGTCACCGACGTAGAGCACGCGCGTGGCCTTGCTGATCGCGCCGATGCCCACGCCGAGATCGCTGGCTCCGAGCGCGCCGCGGAAGCGCAGCGCCTCGACCTGCGGCGCACCGAAGAGCGCGATGTTGCCGTCGTAGATCTGCTCGGCGGTCTGATCGAACGCGATCACCTTCAGCACGGTGTCGCTCTTGCGCTTGGCCAGCTCGGCGACGAGCGCTGCGAGTCGATCGACCTGCCCGTTGAAGTCGAGCGCACGCGAGGCGCTGGTGTCGAAGAGGATCGTGAGCTCGTCGAGCGACTCGCTGCCCGCCGAGATCATCGGAGTGACACGCGCGACCGCGAGATCGCCCGCGCGAAGGATCGGCGGCGGGCGATTGCCGGTGCGCAGCTCGAGATCCATCTTCGGCGTGTAGTCGTGCTCGTGCAGCTCGACTTCGTGCAGCACCGCCTCCGCGCCGTCGTTGGGCGCGCGCACGAGCACCTTCACGTCGAGCTTGTCGAGCTTCGGCAGACCGCACACCGGCAGCACGTACGGCTCGCTCACCGAGTGCAGCGCCTGCGACCAACCGATCACGATCTCCTTGCGCGCGTTGGGAGCGATCGGGAACACGCGCGCCTCGAAGCGATTGCCCGCGCCGTTCTCGAGCAGCGCGGGATCCTGCTTGCGGTGCAGGAAGTCCTCGTAGGCGACGCGCGCGGCCTGGCGCTCGACCACCTCGCCTTCTTGCCACTTGTCGCCGATCGCCATCGCGAAGCGACTGAGCGCAGCACCTGCGGGGAGCTGGATCGAGAAGCGACCTTCGAGCTGACGCGCTTCGGGGTTGTCGAACGCGAGCTTCAGCTCGGTGTACGCGAGCGGACCTTCGACGACGCCCTTCGCATCGAACGACACCAGGCGCAGACCGGTGCCGTCGGATGCGGTGAGCGCGAGTGGACCACCGTCGGCGCAGCTGTTCGCGCGCACCCACGCGAGCGCGACTTCGGCCGGAGCGGGGCGCACGACGGTCGGCCGATCGGGCTCGGGCGGCGCGACCACCGTGGGTGCGACCGGATCGACGACCTTCGCGGGCGGGCTCGCCTGCTCGATCGGGCGCTCTTCGTGGCGAGCACAGCCCGCGATCGCGAGCAGGGCGATGAACGGCGACACGCGGGCGCGGACCATGGTCCGCCGATTAACGCACGGGACCGTCATCGGGTCCAAACCCGTCTTGCGCCAGTGCTACCGCGGCTCACGGACACGCGAGCGTCGCGAGCGAGCGCTCGATCTGCCCGCGGTAGCGCGTGGTGGTGAAGCGCTGCAGATGCTTGCGCCAATGCGTGCACGCGGCCTCGCGATCGTCGAGGTGACGCGCGAGGATCGTGCCGAGCTCGTAGCTCAGCACTTCGGCGGTGCGCTTGGGCCAGCGCTGACCCAGGGCCTCGCGGAGGCGCAGTGCGGCGCGCGGATAGTCGCCGCTGCGACGCAATCGCTGCACCTCTTCGATGATCGCATCGGCGCGCAGGGGCGGCGGTCGATCGACGCGTTGCACCGGCGTCGGCGCGGCTTCGATCACCGGCGGCGGAGTCGAGCGCACCGGCGCGGCGGCATGCACCGGTGCGGCTTCGATCCCACCGAACGCGAACCGCTGCCCCGCGGCGATCGGCGACACACTGCCGTCGTCCGCGTGGAACTCGAGCTTGCCTTCGTACAGATCGACCTCGCCGCCTTCGCCGGTCACCACGACGCGGAATCGCGTGCCCACCACGACGATCGTGCCGCCCGGCACCACGATGCGCACGGGTTCTCCGACCACCGGATCGACGTCGAACAGCGCGCTGCCGCGCTGCATGTGCACGATGCGATCGTCGACGTCGAGCTCCGCACCTTCGACGGTCTGCACGCGCATCGCCGGCGACGTCGTGCTCACTTCGCACGCACCGCTGAGCGCGAGCGCACCTTCGTCGGCCAAGCGATGGTGGCAATCGGGCCCGGCGATGCGCACCGCGACCTCGTGCTCCCGCGGCTGTACTCCGGCATCGCGGATGTCGCGGAGCACCGCGAGGAACGCGAGCACCAGCGTCGCGCCGGCCACGAACGTGAGCATCGGAACCCACGCGAAGCGGCGCGTGCGTCCCACGCGATCGAGCTCGCGCGTCATGCGATCGGCGATGCGTCGCACCGCTTTCGGTGGCACGCGCACGTCCTGCAGGGAGCGCTCGGCCGCGACGAGCCGCGGGATCAGCCGGCGATCGTCAGCCATCGCCGACCTCCCAACCCGCGGCTTCCAGCGACGCGCGTGCGCGTTGGATCAGCTTGCACACGTAGCCCTTCGAGCATCCGAGGATCTCGCCGATCTCCGCCTGCTCGCGCCCGTCGAGGTAGTACATGCAGAACGCGAGCCGTTGGCGCGGCTCGAGCCCGTCGACGATCGCGAGCACGTGCAAGAGACCCGCGCGATGCTCCGCACGTCGCGAGTCATCGACATCGCTGTGCTGCCCGAGCAACCGCCGGATCGCCGCCTTCGCGCCGCCGCGCCGCAGCTTCGACAGGCACAGGTTGTGGGTGACGCGATAGAACCATCCCCCGAGATCGTCGAGCTCACCGAGCCGATGCACGTTGCGGCACAGCGACACGAACACGTCCTGCGTGACGTCTTCGGCCCACGTCGCATCGCCACGCCCGTACCGCAACGCGAGTCGATACACCTCGTCGCGATGACGGCGGTACAGCCACTGCACGCGCTCGCGTACGTCCACCGCATCCACCGCGGTCACCATGTGCGGAGCGACGCGGCTCCTCATCGCCGCAGCTCCCGTCCGAAGGTGACTCCGATCGTCGCGCCGATGCGCCACGAAGATCGCCGCCACACGATCGCGTCGTCGAGCAGGTGTCGGCGATCGCGGCTGCTCCGACCGCCACGGAACAACAACAACAGCTCGTGCGACCGCCAGAGTCGGACTGCGAGACCGATCGCACCTTCACCCGACATGTCGAAGGCGATGCCGGTCGCCCGTTGATCGTCGCTGCCGAAGCGATAGCCGTGCGCTTGGATCCCCAGCAACCCGCCGACGTCGATCGACAAGCGTCCGCGGCTCCACGCACGGATGCGCATGCCCGCCGCGGGCAACACCTCGAGCACGAAGAGATCGCGGCTGCGTCCTTCGGGCCAGATCTGCAGGTCGAGCCACGCCGCGATGCCGGGCTCGCGTCCGATGAAGAACGACGCGGCCACCACCGGATCGGGCGTGCGTACGCGACCGATCACGCCGAGCGATGCACCGCCGCGCACGTACAACCCCGCGTCGCTCCACGTGCGCCGTGATGTCTCTGGCTTCGGCGTCGGCTCGGGCTCGTCGAGCGGCGCGCGCTCGGAGTCCTTCGCGGGCGTCGCGATCGCGGGCTCGGGCTCGGCGCCGTGCAGTGCGATCGCGACGACCTCGACCGCTTGATCGCGCACCGATGCAGTGCTGGCCTCCGCCACCGGACACGGCTCGTCGGCGCCACGCACCGCGACGTCGACGGCACCGTCGGCGAAACCAGCACACAGCACGAAGCTCGCCGACGCGCGCGTGGGTGCGAGCGCAGCACCGCTGTCGAGCACCGCGTGCGCGAGCTCGGCCTCGATCGCGTGGTGGAGGATCGGCGCGAACACGGGCGCGAGCTCGATCGCGAACGTGCGCACCGCGGCGTGCTCGGGCACGCGCGGCTGCACCGATTCCAGTGCACCGACCGCGACGTGCAACAGCTCGAGCCGCGCGACCCCGTCGTCGGCGTCGATCGGCACCGCGAGCTGCTCGCGGGTCGCACCTTCGGCGGTGAGCGCCCAGGTTCGATCCGCACGCGCGACCGTCAGATCGATCCCTGCATCGCCGGCGCCGGTGACCGTGAAGCCCTCCTCGAGCAGGCGCGCGACCAGCCAGTCCGACACGGCATCGCGCTCCGCCACGACCCGCACACGCGCGGGCGCCGGCCCGGCCGCGAGGGCGCCGGCCACGAGGAGCATCGCGATCACCACCTCGAACCACGCAACAGAGTCGCGTTGGTTGACCGACCACGACGAAAAAAGTGCAGGCCGGCGGAAACCGGTGGCGCCGGGCAGCGTGGTTCATGGCAGTGGCTGCTCGCGTTCTCTGCTGCGCGCTGTGCGTCGGCCTGTTGGGCTGCGGCTCGGACATCATCGAGCACGGTGCGCTCGACCCGAGCGACTCCACGGTCACCAGTGGGCTCGAGTCGTTGGCCAGCATGACGAGCTTCGGCGAGGTCGACGGCGGCACGATGTCGGGCGCCGGCAACTACCCCGAGCCCGCGCTCACGCGCTGCGGCGAGCTCGGTGACGACATCTACGACATCGGCGAGCTGCGCTCGGCGTGGAGCGTCGTCGCGATCGGCGGCACCGAGGACACCGACGGCGAGGTCGAGGCCGGCACGATCCGACTGCGGCTCAGCGACGGTGCGATGGGCGATTGCCAAGATCCGCTCGACCTCGCAACGTGGGGCTTCGCGCTGACGCTCGCGCCCGACGAGACCTCGATCGGCATCCACGACTTCGCGGATCTGTTCGCGCCCGATCTCGAGCTCGTGCAAGACGGCGAGAGGCGGACGCAACCGATCAGCGGCACGCTCCGGCTCGTGCGCGTCACGCAGGATTGTGTCGTGGGCGTGCTGTCGAGCGTCGTGCAGGGCAGCACGCCGATGCCTCAGCTCTCCGGCGGCTTCGCAGCCGAGGTGTGCACACGCGACTGCCTGCCCACCGCGTCGCAGGGTTGCTAGGAAACTGCGCAGCGCGAGCGGAGTGAATCAGGGCGAAACGGAAGGACCCCGAGATGCCGTCGCACCATCACGCTTGGTCGTGTGCCCTCGTCGCGCTCGCATGCAACGTCGAGCTCACGAAGCCCGTGGGTGGCGACAGTCCCGTGGAGGCGCAGCCGGTCGAGCGCGCGGCGACACCTCCGCCGCCGATCACCGGTGGCACGCTGCTCGTGACCCGCGATGGTGCGTTCGCGATCGCATCGGATCCGGATCGCGACGTCGTGCACGTCGTCGATCTCGCGACGTTGCAGGAGACCGCCACGATCGCGCTCGCCAGCGGAGCGCGGCCGTTTCGCGCCGCCGAAGATGCCGCCGGTCGCGTGCACGTGACGCTGCGCGGCACCGGTCAGCTCGCAACGATCGATCCGCGGAGCGGCGAGCTGTCGTCGATCGTCGGCGTGTGCCCCAATCCGCGGGGCATCGCGCACGACGAGGCGCGCGATGCGATGGCGATCGCATGCGCGGGCGGTGAGCTCGTCACGCTCGCAGCCGACGATCGCCAGCTGCTCGCGCGCCGCATGCTCGTGCCCGATCTGCGCGACGTGTTCGTCGAGCACGGCACGACGTACGTGAGCCGCTTCCGCAGCGCCGAAGTGCTCGAAGTGCTCGACGAAGGCACGACGCAGGCGGGCGCACCGGAATCGCCGACGGTCGGTGCCGTGCTGCGCACGCCGGGCACGGCCTGGCGCACGGTGCCGCATCGCGACGGCGGTTGGGTCATGCTGCATCAGCTCGCGACCAGCACTCCGCTGCCTGCACCGCCACCGGGTGGAGGTGGCGACTTCTCGCAGGCGATCCCCGAGGGCTACGGCGGCATCACGCCCTGCGGCGGTGCGTCGAATCCCAGCATCACCGTCGTGTTCGACGACGGCTCGCAGATCGGCAGCGGCCCGATCGCCGGCATCGCGCTCGCGGTGGACGTCGCGATCTCGCCCGACGGTTGGACGGTCGCGATCGCGAGCCCCTCGCAGCATCGCCAGCGCGATCTCGAGACGAAGCTCGCCAGCCTCACGACCTACCCGCTGCTGAACTTCACCGCGCCCGACGAGTGCCGCGACCCCAACCCGTCGATCGCGACCGACGACTTCGTCGCCGTCGCGTACGCGCCCGATGGTCGCTTGCTCGCGCTCACGCGATCGCGACCCCAGCTGTACGTGTTCGCGGCGCAGGACCCCGACGATCACGAGGTGGTGGAGCTCGAAGGCGACGAGATCCGCGACACCGGTCACGACCTCTTCCACCTCGATGCGCATCGCGGGATCTCGTGCGCGAGCTGTCATCCCGAGGGCGGCGACGACGGGCGCGTGTGGGCGTTCGTCGATCAAGGCCCGCGGCGCACGCAGCCGCTCGACGTCGGCATCGACGGCACCGCACCGTTCCACTGGCGCGGCGACATGGCCGACCTGCCGACGCTCGTGCACGAGGTTCGTCAGCGACGCATGGGCGGCGCAGTGCTCTCCGACGCGCACGTCGAAGCGTTCTCCGATTGGTTGCTCGCGATCCCGAAGAAGAACCCCGAGCGCAGCGCCGCGGACACGATGGTCGAGGCCGGCGCTGCGCTCTTCGACACACTCGGCTGTCGCAGCTGCCACGCCGGCGCTGCGCTCACCAACAACGCCGCCGCGGATCTGGGGATGGGCTCGCTGCAGATTCCCAACCTGCACGGCGTCGCCATGCGCCCGCCCTACATGCACGACGGACGCTGTACGACGTTGCACTGCGCCACCACGGAGATGCTCGCCGCGACCCGACCGGACGTCGCGAACGACGAACAGGTCGACGCGCTGGTCGCTTATCTCGAGTCGCTCTGAACGTCTGGCCTCCCGGTCAGACCGACGTGTCCCACCACGTATGGCGATCGCGTCCGTTGCAGCGTGCACGGGGCTGCTTCAAACTGTTCGATCCATGCCGAGCGATCGTCGAGCGAATGCCACCATCGCGGCGGCCGTGGTCCCGCCCTCGCGGCCGCCACCGCGCGCAGCGAGGCCGTCGCAGCAGGACACGATGGCGGTCGCGGCCGTGCCGGTCGCGCCGCGTCGCGGTCGCCCTTCGCAGCAAGACACGATCGCGGTGCCGGCGGTGCCGCGCGACGACGACGAGCTCGCGCTCGCGCGCACGATGATGCCGCGCGCGAAGACGGAGATCGCGACCGAAGCCGCGCCGCGCGGTGGCAGCAAGAAGACGATGATCGCGACCCCGGTCGTGCGCTCGAACGACTCGTCGCTCGAGATCCCGATCGACGCAGTGCTCGTCGACGAAGAGCTCCCGCGAGTCCGCCGTCAGATCACGCTCGGCGACGGCATGCTGCAGCGGGTGCCCCCGCGGCGCATGTGGATCCTGCACGCGGCCGTCATCGTCGCGACGCTCTCGATCGCGGTCGTGGCCCTCGCTGCGAACTGACGGGCCAAAACGAAACGCGAGCCCGCACACGTGCGGCGGCCTTGACGCGTACGCGCGCGGGCTTCGATGATGACGAGATGGGCAGGACCTCGATCCCCGCGCTCGCGCTCGCCTTGTTCTCGACGTCGGCGTTCGCTGGCGAGGACCCGACCGGCTTTCCCATCACCGATCCCAGCTACGAGCCGGTCTACATGGGCGTCGGCATCGAGCCCGACGTGCAGGGGCAGTTCAACTCGCCGACGATCCTGTTCGTCAACATGGACGGCGGCACGATGAACGGCGGGTGCGGCAACGACTCGCACAACAACTGCTCGACGATCATCCAGGGCGAGATCATGCCCTACCCCGGCGACGAGGGTGATCGCGCGGCGATCGTGCAAGCGGTGCGCGAAGACACCACCGACTTCGGCATCATCACCATCGATCAACGCCCGCCCGACACCAACCCCTACGCGATGGTGATGGTGGGCGAGCCCAACTTCGACGTCGGGCAGGTCGGCGGCGTCGCACCGGGCATCGACTGCGGCAACAGCAATCCCAACATGACCAGCTTCGCGTTCCTGGTCGACTCCGGGCCCAACACGATCGCGACCGTCATCAATCAGGAAGCCGCGCATACCTGGGGGCTCGAGCACGTCGACGACGATCTCGACAACCTGTATCCCACCGCGGGCGGCACCACGAATCCGACCTATCGCGACGTGTGCAGCCAGATCGTGTCCGACACCGATCTCAGTCCGTCGGGCGGCCAGTGCAACCAAGTGCACACGATGTTCTGCAACAGCGGCCAGCAGAACTCCTACCAGGAGCTGCTCTTGCTGTTCGGCCCGCCGGTGCCCGACAACGTCGCGCCCACGATCAGCATCGACGAGCCCGCGGATGGCTCGGAGTTCGCGTACGAAGACGACTGGCACCTCGTGCTCACGCTGCAAGACGATCGCACGCCGCAGGTGCTGCACACGTCGATCTTCTTCGATGACGTCGAGGTCATCGCGGATCAGCAGTTCCTCAACACCACGCTCGATTTCCCGATCAACGGCGGCGATCCGCCGATGGGCCACGGATTGTCCTCGGGCGCGCACACGATCCGCGTCGAGATCACCGACGAAGCCGGCAATCCGGCGATGGGCGAGGTCGCGATCGAGATCATGGGCGGGCCCGCGAGCGCCGACACGAGCGGTGGCGTGGGCACGAGCGGCGAGAACCCCGAGGACACGAGCGACGGCGACGACGATCCCGGCACCGAAGGTGGTGCGACGGTCACCGCGACGGGTCCGATGATGGGCGGCGAAGACGGTGGCGGTTGCAACTGTGATGTCGATCGCGCAGACGACCGTGCGGTGCTGCTCTGCGGTGCGATCTTCGTGCTCGCACGACGCCGACGCACCCGCGCCGCGTAGATCCGCGTGTTAGGGTGCGCGCATGCACCCTGCACGATGGCTGCTCACGCTCGCGATGATCGTCGCCTGTGGCGACTCCAACGACGACGGCAACGGCGACGTCGACGGCGAGAGCTCGTCGTCTTCGACCAGCACCACGTCGGCCACCACGACGAGCGCGACCACCACGACGTCGGCCAGCACGACCACGAGCACGGACACCGGCACCGATACGAGCGAAGGCAGCGACACGACCGCGGTCGCGGATTCGTCGAGCGGCAGCGGTGACAGCAGCGAGAGCTCGACCGGCACCGCCGCGTGCGAGGGCATGACGTTCTTCGCGACCAGCGTCGGCAGCGGTGAGAACGGCGGCAACCTCGGTGGGCTCGCGGGCGCCGACGCGACCTGTCAGATGCTCGCCGAAGCGGTGGGTCAAGGCGGCTGCACGTGGCACGCGTATCTGTCGACCGCCGACGAAGACGCGCGCGATCGCATCGGCAGCGGTCCGTGGCAGAACGCGGCCGGCGACGTGATCGCGGCCGACGTCGACGCGCTGCACACCGATGGCTTGTCCAACGGCGATCCGCAGCACGTGATGGACGAGAGCGGCATGCCGATCCCCGGGCCCGAGCACGACATCCTCACCGGCTCGCAGGAAGACGGCACGTTGCTCGACGGCTCGACGTGCGACGACTGGACGTCGGACACGCAGGACACGGTCGCGCGCGTCGGCCACAGCGACATTCCGATGAACCCGATGTTCAGCCCGTCGTGGAACTCCGCGCACGACACCCCTGGTTGTCGTCCGCAGGATCTCGAGCAAGTCGGCGGCGCGGGTCGACTCTACTGTTTCGCGATCTGAAAATCGTGACGCCGGAGAGCCTTCGCTCTCCGGCGCCACGTCGGTTCTACGACGCCGCAGTCACGATGCCGGCGCCGATCGTCTTACCGCCCTCGCGCATGACGAAACGCATGCCGGGCTCGAAGGCGGTGGGACGCGTGAGCGTGAAGCGAACGGTCGCGCGGTCACCGGGCTCGACCGCGCCGTCGGTGTCGAGCACCGCCGACACGTCGCTCGCGCCGAAGAAGAGCTGCGGCGCGTAGCCGGTGGCGAACGGGGTGTGACGCCCGCCCTCCGCCGCGGTGAGCACGAAGATCTCCGCGCTCCCGCCGTGGTGCGCACGCAGGCTGCCCGGCGTGATCACCACCTGACCGCGCGCGACCTCGTCACGATCGAGGCCGCGCAGGAGCAGGCCGACGTTCATGCCCGCGATCGCCTCGGGCACGTCCTGGCGGAACGACTGCGTGCCCGTGACGACGACTTCGCGACCACGCTCGGTGCGACCCGCGAGCTCGATCTTGTCGCCGACCTTGATGCGACCACGCTCGACGCGACCGGTGACGACCGTGCCGCGCCCTTCGATGGTGTGCACCGATTCGATGGGCATGAGGAACGGTCCTTCGGTGTCGCGCTCGGGCACCGCGATGTGCCGATCCATCGTGTCGACCAGCGACACGATGCCCTGCACCCACGGATCGTCGAGCTTGCCCTGCTCGACCGCGCGCAGGGCCTCGAGCGCAGAGCCGCGCACGAAGCAAGGCGTGTAGTCGAACTTCGCGAGCTGCTCCGCGACCTCCATCTCGACCATCTCGAGCAGCTCGGGATCCGCGATGTCCACCTTGTTGATGAACACCACGACGTGCTTGACGCCCACCTGGCGGGCGAGCAGCACGTGCTCGATGGTCTGCTTCTGCGGCCCCTGCGAGCCGTCGACGAGCAGGATCGCGCCATCCATCTGCGACGCGCCGATGATCATGTTCTTGATGAAGTCGGCGTGCCCGGGGCAGTCGATGTGGGCGTAGTGACGGGTGTCGGACTCGTACTCGACGTGGCTCGCGATGATCGTGATGCCGCGCTCGCGCTCCTCCTTGGCGTTGTCGATGTCGGCGAAGGCGAGCGGCTTGCCGCCGTGACGCGTCGCCATCACCTGGGTGATCGCGGCGGTCAGCGTGGTCTTGCCGTGGTCGACGTGACCGATGGTGCCGACGTTGACGTGAACTTTCGTGGTCATGATTTCTCTTCGTTTCGATTGTCTGCGGAAATGGGCGCACGAATGGATCCCCGCGCACGACGGTGCGCAGGCGTGCGGGTCGCTCGACCCGCCGTCGTTCGTTTCACTCGCTCCGCCTGGCGTCGCGCTGGGTCAGCCCAGCTCGCAAAGGACGCCAGGCCACCGCAAAGCACGCAAGGCGAGCACGGAATCGTGCATCGGAGCCCTGTCGCTGGTGCGGATGGTGATCATGGCTGTCCTCGAAGCTGCGCAGTCTATGGCCAAGACGCGGGTTGTCAATCGCGTCTTCATCACTGCGTCGCGATCGTGGTCTTCGGTCGGCCCGCTTCGCGGCCGGTGAAGCTGCGGCCGAGGCACCGGAGGTCCCCCTCGGGCAGGCGACCGCAGGTGCGCCACGGGCCGGCGGCGATGAAGGTGGCATTCGCGAGCAACGGCAATGCGTGGGGGAAGAGGCGCGGCCAATTGGTGGGCTCGCCGTCGAGCTGTCCGTCGGTGTTCGCGCCCCAGCACAGCACTTCGCCGGCGCTCGTGCGCGCGCACGCGTGATCGCTACCGCTGGCGATCTGCACGACGTCGCCGACGCCCATCATCGCCTGCGCGTGTGGACACACGAGATGCTCGTCGGCTTCGTTCATACGCTCGCAGCGCGGATGCATGTCGCGTCCCCAACACTTCACCGTCGCGTCTTCCAGCAACGCGCACGCATGGAAGCTGCCCACCGCGATCTGCCGTGCACCCGCGACGTCGCCGACTTCGACCGCCTCCGCGCGATCGTTGCGCGTGCCGTCGCCGAGCTGCCCCCAGTTGTTGTGCCCCCAACACAGCACTTTGCCCGCCGGCGTGCGTCCGCAACCGTGCGAGTAGCCGACGCCGATCTCGGCGAGCCGCGGCGCATCGACGTGCTCCGGCAACGTCACCGAGCGCTCGTCGCGAATACCATCGAGCTCGGGATCGAGTCCCCAACAGAACAGCGCGCCGTCGCTCGCGAGCGCACAGTTGCGCGTGCCGCTTCCCGCGATGGCGATCGCCGGCGGCAGCATGAGCACCTTGGTCGGACGATCGCGTCGTTGATTCGTGCCGTCGCCGATCGCACCCCAGCTCGGATCGCCCCAGCAGTACACCTCACCCTTCGTCGTCAGCGCGCACAATGGATCTTCGCCGGCGAGCTGGGCGACCGGTCCGAGCCCACCGATCGGGACGAGCTGCGCGGCATCGTTCGTGGTGCCGTCGCCGAGCTCGCCCTTGTCGTTCGCGCCGGCGCAGCTCACCACACCGAGCTCGTCGGCGACGCACGTGCGCATCATCGCCGCGACCACCGAATAGCTCGGCGTGAGCTCGACGTCGGGCGATCCCTTCGGCGCGCAGCCGATCAGCAGAGCGAAGAGCAGCGATGCCCGCAGCACCGCATCAGCTTACCCGACCGGTGGTGGCGGTGGCGGCATGCCTTCGTGGCACACGCTGATCTCGAGGATCATGTAGAGCAGGATGAGCTCCTGCGGATTGAGCCCCGGGTGCGCGACGCTGGAGTTCTCGAAGGTGCTGTACATCATGCGCCCGCAGCCCCACTGGCCGCTGATCGCCATTGGGCGGATCTTCTGCGGATCGCTGCAGCTCGAGCACGGCCCTTCCACCCACACGCGATGGCCGACGTCGACGTCCATGCCGTCTTCGTCCTGCACGATCACCGGATACACCTCTTCGATGCCGGAGTAGTTCAGCATCGTGCGCACGGTCGGCAACGCTTCGAGCGTCGGATTGCCGCCGCCGATGTTCTTCAGCTCGGGCGACAACGCATCGAGCCACGCGAGCAGCTCTTCGTCGACCACGGTGCTGTCGACGTCGTAGGCCGGCTGGATGTCGGGCATGCCCGGCGCATGGAACTCCTGATAGTCGGCGAACGGCTCTTCGATGTACTCGTTGCTGTGATCGGTGGCGTACCACTTGCCACCGGCGGCCACGTAGTCGCGGATGTTCTGCGCACGCAGGAGCGGCACGCTCGGCGCACCGAACCAGTACTTCGTGGCCGCGCAGGGCACGAAGATGATGTGGTACTCGCTCATGCCCAGGAAGTCGTCCATGAACGCGCCCTGGTCGTCGTCGCCGATCAGCGCGAACTGTTCGGTGCCGGGCACGAGCGCGCCACCGGCCGTCACTTCACCGAGCCCGAACTTCGCGAGCACGTTGAAGACGCGATCGGGATCGGTCTCGTACACCGCGATCTTCGGGATCCACATGCCCGCGTCGGGATTCCACTCGCCCGGCAAGTTGCTCTGATCGGGCGCGACTTGGTTCATGCCTTCGACCACGTCGAAGTCGACGATGCGTTGGAACTCGCCCTTGCGCACCACGAGCTGTTGGCCCGCACCGGCGACCGCCGGCAGCTCGAACGTGCCGTCGGGATTCGTCAGCGTGAAGGGCGTGTCGCAGGTGAGCTCGACGCACTTGCTGCAATAGACCTTGTCGGGCACGCCCTCGACCGGATCGCGGGTGAGGTACACCGCCGCGCCGCTGATCGGGATCTGCATGTTGGGCGCGTACACGATGCCGGTGAGCGTCGCGTTCGCGTTCGTCGGCGGCGGACAACCGCCGCCTTCGCCACCTTCCATCGTGATGGCTTCGGTCGCACCGCCGCCGATGTCGAAGCGATCGCCGGTGTCCTCGGGCACGCCGGTCGTGCTCGTCGTGCTCGTCGTCGGATCGGTGATGCTCGCGCTGTCCGGCACCTCGCGGATGTCGTTCGCGCACGCGAGCAAGAGCGTGAGACCGAGGGTCAGGACAGGGTGCCGCATCGTTACCCACCGGGCGTAACCGATACAGTCCCCGGGTTCCCATATCGTACGCTGCGCGCGAACTGCCGCGGGTGCGCTGCACGAGCGCCAACGCACGCGGCTCGCTACTGCGCGCGCGTGATGCCGAGCTCGGCGCGCACGCGGTCGCGCAGCGCCGGCAACGGCATCGCACCGCCGCCGAGCACGGCGTCGTGGAACGCCGGCAGCGAGAAGCGCTCGCCCAGCGCAGCCTCGGCTTCTTCGCGCAGCGCGAGCAGCTCGAGCTGGCCGATCTTGTACGCGAGCGCTTGCCCGGGCCACCCCACGTAGCGATCGACTTCGTTGCCGATGTTGTTGGGCGCGAGCGCGGTGTGCTCGAGCATGAACTGCTCGGCCTGCGCGCGACTCCAACCGAGCGCATGGATGCCGGTGTCGACGACGAGCCGCGACGCTCGCCATGCGTCGAAGCTGAGCATGCCGAGGCGATCGAGATCGGTGTCGTACAGGCCCATCTCGTCGGCGAGTCGCTCGGTGTAGAGCGCCCAGCCTTCGACGAACGCGCTGTGGCCCGCGTGGCGACGCACGGTGGGCAGCTCGGTGAGCTCTTGTGCGATCGCGATCTGCAGGTGGTGTCCGGGGATCGACTCGTGCACCGCGAGCACGCGCGCCTCGTAGCGCGGGCGCGTCTGCGGATCGAGCACGTTCACCACGTACTCGCCGGGCTTGCTGCCGTCCGTGTGCGCGGGCTCGTAGTACGCGATGGTGGTGAACGCGGCCTTGTAGTCGGGCACGCGCGTGACGACGCACGGTGTCTGCGGGAGCCGACCGAAGAAGCGCGGGATCGCTGCCTGCGCGCGTGCGAGCGCATCGCGGGCGGTCGCTTCGATCGATTCGGCGGAGTCGAAGTAGAGCGCGGGATCGCTGCGCAGCTTCGCGAGCGTGCTGGGCAGATCGGTGGTGCCGAGCGCCTTCGCACCGAGCGCGGCGATCTCGGCGTCGATGCGGGCGATCTCGGCGAGGCCGCGCGCGTGCACGTCCTTCGCGGTCAGCGGCAGCGTGGTGTGGCGCTCGATCACCGCGGCGTAGCACGCATCGCCGTCGGGCAGCGCGTGCATGCCGGCACGATCGGGCGGGCGCGCCTTCGGCAAGAGCTCGTCGTGCAATAGCGCGCGATAGCGACCGAACGCGGGACGTACGTCGTCGTCGAGCACCTTCGCGAGCGCAGCGCGGGCCTTCGCGTCGGCGATCTTCGCCGCGGGTTCGAACAGCGCCCACTTCGCGGTCGCGGTCGCGAGCTGGCCGTCGACCATCGCGATGACGCGGCGGATGGACTCCGCATCCGCGACGCGCCCTTGCTGCGCGCCGCGGCGCAGCGCCGCGATCTCGTCGTCGATGCCCTTGGGGATCGCGCCCACGCGCGCGAGCAAGGTCTCCGCGGCGCGCGGCGCCGTCATCGGATGGATGCGCGCGATCTCGTTGTAGTGCTCGATGGGGTTGGTCGACGCGCTCACGCGCCAGCGCTCGAACGCGCAGACCTCCTCGCGCACGTCGGCGGAGAGATCGTTGGTGATGATCGCATGGGTCAGCCGATCGCGCGCCGACAGCTGCGTCGGATCGAGCTTCGCCAAGCGCGCGAGGAAGTCGCGACGCATGCGAGCGCGCGCCGCATGGGCCGCTTCGCTGCCGTCACCGAGGCGATCGTCGTACTCGTGCACCCCGAGCTTCGTCGCCCACAGCGGCGACTGCTCGAGCGTCCACGCCCAGTGCGCGCGCAGGATGTCGCGCAGCGCGGCATCGTCGACGCCGACGGTCGCTTCGTCGAGCACGCGTGCACGCGCATCGTCGGGCGCTCGTGCGCTGCGCGGTGGTGCGCACGCGAGCGCCGCGAAGAGTGGCAGTGCGATGCGATACACCGTCACGCGAGATCGGTCATGACGACCTTCGTGCCCGCGAAGGAGTCGTGGAGGCAGCGACGCTCGCCGCCGAAGATCGCCAGCGCGTCGACGAGCGAGAGCACGTTGCCGATGTACGGGATCATCGTGAGCAGACCGAAGAGCCACGAGCGCAGTGCGACGCCGTGCTTGAACCCGCACGGGCTGCCGTCGAGCCGGACGATGCGCATGCCGAGCAGCTTCTTGCCGATCGATTGACCCGAGCTCGAGATCATCACGCACTGGATGAGCCCGACGGCGAGCAAGCCGATGAGCCCGAGGCCCATCGCGAAGTCGCTCACCGCCATCGCATCGGAGGCCAGCAGCGGCGCACCGCTCACCGCATACGCGATGCCATCGATGAATGCGCCACCGAAACGTCGCCCGCGCGAGGCCAACGGTGCCTCGTGCTCGTCGACGTAGGGCAGCGGCGCGGGCTCCTCGATCGCGATCGGGGGCGCGTAGGGGTTGGGGCCATCCGGGCCGGCGTACATCCGACGATGCTAACCGGTCACATCACGATCGGATAGACGACGCCGAGGTGCGGCTTGCGGAAGCGCGGGAACTGGGCGGCTTCGATCGCTCGGGCGACGCACTGGCCGAGCTCGGTGTCGGCGTGTGTGCCGATCGCCACGCTCTGTGTGACACGCCCGGTCTCGCCCGCGACGCTGAGCTTCACCTTCACTTGTTCGCCGGGCTGCGCATCGTAGCGCTCGCCGCAGCGCTGCGCGTCGCCCTTCACCTTCGCCATCGCGGCTTTGATGTCGCCGGTGGTGAGCGTCTCGGGCAGACCGTCGTCGTAGCGCGGTACCGGCTGCGCGCCGCGACACTTCGCGAGGTTCGGATCGAGGATGCAATCGACGTCTTCGCCGGGCGAGCGCGCCTTCTCGCGGGGCGCACGGGGCTTCGCACGCGCACGTACGATCTTCGGTGGATCGACTGCCTCGGGCGCGACGCTCGGTGCGACCTCTTCGCGCGGCGGCGTGATCGGGATCGGCACCGGCACCGGCACCGCGATCGGCACGTCGCGGACCTCCGGCGGCGACGCGACGTTCACCTCGCGCTCGACCACCACGGTCTGCGGCGCGCTGCGTCCCCACAGCCAACCGACCGCGATCGCAGCCGCGACGCCCGCGAGCATCGCGATCGGAAACACGCGCGAGCGCTCGCGCGGCGCAGCTCCGATGCGCGCCTGCGCGAGCACGTCGCCCCACGGACGCGGCGGCTCGCGCAGCGGTGCGAGCACCCGCTGCAACGACGCGATGCGCTCGTCTTCGTCGTCCCCGTCCCACCATGCGTCGTCACGCATCGCGCACCTCCTCGCCGTCGCCGAGTCGCGTGCGCAACAGCTTCATGCCGCGGTGCAAGTTCACGCGCACCGAGCCCGCAGTCATGCCGGTGCGCAACGCGATCTCTGGTCCGGTCATGCCTTCGACGAGTCGGAGCACCAACGTCTCGCGATACGCTTCGGGCAGCTCGCGGATCGCCTGCAGCACCGCGAGCGCTTCGATGCGCGGCGGCGGCACGGCGACCCGAACATCGTCGGTGACGTCGGTGGTCGCTCGTCGTCGCCGCACCGCGTCGACGCTCGCGCGCCTCGCCATCGTCGCGAGCCAACCACCGAATGCCGCGGGATCGCGCAGCTCCGCGATGCGTTGCAGCGCGACCACGAAGACGTCCTGCACGACGTCCGCGACCTCGACCGTGCGCGCCCGCGCGAGCACGATGCCGTGCACGGTCGACCAGTACGCGGCATACAGCGGCGCGAACGCCCCGAGATCCCCGCCTTGCACCGCGCGCACGGCCTCGATCTCGTCGACGAGCCGCTCGACCCCGTCGTCCATCCCGCTCGCTTCCACGGCGCCCGGCATCGCTCGTTCCTGACGCACGAGCCCCCCGAAGCGTTATCCGAGGAAAAGCGTACGCCGCCCGAGCATAGCCCGGGCGGCGCGAGTCGTTCGATCACATCGCTTCGAGCACGCTGCGGATCTCCGCGAGCTCCGCGTCCCCGGGCAGCGCCGTCTCGGCGCGCGCGAGCTCGGTCAGCGCCGCGGCGACGATCGCATTGCGTTCGTCCGGCAGCTGCGTCTCCTTGTACGCCTTCAGTGCTTCGGCGTAGCCGAACACCGCCGCACCCTTGCGCAGCTGCGGATCCTCGGCCGCGAGCAGCTCGCCGAACGTCACCTCCGCAGTGACCTCCTGCACCGCACCGGTGAGCGGCACCTCGAAGCGTGCGGTCACGGTGATCGGCGTCTCGTCGGTGACGAGATCGGGCGCACACGTGGCGATGCGCTGGTGGAACACCATCGCATCGTCGGGCGCGAGGTGCTGCGGCTCGACCTCGGCCGGATCGGTGCTGTACTCCTCGCCGCTGAACTTCACGATCTCGAAGCCCGGCGGAAGATCGAGCTCCACCTGCACGTCGCGCACCGCGACCGACAGCGTCGACACGAAGCGATCACCGAAGATCTTCTGCGCCTCGTCGGGACCGCTGATGAACACCGACGCGCCCTTGCCCGCATCGGTGACGTCGTCCATGAGCTCGTCGTTGTAGTCCGAGGCTTCGCCCACGCCGACACCCACGAGGTAGATGCCGTCGGCGCCGGACTTGTTGGCCTGCTCGGCGATGAGATCGATCTCGGTGATGCCGACGTTGGCACCGCCGTCGCTGATCAGCACGAGCCGATTGATGCGCTCCTCGTCGTAGACCGCGTTGGCCAGCTCGTAGCCCGCCTGGAGACCGCCGTAGAGATCGGTGCCACCGCCGGCCGACAACGCGTCGATCGCTGCGAGCACGGTCGCGTCGCCGGGGCCGCCCACGGTGTGGCCTTCGAGCACGACGAGGTTGTCCGTGTTCCACGTGACCATCGAGATCGTGTCGCCCGCGCGGAGGTTCTGCGCCACGACGCGGCAGCTCTCCTTGAGCATGTCCATCGCAAGGCCTTCCATCGAGCCCGAGGTGTCGAGCACGAACACGAGGTTGATCGGCGGACGCACACCGACGCCGCTGCTCTCGCTGCTCACGCCGATCTGCAGGACGTACTCGCCCTCCGGATCGCTCTCGTCGCGCGCGAGCGAAGGCGTCACCACGACGGTGCCCGCCTCCGCAGCCGGATACGCGAACGAGTAGTAGTTGAGGAACTCCCACGCACGGATCGGCACCGCGCTCACCGAGCTCCATCCGCTCAGCACGGCATCGCGCGCCTGCACCGGCGACGACATCGAGTTCGAGTCGTCGGGCGACAAGAACAACACCACCGGCTCGCTGTCGTCGCATGCGGGCTCGCCCGTGCTCGACTCGCTGCCCGATTCCTCCATCCCGGTATCGTCGGGCGGTGGCTCGTTGCCTTCGTCGCCCGCCGCAGTATCGCCGCCTCCGGTCTCGCCACCGCTGGGATCGGTGGTGCCCATCGTGGTCGTCAATCCCGAGCCTGCGCTGAGATCACCACCGCTCTCGCCCACGCCCTCGTCGCCATCGCTCAGCGAACCCTGGGCGGCATCGTCATCACTGGCCCCACAGGCGCACGCGATCGACAGCGGCAACATCAACACGCGACTGCGAAGGAACGATCGACTCGACGACATGTACACCTACCTCCAACCCAACCGAGCCCCGCAACAACCGCGGGACCGTGCGCGACTCGCAAGGGCAGTGCCGAACGACTCTGCCTGTAGTGTCGCGATCGGACGGGCGCTCCGCGCGACATCCGTGTCGCGATCGCGACCGTTTCGTCCCGATCGAGTGATCGAAATCGGCGAGCGTGCATCTCCACGAACCGAGCAGAGCTAGGCTCGGGGTCGCGCATGCACGAGGGCGAGGAATCGAGCGAGGACGTCGGGCTGGTGCCCGCACTGCGGGTCGATCCGGAGGATCCCGAGGTCGCGCGCGCGCGTGCGGCCGTCGAAGCGCGGCTGCTCGGCGTGCCGCACGAGCCGGTGCGGATCGGTCGCTTCGTCGTGCTCGAGCGGCTCGGTGCCGGCGGCATGGGCATCGTGTACGCGGCCTTCGATCCGCAGCTCGATCGCCGCGTCGCGATCAAGCTGCTCTTCGCGCGCGACTCGTTGAAGTCGGAGCACGAGCGACTGGTCGGCGAAGCGAAGGCGATGGCCAAGCTCGCGCACCCGCACGTCGTGCACGTGTACGAAGTCGGCGCGCATCGTGGCCAGCTCTTCGTCGCGATGGAGCACGTACGCGGCCGAACGCTCTTCGAGTGGTGTCGCGATGCGCCGCGCACCACCGCGGAGGTGCTGCGCGTGTGCGTGCAAGCCGGTGAAGGTCTCGCGGCCGCGCACGCAGCCGGCATCGTGCATCGCGACTTCAAGCCCGACAACGTGATCGTCGGTGAAGAGCGCGGCGGCCCGCGTGCGCGCGTGCTGGACTTCGGGCTCGCGCGCGCGATCGTCGAGCCCACCGAATCCGATCTCGAGGATGCGTCCTTCGAGACGACGGTCGCGGCGACGGGTGGCACCGGCGCGCGTGCAGGCACGCCCGGGTACGCGGCGCCCGAGCAGCTGCGCGGCGAAGCGGCCGACTTCGGCACGGATCAGTTCGCATTCTGCGTGACGGTGTGGGAGGCGTTGACGGGTGCGCTGCCGTTCGCGCCCGCCGAGCTGCTGGCCGCGGCGCAGATCGGCAAGCTCGAGCCGCCACCGCGCTCGAAGATGCCGGCGTGGATCGAGCGCGCGCTACGTCGCGGCTTGCTCGACGATCCGCGCTCGCCCAATCGCGGACGCTGGCCCCACCTCGACGAGCTGCTGCGCGCGCTCGCTCGCGATCCCGCGGTGGTGCGTCGGCGTCGCATCGGCACGGGCGCAGTCGCGATGGGCATCGCGGGTGCGTTCGCGATCGGCAGCACGCTGCGCACGCACGCGAACGACCCCTGCGCTGACGGGGCCGAGCTGCTCGAAGCCGCGTGGTCGAAGGACGATCGCGAAGCCGCGCTGGCGCGCCTGGTCGAACAGGGCGGAAAGCAGGCTCCGGCCGCGGTCCACGGGCTGAAGGAGAGCATCGGAAAGTTCTCGCTCACGTGGCTCGAGGGCCACCGCGAGACGTGTCTGGCCCACGAGCGTGGCGAGCAATCCGACGAGTTGTTCGAGCGTCGCAACACCTGTCTCGATCGCAGTCGCAAGTCGTTCACCGCGTTCGGTCGTCTACTCCGCGAGGCCCGAGGCACGGAGCTCGGTCGCATCGCCGCGAGCGAAGCGGGCATCGTTCCGCCCACGACGTGCACGAAGCTCGAAGCCCTGCCCGGTGTCACGCTGCCGCCGGTCGCGGACGCGGCGTCGTTCAACGAGCGCTATGCCGACATCTACGTGCGCTTCGTCGCCACCGCCACCGACACCGCCGAGGTCGACGCGGCGCAGCTGTTGGTGGAAGCACGCGCGATGGGTTACCCCACGCTCGTCGCGGATGCGCTCGAGCTTCACGCCATGATCACGCTCGATCGCGGCCAGCATCGACAGGCCGCGATCGAGTTCCGCGAAGCCACCACGCTCGCGCTCGCCAACGGTGACGATCGCAAGGCGCTCTACACGTGGAGTAACGGTGCGCGTGCGGTGGCGCTCTCCGAATCGGAGACCGCCGGCGTGGTCTTCGACGGCTACGACTTCATGGCTGCGATCGCGGAGCGCTACGTGGAGGACGGGGCCGCCCGCGACTTCTATTCGCGCGTCGGAGGCATGGAGCTCGGCCGCGGCCACCGGGCGGCGGCCCACGCAGCGTTCGCGCGTGCGATCGCGATCGCCAACGCGCACGGCGGAGCCGGGATCGCGTACGCGTACCAAGGCATCGCGCTCTCTACCGACGATCCCGTCGAACGCGAGCAGGCGCTCGAGCGGGCGATCGCGCTCGCCGAGGAAGAATACGGGCCCGATCATGCGCGCACGATCGACATGCGCAAGGTCGCCGGCATCAATCATCCCGACGATCACAAGAGCCTCGAGCTGGTCGCCAGCGCGTGCGCGGACCGGCGGATCACGCAGCCCGACAACGAGCGCGCCGACGCGCAATGCGAGCACGCGATCGTCGTGCTCGCGCAGCTCGTCGGTGATCAGCCGCGAGCGCGACTCGCTGCCGAGCGCTGGGCCGCGGCAGCGTCCTACGATCGCAGCGTCGCAATCGCGACGCTGGCGCTCTTCGACGATGATCCCGCCAAGGCCGCCGCGACGCTCCAGAGCGAGATCGCAGCCAGCGACGCCACGCGCGACAAAGGCTGGCCGTGGTACGAGCTGCTCAACCATGGCGAAGCGGAGCTCGTGCTCGGCCGCGCGTGGCGGATGCTCGCGGATCCGCGAGCGAACGACATGCTCGCGCACGCGCTCGCCGATCTCGAGCAAGGTGCTTCGGTGATGGCACAGCCGTACGGCAAGCGCAGGGTCGCGCTGGCGCGCAAGGTCATCGCCGACGAGCCGCTGCGCTAGCGATTCTTCACCAGCACGCGCGTCGGGTTGCCGCTCGCGTCGACGCGTCGCAGCAACCCATCTCCACCACCTCGCAGTCGGCGTCGACGCTGCACGCGACGAGCGCGGCGTCGTCGGTCGGCGCCGGCGCCTTCGCAGCGGGCGCGGAGGGCGAAGAAGACAGAGCGGGAAGTGGTCATGGCCTTGGCAACGCTCCGAGCATCGTGCTCCGGCCTGCCCCCTGGTAT
>DASZPU010001105.1:0-6716 GCA_035550195.1 Nannocystaceae bacterium
AGTCGACGCCGATGTTGAGATAGACCGGACCGCCGATGCCGATGAACGCACCGGGCCCCGCCAGCCACGCGCCGACGGTGCCGCGTTGGTTGTTGAAGAACGCCGGGCCCACGCCCGCGTGCACGTACGGCGAGAACCACCGACTGCGGAAGAAGACGTACTGCAACGTCGGCGTCAACGAGAACACGTTGGTGGGGATCTGCTTGTTGACGCCGGGGAACTCCGACTTCAGCGAGTCCTTCAAGATGAGCACCGAGTCGGTGAGCGAGAGCCCGACCGCGAAACCGTTCGCGACGAAGTAGCTCGCACCGAGCCCGAAGCCGAGCGAGGTGAAGTCGCGACCGATGCCGACGCCGAAGCCGAAGGTCGGCAGCACGGTGCGGCGTCCCCACGGACGTCCGCGGTCGTCGTCGCGTGCTGCCGCCTCGGTGGGCATCATTGCGATCGCGATCGCTGCCGCGATCCCGATCCCGCCGAGCACGCGCATCCGCGGTGGCATCCGAGCATCCTAGACCGCGCACGGCCGCGGCTCCAACGATCTGGGAGCGACCGCGTTTCCACGCCGGAGTTGCCTCACTGACCGGCGATCGCGTGCAGCGCTAGGATGCGGGCCGCGGAGGTCCAGCCAGATGCAAGCGAAGACGTGGATTGTTTTGGGAAGCGTGTTGACGGCGATGAGCGCGGGTTGTCCGGCCGACGAGAACGGCGAGGAGACCGGTGGCAATCCGACGTCGGTCGGCACCGAAGAGAGCGGTGACACGCTCACCACCACCGACGGCATGACCGGTCAGATGACGACCGCGAGCACCTCCGCGGAGACGTCGGCGTCGACGACCGCCAATCCGACCGACGCCACCGAAGAGAGCACCACCGGGCCCACCGAGCCGCAAGAGAACGGCGCGATGTGTGAGGTGAACGAGGAGTGCATCTCCGGCTTCTGCTTCTACATCAACCTGCTCGGTGGCATCTGCGGCGAGTGTCTCGTCGACAGCGACTGTCCCGAGGGTGGTTGCAGCTTGCCGAACCCGCTCGCGCAGCCGCCCGTCGGTGCGCACTGCAACATGGGCGAGCCCGGTGCGGGTTGCATGAGCGACGACATCTGCCAAGACGGCTACGTCTGCGCGACGATCCTCGAGGTGCCCAACATCCTCATGGCGAATACGTGTAGCGAGTGTCTCGACGACGCCGGCTGCACTGCACCGCAGCTGTGCTCGCCGAGCTACGACGTGCTCAACATCTCCGGTCAGAAGCTCTGCGTCGATCCCGGCACCGTGCCCAACGGCGAGGGCTGCGACTTCATGGGCACCGGCGACATGGCGTGCATGTCGGGCCTGTGCGCGATGGTCGACATCATGGGCCTCCTGCAGGTCGGCGTGTGCGGTGACTGCGAAGTCGATGCCGACTGCACCGCGCCCGACGTCTGCTTGGCCGCCGATGTCGATCTCGCGACCGGCATGGTCACGCCGCCCACCTGCGGCGCGATGCCGTGATCCGTCGTCGACGGAGCCGCTGATCCGCTCCCAGAGCCGGCGTCGTGAGCCCACGACGCCGGCTTTTCCGCGTGCGCGCGAGTGACGAGTCGGTGACATGCCTTGTAGTCTGGTCGCGTGTCCGAGCTGCTCGATGTCTCCGCGATGACGCTGGCCCGCATGATCCGCACGCGCGAGGTGTCGCCGCGCGAGGTGGTGCAGCGGCACATCGAACGCATCGAAGCGGTGAACCCCGCGCTCAATGCCGTGATCGCGCAGCGCTTCGAGCTCGCGCGCGCAGAAGCGATCGCGGCGGAGCAGCGCGTGATGCAGGCCCGCGATCCCGGCGAGCTCCCGCCGCTGCTCGGGCTGCCCTACACGACCAAGGAGTACATCATGGCGACCGGGATGCCGATCTCCGCGGGCATCTGGTCGCGTCGCGACAAGCGGGCCGATCGCGACGCGGAGACCGTGCGTCGACTTTCGAACGCCGGGGCGATCCTCGTCGGGATCACCAACGTGCCCGAGGGCGGGCTGTGGCTCGAGACGTACAACGACGTGTACGGGCGCACGGTGAACCCGTGGGATCGGCGGCACACCGCGGGTGGGTCGAGCGGCGGCGAAGGAGCGATCGTCGCGGCGGCTGGCGTCGCGTTCGGGCTCGGTGCGGACGTGGGCGGATCGATCCGGATCCCCGCAGCGTTCTGCGGCATCGTCGGGCACAAACCCAGCGGAAGGTTGGTGCCCAACACCGGCTTCTGGCCCCAGGCACATGGAGAGCACAGCGCGTATCTGGTGTGCGGTCCGATGACGCGACGCGTCGAGGACGTGATGCCGATCCTGCGCGTGCTCGCGGGCCCCGACGGCGTCGACGCGGCGATGCGAACGTTCGAGCTCGGCGATCCGTCGAAGGTCGACTTGAAGGACGTCACCGTCTATCCGCTGGAGAGCAACGGCTCCACGCGCGTGTCCGACGAGAACCGTCAGGTCGTGCGCGACGCGGCCGCGATGCTCGCGGCCCGCGGCGCGAAGATCGGCGAGCTGTCGGCGGAGAAGATGAAGCGCGCGTTCCTCATCTGGAGCGCGATGATGTCGCAAGGTGGTGGGCCGAGCTATGCGGAGATCCTCGGCAACGGCAAGGCGATCAAGGCGGGACGCGAGCTGGTGAAGCTCGCGATGCGACGCTCGCGGCACACGTTTCCCGCGCTCGTGATCGTCGGGCTCGAGCAGCTCGCGGCGAAGCTGCCCGGGCAGGTCGAGAAGGCGATCGCCGACGGCAAGGCGCTGCAGGCCGAGCTCGAAGCGGTGCTGGGGCCCAACGGCGTGATGCTGCATCCGCCGTACAGCCGGCCGGCGCCGCGGCACTACGCGCCGTTTTTCACGCCGTTCGACTTCGTGTGCACCGGGCTCTTCAACGTGCTCGAGTTCCCCTCGACGGTGGTGCCGATGGGCTTCTCGCGCGAAGGGTTGCCGCTCAGCGTGCAGGTGATCGGACGACGGGGCAACGATCATCTGACGATCGCGGTCGCGGGGGAGCTCGAGCGTGAGCGCGGCGGCTGGAAGCGGGCGGAGCCCACGTGGCGATTGCCGGAGGCGGATGCGATCGCGGCGCGTTGAGGCGCTCGCGATCGCGGGCTTCGTGATCGCGTGTCGTGCGGACGACGACGCGTCGACGTCGTTCGGATCGGGATCGATCGCGAGCAGCGCGGGCGAGAGCGACACCGAAGCGAGCGGCGGCGAAGCGAGCAGCGACGAAGGGAGCAGCGACGCGACGAGTGCTGACATCGACACTTCGTCCGGCGGATCCGTCGACACTCGTGTGTGCTCGTTGCTCGCCGACGGCTACGGCGGTGCGCCGCTCGAGCTCGACGTCGGGCCCAGCTCCGACGAGCGACTCGTGTTCACGATCCGCGACGTGCCCGCGGAGCTCGCCTCCGCGACGCTGCGCTTCGCGAGCGAAGACGCCGATCATCCCGGCGAAGAAGGCACGATCGTCGTCAACGGCAACGCGCCGCACGATCTCCCCGCGATGGCGACGTGGGACAACGCCGCGGGCGATGGCGCGATCGAAGTGCTCGGCGAGCTGATCGCCGGCGACAACACGATCGCGTTCGGACCCGGTCCGCTCGATCGCTCCTTCTTCCGCATCGGCGACGTCGCGCTCGAGGTCACGATCGCCGCCGATGCGTGCCCCGATGGCCCCGATCCCCTGGCGATCGAGCGCACCGTCGACTATCACGACGCGACGTACACGATGCGCCACAACTGGGTGCTGCGCTGCGACGACTACGCGTACACGGCCCACGGCGAAGACCATGTCGGCGAAGACTGCGACGGCCTCTTCGATCCCGACGGCACGAGCAAGGGCACCGCGAGTTTCGCGTTCGACGACGTCGTGCCCGCGAGCTACGAAGTGCAGATCCGATCGCGGCACACCGTGAATCGCAATCCCGCGGGCGCGTTGTTCATCGTCGACGGGGTCGAGAAGCGCGTCCCGCAGAACGACGACCTCGACTACGTCACCGACGTCTGGGGCACGGCCGAGCTCGGGGGCGACGTGGTCGTCGTCCTCGACAGCACGCGCGAGGACGACGAGAGCGACAGCGTCATCTGGGTTCGGCTGGTCCCGCAGGGCTGATCTGCCCGCTTCACGCGGTGTTCGGCGCCCTGCGCGCTGGGATGTTGGACCGCCTTCCGCGCCGCGCCGCGATGTGCTAGTTACCGGCCGCGAGAATCCGGGTCTTGAAGCGATGAGCAGTGACGACGCGATCGAGTTCGAAGGCAAGGTCGTCGAGGTCTTGAGCGGCGGCACCTTCAAGGTGAACGTCGGCGAAGGCCACGACGTGATCGCCAAGCTCGCCGGCAAGATGCGTCGCTACCGAATCCGCGTCGTGCTCGGGGATCGCGTCACCGTTGCAGTGTCGCCGTACGATCCGACGCGCGGCCGCATCACCTATCGTCCGCGCTGAAGCGCGAGCGGCGTTCGCCGATCGCCCTGCCCCCGCGCGTGGGTGGCCGTCGGTGGCCGCGCTCATCGTTTCGCCTCCAGTTGTGAGCGCGCCCACGTGCGGCGGTGCTCGCGACCGCGCAACCGTGCGCCGACGCGCTCGTCTGTCTCGGCGGGGCAGGGTTTCTACGAGGATGGCGTCTTCGTACATCGAGGTGATTCGGGCGCGTGCACGCGAGTTCCGTGCGAACGAGCGCAACCTGACGCTCTACTTCCCGGACTTCGACACGCCGCCGACGCAGGGCACGTTCAACCGCGTGTTCGGACCGCCGGTCGGCCTCGACGACTCGATGTGGCCGAAGTACCCGCGCCTTCCCGAGCTGCTCTCCGAGTCGGAGGATCGCTTCGATCCCCGCGACCTGCGGATGGAGCACGTGTTCACCCTCGATCTCGATGGCGTGCACATCTACGGCGTACCGCCGGGCGCACGCGCGATGATGTTGTTCATCAGCAACGCGAGCTACCACCGCGCGCATCACTGGAACAATCTCGACACTGCGGTCGTGTTCCTCGGCGCGGACGAAGTGGCGCGCGGGCTGTATCGCGGGCCGATCCCCGATCGCTCGCTGCGTCGTTGGAGCCGTCGCTTCTCGCTCGCCGCGGTCGACGTGCCCGGCGACGTCTTCGATGCCGACGCGCAGGACGATGCGCGCATCGCTGCGCTGCACGAAGCGTTGTGGCAAGCACCCGCACGACTCGGTGGTCGTCCGATCTGGGTGCGCGACGATGCCGCGACGCGCACCCCTTCGGGATCGTGGCGTTGCCCGACGACCGAGCCGCGCCAGACCGTGGGTCTCGCGTCCAGCGGCGAGTTCCTCATGCAGTTCGAGCGCCGCTTCGCCGAGGTGAACTTGGGCAACCAAGGCGTGATGTACGTGAGCGGCGTCTCCGCGTGCTACCAGTCGTTCTAGAAACTTGACCCGCGCGCAGCCGCGATCGGATGCTGCGCGTCCATGTCCGGATCATCGCGCTGGCTCGATCACGGTCTGCTCGCTCTGCGCGTCGGCATCGGCGGAATGTTCATGGCCCACGGGTGGCCGAAGCTCGCCGGCGGCGCGAAGTCGTGGGCGAAGCTCGGCGGCGCGATGAGCCACCTCGGCCTGGATTTCTGGCCGACCTTCTGGGGCTTCTCTGCAGCGTGCGCGGAGTTCTTCGGCGGGATGCTGATCGCGCTGGGGCTGTTGTTCAAGCCGGCGTGCGGGATGTTGCTCGCGACCATGGCGGTCGCGGCGACGATGCACGTCCGCACCGGTGATGGTGTGATGGGCGCTTCGCATGCGATCGAGCTGGGGATCGTCTTCGCGAGCTTGCTGCTCATCGGCCCGGGCAAGTACGCGCTGGCCGAGAAGCTCGGGAAGTCGTAGGCGCTGCTTCAGCGGCCCGCGAGCGCGGCGTGTTGTTCGATCAGCGCGTCGAAGATGCCTGCGTCGGCCGCGATCGGCTCGTCGAACGCGATGCCCATGCCGAGGCGCTTGCCGTCGCGCATCACGTAGCGCACGACGACACCGCTGATGTCGAGCCGAGACGCGTCGAGGTCGAAGCGCAGCTGCACTGCGGTGCCGAGCGGGCGCACGATCGACGTGCGCAGGAAGATGCCCGAGCGGCTGAGATCGACGCTTTGGCTGTGCACGGCCGCGTCGAGGCTCTCGAAGCGCAGCTGCACGCGCAGCGCGAGCGAGTGACGCGCGAACTTTCGGCGATCGGTTCGCGCGTGCGCGGTGGTGGGGCGATCGGGATCGTCGCGCACGACGTGATACTCGGTCGCGGGCGCGCTCGGGGCGGGCTCGTTGCGAACTACCTGCAGCTTGCGCTCACGATCGTTCATCGCGACCATCGTTCCAGTCGAACGCGCGCGGACTCAACCCGACACGTACGACGACGAGAGTGCAGCGCGGGTGAACGCGCGAGGTTGTCACGATCCGTGGTCGGTGATCGCGGTTTGCCGGCGGAGGATCGCGAGCGATCGTGATCGTGTGCTTCGCGAGTGATCTTCTGATCACTGCGCGATTCAGCGCGAGCGCAACCCACGGTCGCAAGCGTTCAGCCGCACACGCGGCTCGGTCGCGACGACATCGGCACGGCTCCCCGCGGCCGGATCGCGGGCCCCCGCGCCCACCGTGCGCGGCCGCTCGTTCGCTCGCGCGACGCGCCGTGGCATCTCTTCGAGATCACAGGCGTCGGTCGCTCCGGCCGCCGCGTTGCACTGCTGGGCGGCATGGACTCCACCCGCATCATCCCCC
>DASZPU010001106.1:0-25741 GCA_035550195.1 Nannocystaceae bacterium
CCGCCCTTGCCTTCGAACGGTGTGCACACCGGTGGGGCGTCGCCGGATGCGGGTGCGGGACAAGCCGCGTCTGCGCCCGCGCAGAACGGCGCGCACACGCTGCCACCGGGGAGCTGAATCGGGGCGAAGTTCGCCGGGCACGTGCCGTTGTCGGTCGGCGGGTACTCGGGATCCTCGGGTGCACCGCCGCTGCTCGATGCTTCGCCGCTGCTACTGCCGTCCGCGACCGCGGTGCTGCTGCTCTCCTCGCTGCTGCTCGACGTGCTGCTCGTGGATGCATCGCCGCTCGACGATCCCTCCGACGTCGCCGCAGTGGTGAGCGTCGTCGAAGCCGTGCCTTGGGTGTCACCGTCGTCGTCGCCACCGCAGGCGACGAGCACGATCGTGGAAACGAGGAGCGAAGCGAAGCGGCGCATCCGTCGATGCTACACCGAGCTCGCGCGCAACGTGGGCCGATTCAAGCGCCGTCGCCGGCGATCGTGCCGCCTTCGTACTTCGAGGTGTCCGCGTTCCAGCGGTAGAGATGCACGTAGGCGCCTTCGAATGCGTCGAGGTCGGCGAGGATTTCGTCGTTGCCGTCGCCGTCGAGATCGACGGCACCGATCGGCTTCAGGATGCCTTCGGGCTGTGCATCGATGAGCGGCACCGCGGTGCCGTCCTTCGCGTTGCCGTACATCGCGAACACGCCACCGCCTTCGGGGATCTCGACGCCGAGCAAGTAGAGCCCGCCGAGGTGGGGCTTGGTGATGCCGCCGAGGCTCGACACCTTCGCGCGATCCCACTTCACTTCGACGTCGCTGATGCTCTTCTTCGCAGCGGCGATCACGGCACCGAACACCGCATCGCTCTTGCCGACCGGCGCGCTGCTGATCGCGACGAGCTTCGCTTTCGCGTTCTTCGCCGGGCCCGCGAACGCGAGCGCGTGCGCGCCCTTCTTCGCCGCGCGATCGAGCACCAGCAAGCCGTGCGTGCCCGAGGGCCCGCCGCCCACCGCGACCTCGATCACCTTCGCCGTGCCCACGCCGTCGGCGTCGACGACGGTGAGCTCGGTGAAGCGCATCAGCTTCGGCAGCGTCGCATCACCGGGCGCGACCTTCAGCTTGGTGCGCTCGCCGATCTCTCCGGTCGCGAGCTTGGTCAGCGCCTCCTGCTCGCGCTCGCTGAAGAGGTCGACGAGGATCTCGACCTCGAGCTTGCCGCCCTTCGCCGTCGCGTGGAAGACCGGCGGTCCGTCCGCGGGTGCCTCGACCGGCGGCGCTTCGTCGGCCTTCGCTTCGTCGACCTTCGCTTCGTCGGCCTTCGCTTCGGTCTTCGCTTCGGCCTTCGCTTCGACCTTCGTCTCGGTCTTCGCTTCGGCCTTCTGCTGCACCTTCACCTCGGTCTTCGCGACCTCCGGCTTCGCTTCGCTCTTCGTCGGCGAAGTGGGCGTCGCGTTGGTGCAAGCGGCGAGCGCGAGGGCGAAGCAGAGCGTGCGCGGAACGTTCGACATGGCGGTGCGTCGACGCGCAGGATGCCCGATCCCATCCCGCACTCGCACGAACGCCGCTGCGGGCACATCCTCGTACGCGGGCGGAGGTGTGCTCGGATCGATCGCGGGCGCGGGATCGACCCGCGCGCTCGGACGCTGCACCGGCGTAGCATCGGCCCCGCTTCGGCGACCGCATCCGTAGCGTGGAGCACCGGCGGACCCCAGCGCAGCAGCGGGCTCGCGCAATGCAACGGCAACGACATCCGCCGACGGTAGTGCCGCCGCGTTCACCCACGATCATCCGCTCGACAGGCGAATGCGCTCCTGTCACCCTGGAATCCACGCACGGTTGCAGCAGGGGAAGCGACCGTAGGGTCCGGGGGGAATCATGTTGCGGGAGAATCTTGGAGTCGGCGCTCTGGTGGTCGCTTCGATCGCGTGCGGGTCGTCGTCGTCCGACAGTCGCGGTGGCGAAGCGGGCAGCGGCATCACCAACAGCAGCCTGACGAGCATCGGCAGTGCGGGCAGCGAGGGCGAGTCGGGCAGCGGTGGATCGGGCAGCGCCGAGCAAGGCACCGGCGGCACGATGGCATCGGCCGACGAGACCGCGGGTCCGAGCAGCAACAGCAACGACGACGACGGTCCGAAGTTCGATCTCGGTACGCCCGATGGCGGCGTCGGCTGCGAAGGCGGCGGAGGTGACACGAGCGGCGACGGTCTGCACTCGTTCATCTGGATCGCCAACAGCGGCCAAGGCACCGTCTCGAAGATCAACACGCAGACGATGGTCGAAGAAGGTCGCTACATCGTGCGGCCCGACAGCGCGGGCAATCCTTCGCGCACGAGCGTCGCGCTCACCGGCAACGTCGCGGTCGCGAATCGTGCCGGCGGCGTCGTGAAGATCTACGCGAACCCCGACGACTGCGCGGAGAGCAACGGCATGGCCGGGTTGCAGACGTCGAGCGGCGCGGCCGACATCTTGCCGTGGGGCACCGAAGAGTGCATCGCGTGGTACACCGCGTTCGACTACACGACGCAGCGTCCGGTCGCGTGGGCCGCGGGCGAGTGGAACAACAGCTCGTGCTCGTATGTGAACGAGAAGCTGTGGACCGCGGGTGGCTACAACGCGGGCGTCGCCGACGTGCTGTTGCTCGACGGTGAGACCGGCGTCGTCGAGAACATGGTGAGCATTCCGAGCGTGATCGGCTGGGCGCAGCTCTACGGTGGCGCGGTCGATCCCGACGGCAACTTCTGGACCGTCGATCACAACTGGGACGGCGCGAGCACGTTGATTCGCGTGAATCGCAGCGACATGAGCTACGACACCTGGCCGGTGACGGGGCAGGTGCACTACGGGCTCACCGTCGATCCCGAGGGACGCGCATGGTTGTGCGGCAACGGTGGCGCATCGCGCTTCGATCCGGTGCCCGAGACGTGGACGCACCTCGCCCCGCTCAACGCCGGAAGTGCGCTCGGTGGCTGCATGACCGACGGGCAAGGCACGCTGTGGCACAGCCCGTATCCCAACGCGCAGCTCGTCGGCATCGACACGGAGACGGTGAGCATCGTCGAGACGATCCCGATCCCCGCATACGTGCACGGCGTGAGCATCGACTTCGACGGCAACGTGTGGGGCGTCGAGTTCAGCGGCACGCGAGCGTTCCGCGTCGATCCGAACACGATGACCGTCGACACCTACGACGGCCTCGTCGGCGCCTACACGTACAGCGACATGACCGGCTTCCAGCTGAGCTCGGTCGGCCCGCCGACGGGCTAGGAACGTGTCCGAGTCATCGTCGCGAGCGCGAACCACGCTGAAGTGGTTCGGCCGAGACGCGACCGGAGGCGCTCGCGGGCTGCTCGACGGTCGGATCCCTTCCTGCTCGTGCTTGACCGGATTGCAGAAGCCCGACTTCCGCAAGCGACACATCATCGCGCTCGCACGACTCTTCGTGCAGGTGCTGCGGCTGTGCCGAGAAGCGGGCCTCGTCGAGCTCGGGCACGTCGCGCTCGACGGCACGAAGCTGACAGCGAATGCCGCGAAGCACGAGGCGATGAGCTACGCGCGGATAAGGAGCTCGAGCCACCGCACGCCTCCGAGGTGGAGGCGTGGCTGGCCAAAGCTGCGAAAGAGGACGACGACGAGCACGAGCATGGCGTCGATGCGCGTGGCGACGAGCTTCCCGACTGGGTCGCAACAAACAGAAGCGGCTCGAGAAGATCCGCGAAGCCAAGGCGGCACTCGAAGCGGAAGCAGCCGCCGAGGCCGCTGCAACGTTAGCCGAATCAAGTGCGGATGCTGAGACGAGCCCCTGCGCCGAATCGAGTTCGGAAGCCGCACCCACGAAGCGCTCGCGAAAGAAACATCGTGCGGGACCCGACGGCACGCATCAAGAGTGCGCTGGGCCCCGTCAGCCCTTCGAGCGTGCCTCAGCGATCGGCGGCGTCGAGACCCGGATGCATGAGCTCGTACAGGTGACGACGCTGTCGATCTCACGGCAGCTCGACCTCGGGCATCGCGTCGATGCGATCGAGCAACGGGTCGCCGCCCTCGAATCGCGCTAGTCGGCGAGCGAGGTGCCGTCGTCGAGGTAGTACTCGTACGTCGGAATCGTGCCGCCGCGCGAGTCGATGAGCGCGGCGTAGCCGACGGGACGGAGTGTCCACGTGTCGCTCGTGGGCAGCGCGGGATCGATCGCCTGGTAGAACGTGCCGACGTCGAGCTCGACGGTAGTGGGCTCGATGGTGAAGCCGTCGGCGGCGAGCACCTCTGCGAGCGCGGCCATCACGTCTTCCTCGGTCGCGATGCCGTCGACGCACAGCGTGCTCGCGTCGTAGTCGATGCGCCGCCACGTCGCGAACATGCTGATGAGCGGACCGTCGGTCTCGAAGCTCGCGTTGCCGTAGTCGCCGAGTCCGACTCCGAGCACGAGGCGCTGGATCCCGACGTTCTTGTCGAGCATCTCGGCGGTCGGCTCGTCGCCCATCTCACCCCCGACAACGGTCGTGCCGCTCAGCTCGAGCTGCAGCTGATCGCCCGCATTCTCGCCGCCGATCGCGGTGATGACCGCGGTGACACCGTCACGCAGCAGCTGCTCGTCGGTGAGATCCGGACCGCGCATGATCTCCCGCTCGATCGTGTTCACGTTCAAGTGGCCGTCCAGGGGATCGAACGCGAAGCGATCGAGCAAATCACCCGCGAGCGCCATGACGGCGGCCTCGATCGCAGCCGGATCAGCAGCCGGATCGACGCCCGACTGCGCGGCCGCGTCGGCGCAGCTCGGCAGCATGAAGGCGCCGTCCCACTTCATGAGCGCGTAGATCGGCTCCGCGGCGGCGGAGAGCTCCACGACGTGGCCACCGTCGCCTTCCTTGCCCGCGCACGCCGACGCGGCGACGAGCACGATCGCGCACCACTTCACCATCGCGAACCACTCTAGCGGGTCCGCGACGGCTCGCAAGCACAACCAAGTTGGCAGCGCGCGTCAGAAGTCGAGCACCAGCACGTTCGTGCGATCCGTGATCGCGATCTCGGTGCGACCGTCGGCGTCGAAGTCGGCGAGCGCCGTGAGGCTCGTGTTCAGCGAGGTCGCGAGCGGGTAGTCGCAGTGGAACGGCTGCATCGGGCCGGTCTTGATGTTGCCGGCGAGCCAGCCGTAGCGCACGAGCACGTGGTTCGTGTCGCCGGCGATCACGACGTCGGCATGGCCGTCGCCATCGAGCTCGCCGACGGCCGGTCGACGGAAGCCGGCTTCGATCGCACTCGTCGATCCGTACTCGTCGAAGAACGGCCCGACCAGGCTCGCCTGGATCGGCTCCGCGCCGTCGCCGACGATGAACGCGTCGGGCGTACCGTCCGCGCTGAAGTCGGCGACGACGATCGCGTGCATCAGCTCGAGATCGGGCAGGTTGGTCGACATCGTGGGGTCGCCGAGGCGCGTCAGGCTCAGCGTGCCGCCGGTCGAGTAGAGCACGTCGGCGCGCCCATCGAGATCGGCGTCGAGCACTGCGAACGTGTCCACGAGATCCTGGACCGGCATCATCGGTGCAGCGAGCACGCCGTCGACGAGATCGAACGCGAGCACGGCCTGCCCTTGGCGTGCGAGCACCTCGAGATCGCCGTCGGCGTCGAGGTCGGCGAGCGCGAGGTCGCTGCCACCGTCGAGCGGTTGCGTCGACATGCCCTCGACGAAGCCGGTCTCGTCGTGGAACCAGATGCGCACGAGCGCGGCGTCGCCGTCTTCGATGGTCACGAGATCGAGGTCGCCGTCGGCATCGACGTCACCGGCCGCGAAGTCGAGGATCGCAGTCGGCGTCGTGGCGATCGTGATCGCTTGTGCGGCGACCACCATCTGCAGCTCGGTACCGCGCGCGACCAACAGCTCGACGCCCGCCGCCGCGTCGACGTCGGCTGCGCTCATCTCTGCGATCATGCCGCTCGCTGCGAACGTGATCGGTAGCTCTGCGAGCGGCAACGGGATCGGACACTCGTCGGGTGGCGGTGGCGGCGGGTCTTCGCCCGGCACGCAGTAGCCGAATTCGCAGATCTCGGACTCGTCGCACTCGCTGTCGCTGTAGCACTCGTACCAGGGCCCGCAGCGGAAGCGATCGCCGTCTTGCACCGACGCGCCGCATCCACAGTAGTCGTCGCAATAGTCCTCGTAGCGACACATGCCGTCGATGCACGAATAGCCGGGCGCACACTGCCCGCCTTCGTTGCACGCTTCGCCTTCGTTGCCGGTCGTGCTGGCATCCGAGTCGCTCGACACTTGCGGACCACACGCGGCGAGCAGCGCGACCGCGCAGCCGAGATTCCACACCGATACGTCCAACTTCCAAGCCATCGACATCCACCCATCGCGCCGGCGCCAACAACCGGCCCCGACGCGATGAGTGTCGCACGCTTCAGACCGGACGCAAGCGTCGGAGTGCGCGGAACAGCGCCGCGCCGCAAACGAGCGCGAGCACGCCGATCCACGGCGGTGTCGCATCCGTGGTCGCACACGCGCAGCTCACCGTCATGTCCTCGTCCGCGGGTGCGCCGTCGTCGGTGCCACCGTCGCTGGCTTCGCCGCTGCCGTCGGCCGAGCCCGAATCGACATCGCCGCCGTCGTCGGTGCCCACGTCCGTGCCCGACATCTCGCCGTCGTCGCTGCCGCCCGATTCGTCGCCCATCGGCGGATCACCGCCCGGTCCACCCATGCTCGCCTGCGCCGTGTTGCCGGTGTGGCCCATGTTCACGCGCAGTCCGTTCGGTCCCGGCTCGTTCGCGAAGTCGGCCGCAGGATCGCCCGCATCGATCGTCGGACTGTCGACGTCGTCCATCACCCACTCGCCGTTCGCCCAACGGCCCTTCGTCGAGCGCACGTGGAAGTCGGCGTTGCCCGGATCCGCGAACAACGGATCCGCGGAGAGGTTGCCTTCGCCTTCGATCGGCTCTTCGCTCAGCGTGTACCTCGCGGTGATCATCGAGGTGTCGATCGCGTTGAAGTCGTCGCCACCGTTGCCCCACGCGATCGAGTCGACCACCTCGACGATCGAGGTCGTCTCCGCCGTGACCGCGTTGCCGGCGGTGCCCTCGGGGCAGGCGTGCGCCGCGAACGTCACGTTGGTCAGCGTCGCGCGCGACGGCGTCGTGTCGTAACCGTCGACGTACACGCTCGCACCGCCGGCGTCACCGCACACGTTCGCGTAGAACAGATCGCCGGTGAACGTCGCGACTGCACCATCGTCGACGAACGCGCCCGAGCCCAACGACTGCGCGTGGTTCTCGGTGAACACGTTGCGTTCGAATGTCGCCGTCACGCCCATGCCGTACACGATCGCGCCCGCGCCCCAGCCATACCCCGCGATGACGCCGATCTCGTTGCCGCGCAGCGTGTTGCCGCGCAGCGTGATCATCGGCCCGGTGAGATACAGCCCGCCACCGTGATCGCCGCTGCCGACGTTGCCGCTGACGACGTTGTCCTCGATCACGATCGAGTTGCACGCCGTCGCCATGCCCGCACCGCGATCACCCACGTTGTCGCGGATCGTGTTGCCCTCGAAGGTCGCGTCGCAGTGATCCGCGAGCACGCCCCCGCCGACCTGCGTCGGGTCGCCGTTCTGCTCGATGACGTTGTTGCTGATCGTCGGCCGGTTGGTAGTCGACAGGTAGTCCGCATCGATCATCAGACCGCGCTGTCCACCGCGGATCGTGAAGCTGTCGAGCACGGTGTCGCCGACCTCGAACAACGACACCGCCGGCCCGTCCGCGCTGCCCATCACGATGCTCGCCGTCATCGAGGTCTGCGCCGCGAAGTCGGCATCCCAGCTGCCGAAGAGGTTCACGGTCTTGCCGTTCACCGTGAACGCGTCGTAGGTGCCGCCCGCGACCAAGATGTCGTCGCCATCGCCCGCGGCATCGATCGCCGCCTGCACGCTCGCGAACGGGCTCGCCGGCGATCCATCGCCACCGGGTGCAGCGTCGTCGTCGACGCGCAGCTCCGCCGCCGCGGCGAGCGACGGGATCGCGAGGGTGATACAACCGGCGATCGCCAGGGTCGGCGCCGCCTTCGGGCTCGTGCTTCGGTGCATGGTTCCGCATGCGACGTCCCGCGGAAAAACGCGCCAGCGGGATGCGCGTCCGCGAGCAAATGGCGGTCCGCGGCGCTTCTCGCCGGTCTGTCCGCAACGGTCGACCGCGGCGCAAAGGTGGCCAAAGATGGCGGTGACGTGAGCGACGGTGTCCCACCGGCAGAGCCGATCCCGGTGCTCGAAGAAGGCGAGCGCTGGATGTCGCTGTACGGCGAGCTCCGCGGGCTCGCGCGCGCGCTGATGCGACGCGAGCGCGCCGAGCACACGCTGCAGACCACCGCGCTCGTGCACGAAGCGTGGCTGCGACTCGGCAGCGATCGCTGGGAGCAGCGCAGCCAGTTCATGGCCGCGGCCGCACGCGCGATGCGTTGCATCCTCATGGATCACGCGCGCGCACGCGGACGAGCGAAGCGCGGCGGCGGACAGAAGGCCACCGGCGACGTGTTCGCGATCGCCGACGCGTACGGCGAGCTCGTCGATCTGCTCGCGCTCGACGTCGCGCTCGATCGCCTCGCCGCAGTCGACAAGGTGGCCGCGCAGATCGTCGAGCTGCGTTTCTTCGCGGGCATGAACCACGACGAGATCGCGGCGCTGTGCCAGATCTCGCGGCGCACCGTCGATCGCATGTTCCGGCTCGCGCGCGCGTATCTCTTCGAGGCGATGGGCACCGATCAGGCCGACGAAGCGAAATGACCGCGCTCACTCCGGCCGGACGCGAGCTGTTCCTCGAGCTCGTCGACATGCCCGAGCCGCTGCGCAGTCAGACATTGGCGGCGCGCTGTCACCACGACCCCCAGCTCGCGGCCGAAGTAGCCGCGTTGCTCGCCGCCGATGCGCAGGCGGAGGGCTTCCTCGAGCCGCCGCCGTTCCACGAGCCGCAGGAAGACGATCACAGCGGCGCGTGGCTCGTCGGTCGTCGCATCGGTCAGTACACGATCGCCCTTCGCATCGGCATGGGCGGCATGGGCACCGTGTACATGGCCGAGCAAGATCGGCCGCGTCGACCGGTGGCGCTCAAGCTCTTGCGCACGAGCTACGCGACGCCGAGCCTGCGCCGTCGCTTCGAGCGCGAAGCGGAGATCCTCGGACGGCTGCGTCACCCCGGCATCGCGGAGATCTACGAGGCCGGCACGCACGCGAGCGAGCTCGGGCCGATCCCCTACTTCGCGCTCGAGTTCATCCCCGATGCGAAGACCATCACGCGGTGGGCCGACGATGCGAAGCTCGACGATCGCGCGCGCGTCGAGCTGCTCGCGCGCGTGTGCGATGCGGTCGCCGAAGCGCACCGCCACGGCATCGTGCACCGCGACATCAAGCCCAGCAACATCCTGGTCGGCAAGGACGGCGCGCCGAAGCTGATCGACTTCGGCATCGCGCGCTGGCTCGACGCGCCCGAAGCGATGAGCACGCTCGCTACGCCGCTCGGCGATCTGCTCGGCACGCTGCAGTACATGAGCCCCGAGCAGTTCGACAGCGCGAGCCAAGGGCCGACGACTGCGAGCGATGTGTACGCGCTCGGCGTCGTCGCGTACGAGCTACTCGCGGGCAAGCTGCCCTACCCGGTCTCGAACACGAACGCTGCACGCATCGCGGAGCTCGTGCGCACGCACGTGCCGGAGCCGTTGTCGCGCGTGCGCGTGCGTTGGCGTGCGGTCGATGCGGTGGTGCGCGTCGCGTTGGCGAAGGCGCCCGAGCATCGTTATCCCAACGCGGCCGAGCTCGCCGACGATCTCCGGCGTGCGGTGGCGGGCGATCCGGTGCGGGCGCGACGATCGCTGCGCAGCCACCGTGCGCGCACGCTGCTGTGGCGATCGCGACGCGCGTTGCCGTGGGTCGCGGCTGCGGGTGCAGTCGCCGGCGCCTATGCGATCGCACGCGACGCGAATCACAGCGACGACGCACCGATCGAGACCGCGGTCGCGGTGTCCGATGCAGCGGACGAGTACCGTCATCACATCGCGGCGGCCGAGCGTGCGCTCGCGGCCAACGATCTCGCGCGCGCGAAGGTCGAGCTCGGACAGTGCGAGGTCGGCGAGCGCGGCTGGGAGTGGCATCGCTTGATCGCGCAAGTCGATCGATCGGTGCAGGTCGTGCCGCTGGGATCGCCGGCGCACTGGGTCGTGCACGCGCCCACGCACAGGGTGGTGGTCGCCGTCTCCGAGGACGGCGCGGTGCATGGGCTGCGCGTCGGTGACGGCGACGGCGCGCCACCGCTCGCGCCGACGTGGCGCGTCGAGATCGGCGACGAGCCCAGCATGGCGGTCGTCGACGACGCGCGCGGCCTCGTCTACGTCGGCGGCGGCACGGGCATCGTGTATCGCCGCCGGCTCGACGACGGCAGCGATGCCGGCAATCTCGGCACGCGCGGCTCCGACGTCGCCGGCATGCTGCTCGCCGACGACGAGCTGGTGGTGACGCGCGGCGATCGATCGCTCGAGCGTTGGGATCTCGACGCGCTCACGCTGCGCGGAAAGCTGCAGCTCGAGCACGAGCTCGTGTCGCTCGTGGCCGCGGGCGATCGCCTCGCGGGCGCATGGGAGTCGTGGGGCGTCGACGAGATCGACCCGACGAGCGGCAAGGTGTTGCAGACGTACGCCGCGCGCGAAGGCATCGAGGCGCTGCTCGTCGATGGCGACACGATCTACATCTCCGGGTGGGACGATCGCATCACCGCGTTCGCCCGCGACGGTCGTGGCACACCACGACAGCTCGAGCTCGAGCCCGACGGTCTGGTCGATCTCGTGCGGCCTGCTGCCGATACGTTGGTCTCCGCGGGACGCGACGGTGCGATCACGATCTGGAACGCGAAGGCCGGCACGGCGCGCGAGCATCTGCGCGGGCACGACTTCGGCGTCGACGCGCTCGCGCTCGGTGGTGACGGGCGCTGGCTCGCGTCGGTGAGCCTCGACGGCACGCTGCGCACGTGGGACCTGCGCGCGCCACCGATCGATCGCGTGCTCGTCGGCGCCGGCGACAAGATCCAGGCGCTCGCGTTCGATGCGAGCGGTGCGCGCGTGATCGCGGCAATCGGTGCGCAGTGGGGCCGGCTCGAGCGCGATGCGGTGCGCGTGTGGTTGGTCGACGGCGGCACCAGCTCCGTCGTCGCAGAGGATCACGCGGTGACCGTCGATGCGATCGCCGTCGCAGCGGACGGCGAGACGATCGTCACCGCGAGCCGCGACGGAGCGATCCACGTGCGTGGCGCGAACGATCTCGCCACGCGTCACGTGCTGCAAGGCCACGGTCAGGGCGTGCCGGTGCTCGCGTTCGTCGACGACGGCACGACCTTCGCGAGCGGTGGTCCCGACGGCGCGATCGCGCGGTGGAGCAGCGACGGTCGTGCACTCGGTCGACACGCTGCCGGCGTGGGAGCGATCACCGACGTCGCGCCGACGAAGACCGGCATGTTCGTCGGTGGCGAGACCGGCCTCGCATTCGTCGACGACGCGGGCAACGCGGCAGCGATCGGTTCGTTCACCGACGTCACCGCGCTCGGCGTGCTCCCGGGCGGCACGATCGTGGTCGGCCGCGGCGACGGCACGCTCGCGCGCGTCGAGCCCGAAGGCGGCAGCGCGATGTGGAGCGCGCCGACCTTCGGCCGCAGCATCACCGACGTCGCAGTGTCACCCGACGGCACCCGCATCGCGACCAGCAGCCAGGACTACCGCATCCGCTTGTACGACGCCGCGTCCGGCGAGTACCTGCTCACCGTCGGCGTGCACGAATCGGTCGCGACCACGGTCGCGTTCTCACCCGACGGCAAGAGCATCGCCTCGGGCGGCTACGACCGCGTGGTGCGGCTGTGGCACGCGCCGACGTATCAGCCGTAGAGATCCTCGATGAGCGTCGTGCCGCCGTCGCCGAAGGAGGTGACGTCGTCGAGCCCCATCACGCGCGCGAGCGAGAAGAGCATGTCCTGGTAGCTCGGGCCGCTCACCTTCTTGTAGCGGCCGAGCGCGAGGCCGGCGTTCTTGCCACCGGCGATCACGAACGGCATGTCGTTGCGATCGTGGGTGTACTCGCCGATCGCGAGCTCCATGCCCCACACCAGCACGCAGTTGTCGAGCAAGCGCCCGTCGCCCTCGGGGATCGCGGCGAGCTGATCGACGAGGCTGTTGAACTGCTCCGCGTGGAAGCGGTTGATGCCCAGCAGATCGTCTGCGGGCCCGACGTGCGCGGCGTTGTGGTGGCCATTGTTCACTCCGACTTCGTCGTACGCGCCCTCTTCGATGCCGCCGTAGCCGCCGACGCGCAGCGTGACGACGCGCGTGATGCCGCAGCGGAACGCGTTCACCGTGTTGGCGAGCTGCCCCGCAAACGATGCGACGATTCCGTCGCCCGCAGGCGCAGCTCCCAGCTCGCACGACACCGGCACGTAGGGCTGCTCGAGATCCATCTCTTGCGCGCGCACCAGCGTGAGGTGCTCGTCGAGCAACGCACGCGTCGGCGCATCGAGCTGGCCTTGCAGCGTGGTGAGGTCGTTCGCGATCACGTCGAGCACGCTGCGCTTGCGCGCGCGTCGTGCCTCGGCCTGCGTGGGGTCCTCGTTGGCGAGCCCGTACAAGCGGTTGAATCCGCCGGCCGCAGAACCGATCGCCGGCACCGGCAGGCCGCTCGCGGAGAACGTGATCTGATCCTCGAGCGAGTTCGCAGGCACGATGCCGAGCTCGAGGCTCGGCAACGCGGTGGTCGCACGGAAGCGATCGGCGAAGAGTTGATCGAGGCTCGGACCACCGGTCGCACCAGGATCCGTGCCGGAGCTGGGCCGACCGGTGAGCGCTTCGCTCGTGCCTTGGTGATGGCTGCCGGGCCCCGCGATGCCGTGCATGAGCAAGAGGTCGGCGCGGTTGGGCTCGAGCGGTGCGACCGCGGGCGCGAAGTCGAAGCCGGTCTCGTCGGTGTTCGTCGGCACGAAGTGATTCGTGAGGTGCCCGTTGCCGGTGAACATGAAGAAGAAGCGCAGCGGCGGCTCGCCACCAGCGCGCACGACGTTGTCGAGCAGGCCGAGCAGGCCACCCGACACACCGAGCGCAGCGGCGGTCTGCAGGAACTTTCGTCGCGAGCGGTTCACGGCTGCACCTCTTGGTAGCGATAGGTGAATGCGTTGGTCGCGGTGAGCGACACGAGCGCTTCGTGCACGCTGCCGGCTGCGAGCGCAGCTTCGACGGCGGCGAGACTGTCGACGTCGGTGGTGGTCTCGAGCCGACCGAGCGTGAAGCGCAGCCACTGCTTCGCGAAACACGTCACCGAGATCGGCGACTCGGCGACTGCACGCGCGAGCTCGGCCGCACCGGGGAGATCGCCGTCGGGCAAACCGAGCGCCGGCGCGCCGCCGGTGGGATCGACCGGCTTGCCGTTCTCCGACGTGCGGTACTGACCGACCGCGTCGAACTCCTCGAAGGTGAAGCCGATCGGATCGATCTGCGAGTGGCACCCCGAGCACGTGGGATCTGCGGAATGTTGCTCCCAGCGCTCGCGCGTCGTCGCGCTCGGATCCGGTGGCGGTGGCGAGATCATCAGACCGGGTGGCGGCGGCGGCAGTTCTTGGCAGAGCACCTGCTCGAGCACGAAGACACCACGGCGCACGGGTGAGGTCGTGTCGAAGGTCGACGTCACCGCGAGCACGGATGGTTGCGTGAGGATGCCGGCGCGCTCGTCGGGCAGCTGCGTGCGCGTGATCTCGGCCGGTGCCGGCAATCCGTAGAGCGCCGCGCTGCGCGGATCGACCCACGAGTAGTCGGCCGACAACAGCGTCGCGAGGTTCGCATCCTCGACGTAGAGCAGCTCGTGGATGAAGCGTTCGGTTTCCGCGAGCATCCCCGCCGCGACGTCGGGCGTCCAGATCGGGAAGAGGTTGGGATCGCGATCGAGATCCGCGACCTTGTACAGCCACAGCAACTGGTTGAAGAAGCGCTGCACCGTGGCTTCGCCGCACGCGGAGCCCATCAAGCGGCGCACGTGGGTCTCGACTTGCTCCGGCGTCGCGAGCTGATCGGCGGCGGCCGCATCGCGGAGCTGGGCGTCGGGCGTGGTCTCGCAGATCGCATACGAGATGCGCGCGGCGCGTTCATAGGAATCGAGCGCGAACGTGCCGGGCTCGTCGGGCACTTCCTCGCCGACCTCGAGCAGGTACAAGAACGACGGGTTGGCGAAGATGGCTTCGAACACCATCTTCAGCGCTTCGCCGTAGTCGCCTTCCGCGAGCGGGATGAGCCCGACGATCGCATCGCGACGCGCTTGATCGAGCGGGCGACGGAACGCGAGCGGTGCGAGGCGATCGACGACCGCTTCGACGCACGCTTGGCGCTCCGCGGTGTACTGCGCACCGGGATCCGCGGGGCCTTCGACGCTGAGCCCACGCACGAGCAGCGTGAAGTTGCCGGTGCCGTTCACCGCATAGTCGAGCACGCCCGAGCCTTCGGCTGCGACGTCGACCGTCACGTCGTAGGTCGGCCCCGGGAACGAGTCGAACGTCGCGACTTGATCGCCGGCGAAGTCGACGAGGATCTCGGTGCCGTCGCCATCGACGACGTCGAAGTCGAGCGCGACGACGTAGCTGCCCGCAGCGGGGAAGAGGTGCGAGTACGAGAGCGTCACCTCGGTCGCGTATTGGATGAAGATCGCATCGGGCACGTCGGTGGGTTGGATCGCCCACTCGGGTCCGGCCGCGATGCCGGTGCCGGGCACGTCCACCTTTCGGGAGGTCGCGAGCGGCGGAAGAATGTCGTCGGCACACTCGGGCACGACGTCGTCGAGCGTCTTGCTCGCGACCAACATCGACGCAGCCTCGCGCGCCGCTGCTGCGAACGCATCGAGGTGCGCCGCGCTCACGGTCTGCGCGTTCACGACGCGATCGAAGGTGAGGCCGAGGCTGTCGGGCGGGATGTCGTCGAGCGTCGCGGGCACGACACCGAGCAAGCTCTGGTAGCTGTTGCGCAGCTCCGCGACGGAGAGTCGACGCGTGCTCGACGAGGTCGTCGCCGGACCGTCGTCGCCGGTGTCGCCGGTGTCGTCGGCACCTTCGGAGCCCGCTTCGGATCCGGACGCGCTGGGATCGGTGCCGCTGCCGTCGGCCGCGTCGTCGCCGTCGCTGCCGTGACCGCCGCCGCGGTGGCAGCCCGCGATCGCCAGCGCGAGACACAGCGCTGCGCGGGCGCGCGCATGGGTTGGACCTGAGAAAGCGGCCATCGCACCATCATGCGACGTTCGTCGGGAAACTACGCCACACGAAATTCGCGTGCGCGGATCGTGGCGGGGCCCACCTTCCGCGCAGGCTCAACGCGCGCGAACGCCCAACCAGAGCGTGTGTCGCACCCCGCGACCCCGAACGCCGCGCGCCTGCACCACCTTCACCTGGAAGCCGGCCTTGCCCATCGTCTTCGTGAACGCGTCGTCGGGCGCGGCCGACCAGATCGCGAGCACGCCGCCGTGGGTGAGCGCGCGATGGGCCGCGGCGAGACCGTCGGTGCGATAGAGCTTCGCATTGCCCGGACGCGTGAGCGCGTCGGGACCGTTGTCGACGTCGAGCAGGATCGCGTCGTACTCGCCGCTCGCGCGCGCGATCGAATCAACGACGTCGCCGAGCTCGACGCGCACACGAGGATCGCGGAGCGGATGCCCGGCGTGCGCGCCGATGATCTCCTCGTTCCAGCGCACCACCGCATCGGAGAGCTCGCTCTGCACTACACGCGCATCGGGACCGCACGCCGCGAGCGTGGCCGCGAGCGTGTAGCCGACTCCGAGCCCACCGATGAGCACGTGCGGTGCCTTGCGACCGTGCAGCTCCGCGAGCGCGAGCTCGGCCAGCGTCGACTCGGAGCCGTGCTTGCGCGTGCTCATCAGCTCCGCGCCGTCGATGCGGATCATGTGCTCGTCGCCGCGCCGATGCAGCGTGAGCACGCCACCGCCGGGGGCCTGCGCAGTGTCGAGCTGCTCCCAGGCGATCACGAGCCGGCCGACACCACCGGCTGCGCGTCGTTCTCCGAGCACAGCACCACCAGCAGGTTGCTCACCAACGCGGCCTTGCGGCCCTCGTCGAGCGTGACGACCTTCTTCTCGGCGAGATCGTCGAGCGCCATCTTCACCATCGTGACCGCGCCTTCGACGATACGCTGACGCGCGTCGATGATGGCCTCGGCTTGCTGGCGGCGCAGCATCACACCGGCGATCTCCGGCGCGTACGCGAGATGCGAGAGCCGCACCTCGAGCACCTCGACGCCCGCGTGGCTCAGGCGCTCGCGCAGCTGCGCCATCAGCTCGACGTTCACCTCGGCCGAGTCGCCGCGCAGCGACACCTGCCCCGGCCCCGCCGCATCATAAGGATGCTTGGCCGCGGTGGTGCGGATCGCCGACTCGGTCTGCACTGCGACGTACGACTCGTAGTGCTCGACGTCGAACACCGCCTGCGCGCTGTCCTTCACGCGCCACACCACGACCGCACCGATCTCGATGGGGTTGCCGCGGAGATCGTTGACCTTCAGCTTCGCGCTGTCGAAGTTGCGCACGCGCAGCGACACCGGCTTGCGTCCGGTGAACGGGTTGATCCAGTGGAAGCCCTGCTTGCGGATCGTGCCGCGGTACTTGCCGAAGAGCAGCACCACGCGCGACTGGTTGGGCTCGACCAACACGAGCCCGCGCATGAGCAGCATGCCGAGGCCGAAGAAGAACAACAGCGGCAGCGACACCAGCAGCATGAGCACGCCGGGCAGCACCACGCCGTCGTAGTCACGCTCGCGCGTCGCTTCGACGCTGGCGGTCTCGGGTACTGCGAGGTCGGTCGCGTCGTCGCGTCGGTAGCTCGTGGTCATGGTGCGATCCTGTAGACTGTGGCGCAGCGCGAGTCGATCACCGTCTACGACCCGCGCTCGCAGGACGCCCCGAACCGTGCCCCGGGCGCGCGTGGCCCCCTCCACCGCCACGACGACCGCCGCGGCGACGACCCGAGGGCGCGCCACCGGCCGGGCGCGGAGTCGCGCGACCGTGCGCCGCGAGATCGGTCGGTGGCGGAGCACCGCGCGATGCGAACGCGTGGTCGACGCGCTCGATGTGGCGACCGATCAAGCGCTCGATGTCGACGAGGTACTCGCGCTCTTCGAGGTCGCACATCGACATCGCGATGCCGGATGCACCCGCCCGCGCGGTGCGACCGATGCGATGCACATAGGTCTCGGGGACGTTGGGCAGATCGAAGTTGATCACGTGGCTCACCGCATCGATGTCGATGCCGCGCGCGGCGAGATCGGTGGCGACCAACACGCGCAGCTCGCCCTTCTTGAAGGCATCGAGCGCGCGCGTGCGGGCGTTCTGCGACTTGTTGCCGTGGATCGCCGCGGCGCGCAGGCCCGCGCGCTCGAGCGTCTGCGCGACGCGGTTCGCACCGTGCTTCGTGCGGCTGAACACCAGCGTGCGGGTGACGCCTTCGCCACGCAGCAGCTCGAGCAACAGCTTGGGCTTGTCGGGCTTCTCCACGAAGTAGAGCCGCTGCTCGATGTTCTCCGCGGTGGTGCCGCGCTCGGGCGCCACCGCGACGCTCACCGGCTCGTGCAACATCGCGTCCGCGAGCGCGCGGATCTCCGGCGGCATCGTGGCCGAGAAGAGCAAGTTCTGGCGCTTCGGCGGCAGCGCAGCGATCACGCGCCGCACATCCGGCATGAAGCCCTGATCGAGCATGCGATCGGCTTCGTCGAGCACGAAGATCTCGATCTTGCGCAGGTCGATCTTGCCGCGGCCGTGTAGGTCGAGCAGTCGACCCGGCGTGGCGACGAGGATGTCGATGCCGTTGTTGATCTCCTTCAGCTGCGGGCCTTCGCCGACGCCACCGAAGATCACCGTGTGCCAGAGATCGAGGTGCTTGCCGTAGGTCGCGAAGCTCTCGCCGATCTGCGCCGCGAGCTCGCGGGTGGGCGTGAGCACGAGCGCGCGCAGCACGGGATCGTCACCCGCGCGCGCATCGACGCGTTGGAGGATGGGCAGCGCGAACGCGGCAGTCTTGCCGGTGCCGGTCTGCGCGCAACCGACGATGTCGCGGCCGGCGAGCACCGGTCCGATCGCTTGCTGCTGGATCGGCGTGGGCTCGCGGTAGCCCGCTTCCTTCACCGCGCGGAGAATCAGGGCATCGAGCCCCAGCTGGTCGAACGTCACGGGCGCGGACTGTACTAGCATCACCCTGTGAAGGCACGCGCAGCGGCGTGGGATGTCGTCGTGATCGGTGCGGGGCCGGCCGGGTGTGCCGCCGGCGTGGCGGCGGCGCGTGCGGGCGCACGGGTGCTGGTGGTCGATCGGGCCCATTTTCCGCGCAACAAGACCTGCGGTGATGCGGTGAGCAATCGCGGTGCCGCGATCGTCGACGACATGGCCGGGCGCACGCGGGACCTCGCGACGATTCCCCACGCGATCGTCGACGACGGCGTCGCGATCCTGCCCGAGGGCACCGAGATCGTGCGCAGCTTCGGCGCCGACCCCGGATGGATCGTGCCGCGACTGCACCTCGACGCGCGGCTCGTCGAGCACCTGCGCAATAGCGGTGCGGAGCTGCGCGAAGGCGTCGCGGTGCGCGGGCTCGTGCGTGAAGGCGATCGCGTCGCGGGCATCGAGACCGCAGGCGAGACGATCGCGGCGCGCTGCGTGATCGCGTGCGATGGCCCGGGATCGATCGCCGCGTCTGCGCTCGGCGATCCCTATCGTCGCGGTCGCCATCTCGCGATCGCGATCACGGCCTACTACGAAGGCGTGCGTCCGAGCGCGCACGGTCGCGCGGCCGAGCACTTCTTCGAGCCCGGTCTGCGCGCGGGCTACGGCTGGATCTTTCCGCCGGTCGACGGCATCGCGAACGTCGGCGTGTACCAGCGCAGCGATCGCTTCCACGATCACGGCGAGAAGCTCGACGTCTTGCTCGCGCGCTTCCTCGCCGCGCATCGCGATCGTTTCGAGGGCGCGCGCGTGGTGGGACGCCCGCGGGTGTGGTCGCTGCCGCTCGCGGTGCCACCTTCCGCGCCCGCGGTCGCGGGCCTGTTGCGCGCCGGTGATGCCGGCAGCTACATCGATCCGCTCGCCGGCGAAGGCATCTGGCAAGCGCTGCACTCCGGCAAGCTCGCGGGCACGATGGCCGCGGCGGCGCTCGATCGCGACGGCGTCGACGCGAACGTCGCCGCGCGTCATCGCCGACGCTGCAACCTCGACATCGTCGCGCCCGCCGTCGCACGCCTGCTCGTGCAAGAAGCGATGGACGTCGTCGTCGAACGCCGGCTCACCCGCTTCGCACCGCTGCGCGCCCTACTCGCCCGCGGCTACAAGAGCGAGCTGCTCGAAGCGAGCAAGCGCATGCGGTGAGCGCTCACGGTGAGAAGTTCTGGTTCGCCCACACGCCTTGGCCGCCCTCGGAGAAACCGCAGGCGACCTTCGAGTAGTCGGTGCTCGACATGTTGATGTAGTGGCCGTGTTCTTCGAAGGGCTCGCCCGGGCCTTCGTCCCACATCGCTTGGAGGCAGCCGACGATCACGTCCTGCGTCGAGCCCCAGTTCGGGCAGGTGTTCTGCGCCCACTCGCCGCACGCACCGAAGTGACCGTGCGCGCTGTTGCTGGCCTGATCGTCGGCGGATTGTTGATCGCTGCACGACTCCGCATCGCTCCACCGCGCGAGCGGTGGCAGGCACTGACACTCCCAGCGGAACTGGTTGATGCGATCGACACAGTCTTGGTAGATGTCGCCGCTGCTCGCGGCGGGCGTCGGCGTGCAACCGGGGATCGGTGTCGGCAACGGGCCGCCTTCGCAGCCCGACATACCGCCGGTGCTCTCTTCGCTCGCGGTCGGATCGGTGGTCGTCTCCGATGGATCCGTGGTCGCGTTGCTGGTCTCCGCGTCGGTGGTGGTGCTCGTCGTCGTGCTCGACGCCGTCGTCGACGTGCTCGCGGTGCTGCTCGCACTCGCCGAGCCTTCGCTCGAGCTCTCGCTGCCGTCGGTCGTACCGATCGTGTCCACGTCGACGGGCCCGTGGTAGCACGCGGCGACGACCGACAACATCACTGCCATCGGCGGGGGGAGTCGCATCCGCCCATTACATCACGAATCCGCGGGTCATGCTTTCGCGATGCGGATCGGACCGTTCACCGTCGCGAGGTCGACCGCGACCGAACCGTCGCCGATCGTGCCGTCGACGTGGCTGCCGACGACTTCCTCGCGTGCCTTCAGCGGGAAGTCGGAGCGGATCTTCCCCGACACCGTGTTCGCACGCACCTTCGCACCGGTGTCGGCAGACATGCGCAGCTCGAGCGCTCCGTTGACAGCCTCGAGCGCGACCCGCTTCGCACCACGCGACGGCAAGGCCACCTTCACAGTGCCGTTGACGGTGTTGCCCCGCACGTCGCCGCAGGAGCTCGTCGCGATGTCGCCATCGACGGTCGACAACGAGACCGCCGCGCTCACACCGTCGGCGACGAGCTTGCCGTTCACCGTGTGGCCTTCGACGGCGACGCTCGCCGGCAGCTCGATCACGAAGTCGACGCGCGCATCGACGTTGCCGTGGCGCGGGTACTTCGGCGCGATGACGACGGTGTCGCCGCGCATCTCCGCTTCGATCGTGACCTCGCCCGCGTCCTTGCCCGACTTCGTGCCGCGTACCTGCACGCGCTTGCCGCTGCCCGCGGTGATCTTCACGTCGCCCTGCACGGTCGACACGTCGACCTTCGCGGCCTCGCCGGTCCACTCGAAGTCCGCCTTCCTCGACACGGCGGCGGTCGGCTCCGCGCCGCGCAGGCCGGGGTCGGCGCCCGATGTGCTCGGTGCACAGGCGAGCAGGACGAGCAGGGAGAGTGCGAGGCCGGTGGACGGAATGCGTGGCTGCATGTCGGCGGTTCGATGCCGCGCCCGGCCCGGAGGTTTGCACGCAAATGCATTCCAACCTTCCGCCGATCCGTGGCATCCAACCCCGACGTGGTGACCGCCCTGGCCGCCCTGATGATCCCGACCGTGAGCGGCGCCGACGAGCCGATCGCCGATGCGATCCGTCGCGCACAGGCCGGTGACGTCGCGGCCTTCGCGGACATCTATCGCGCGCACGTCGGCCGCATCCACGCGCTGTGTCGGCGGCTGTGTGGCGACGCCGAGCTCGCCGGTGTGCTCACGCAGGACGTGTTCGTGCGCGCGTGGGAGAAGCTCGCGGGCTTCCGCGGCGACGCGGCGTTCTCCACGTGGTTGCACCGGCTCGCAGTGAACTTGGTGCTCGGTGATCGGCGCACGCGTCTGCGTCGGGCCGCGCGCGAGCTGGTGAGCGCGGTCGACGAGACCGACTCCGCACCGCTGCAGCGCATCGACGCGAGCGTGGATCTCGAGCGCGCGATCGCAGCGCTACCCGCTGGTGCGCGCGCGGTGTTCGTGCTGTTCGAGATCGAAGGGCACAGCCACGAAGAGATCGCCGAGTTGATGGATCTCGCGGTGGGCACGTCGAAGGCCCAGCTGCATCGCGCCCGCGCGCTGCTGCGAGGAGCACTGGGATGAGCGACGAGCTCGACGCACGCATTCGCCAGCTCCCGCGATCGATCGATCCGCCCGCGGATCTGTGGCCCGACATCGCCGCGCGCATCGAGTCGCGCAGCCGCACGCGCATCGCATTCTTCGGCGTGCTCGCGGCGGCCGCGATCGTGCTCGTGTTCGTCGGCACGCGCAGCGAAGCGACCGCGCGCTCGCTGCAGCGTGGGTGGTCGGCGTTGGCGATCGCACCGCCGGTGCCGCAGCCCACCGCGCCCGTCGAGCTCTTCCCCGGCGAAGATCAGCTGCGCAGCGCCGCCGGCGAGCTCGCGCGCGCGTACGAGCAACGTCGCCCGCTGCTCGATCGCGAGCTGCTCGCGGTCTACGAGTCCAACCTCGGCATCGTCGACGACGCGATCGACCGCTCGCGTGCGGCGCTCGTCGATCGCCCCGAGGATCCCCAGCTGCAGCGCGCGCTCGATCGCGCCTATCGCCACAAGCTCGCACTCCTGCGTCGCGCATCGGGGGGCGCACCGTGATGCTCGCGCTGCTGCTGCTCGCGCTCGCAGATGCGCCGAGCGTGCCCGCGAAGGCCGATGTGGTCGTCGAGGTCGAGCTGGGCGAGCTCGATCTCGAGGTCGCGGGCTGGACGAAGGAGAAGGTCGAGGTCGATGCCGACGTCGGCGGTGGTTGGAGCGCGCGGCTCGACGAGAGCGGTGGACGCGTGCGCGTGCGTTTCGATGGTCCGCCCGGCATCCCGACGCGCGGCACGGTGCGACTGCGCATGCCGAAGGGCGCGGAGCTGCAGGTGAGCACCCGCAACGGTGACGTGCACGCGGTCGACTTCGGCGGCCGCGCGACGATCGCGTCGATCGCCGGAGAAGTGAGCGTGCGCGGGCCGGCGAAGCAGCTCGAGGTGGCCACCACGAGCGGTGCGGTCGAGATCGCCGGAGCCGACGGTCGCGTCGACGTCGCGACGGTGAACGGGCGCGTGCAAGCGGCGAACGTGGGCGGTGATCTGCACGTGGAAACGGTCTCGGGCCGCATCGAGATCGCGAAGGCGAAGCTCGATCGCCTCGAGCTCGACACCGTGAGCGGTGACATCGAGGTCGGGGCCGAGCTGCGCAAGGGTCCGCATCGCATCGACACGAACTCCGGTGCGGTCGCGCTGACGCTGCCGCGCTCGCTCGCGCTGCGGATCGCGATCGCCACGTTCTCCGGCAAGATCGTCGACCGCTTCGAGACCCCCACGCTGCGCACGCGTGGCCGGCATCAGCGCGAGCTCGGCAAGGGCGGCGGCACGCTCGAGGTCGCGAGCTTCAGCGGTGACGTCGAGCTCTCCGCGAAGCCTTAGGAGCTCGGACGGGCTCCTTAGCACTTCGGCGGCAGCGTGCAGCTGCGCGTCGCGTAGCTGCGCTCGGCACCGGCGGGCAGCACGAACCCGAGCGTATAGCCCATCGGCATCGGCTGCGGATCGCCGGGGCACGGCGAACGATCACGCTCGATGAACGTCACCTTGCTGCCGTCGTCGACGATGGTCGTGCCTGCGCCCGCGGGCGAGAGCATCTTGTCCTGCACCATCAGCTGTTGCTTGGTGAAGTCGAGTCCCGACGTCGTGCCCTTCGGACACTCGAAGCGCGCGGCGAACTCCGCCTCGCTCGTCACCGCGGTCGGCTCGTTCGCGCCGCTCTTCGCGGTGCAGCCCGTCGGTGCGGCCCACGGTGGCAGCTGACGCGCAGCCCCGAGCCCGAGCTGCGACGGCGCACAGGGATCGATCGGCTTCGGCTTCGGCTTCGCCTCGGCCTCGGGCTCGGCCTCGTCCTTGCGGGCGCGCTCGCCATCTTTCTTCTTGGGCGGCGACGAACAAGCCGCGACGAGCACGACGAGCAGCAGGCAGGAACGCATGCGCACAGCATCTCAGGTCCGCGCGAGCTGCACGAGCCCACGACCGTCGACCATTGGCCATGCCGATCTACGGCGCGAGCTTGCGGACCCACGCGTTGATCGAGCCCACGTCGCCGCCCGCTTCGGGTGTCATCGGCCCGACGACGACGACCGTGCCGTCGGGTGCGATCGCGACGTCGGCCGCGTAGTCGAGGCCCGGCGACGGATCTTCGTAGGGCATCGACCAGCGCGGGTCGCTCTCTTCGCCGTCCCACCGCAGCACGCGACTGTCGTACGCATCGCTGTTGTCCGGGTCGGGCGTCGTCGAGGCCGCCACGTAGCGCACGCCGCCACTCGCCGCGAGCGCGTTGCCGACGTTGAACTGCTCGTCGGACCACGGCTGCTCCCACGCGAGCGCCACCGAGTCGCCGACGTCGAGCTTCGCGATCCGGAGCGCCGAGACCGTCCCCATTCCGCTGCGTCCGATCGCGTGCACGTCGTCGCCGTCGACCGCGACGTCGATGAAGTCCTGATCACCTTCGCCCCCGAACACGTCGGGTGGACCGAGCGCGTCGCCGTCTGCGGTGAGCAGCCACGCCGCCGCGTCGCTCGGCTGCATCGGGTCGACCCGCGCGGAGCCGACCACGAGCAGACCGGTACCGTAGGAAACCACGGAGAACATCTGTCCATAGTCGTTGGCGTAGGTGCCGACGTCTTCGCTGTTGATCCCCTGCTGCCAGCTGTCCCCGTTCGGATCGATGGGCGCCACGAAGGGCCGCGTGCCACTCGCGTCGGTCGCCGATCCGACGCCGACGAAACCACCGTCTTGGCGCGGCGCGATGCTCAGCAAGTACGTGTCGGCAGTGTTCGTCTGCACCTCGTGCTGCCACGCGATGTTGCCGTCGACATCGACGACGCGCAGCCACGCGTCGTCGTACTCGGCCTGGGTCTTCACGGCGCCGACGCCCAGCACGCGTCCGTCGGCGAGCACGGTGAGCCCGCGATAGTGCGCCTCGCCACCTTCGGCCGGCGTCGCCTCGGTCCACAAGCGCGTGCCATCGGGTGCGTAGCGTGCGAGCCAGGGATTCTCGAGATCGTCGGCGTCGACGAGCACTCCGCCGGCGATGATGTCGCCCTCGGGTGTGACTGCGACGGTGTAGATCGCGAGCGTGTTCGCTTCGTCCTCGACCACCGTCCACAGCGGATAGCCGGACGACGGCCGACAGTCGCTCTCGCAACCATCACCGTCTTGCTCATTTCCGTCGTCGCAGATCTCGTCGCCTTCGACGGCTCCATCGCCGCATACGCCACTCGGTGCTTCCGAGCCGCTGCCGTCGGGCGAAGACGTCGGCGATCCGCTCGAGCCGTTCGACATCGACGAGCTCGTCGCACTCTCCTCGCTCGCGCTGCCCGATCCTTCGCTCGACCCCCCTTCGCCGACGCTCGGCGCCTGCTCGAAGCAACCGGTCAGGACACACAGGTAGGAGCCGACGGCCAGCGTAGAAAAGGATCGCGTCATCTTTGCCAGGACACGTCGACCCGAACGAGTGGCGCACGCGCATATCGCGGTGCGGCCGCGCGCCCGCGACACATTCGCGCCGCCCGGCACTGTGCGCGGGCGCTCGATCACGCGCGGAGCATGGCGATCACCCGCTGGGACCGACGCTTGCACAGCTCCGGCCGCGATGCGGGGGGTCGAGCCGGCGATGGTCGAGACGCATGAGGGTGATGGTGTGCCGGAGCCGATCCTCGACTGGGGCGACGAGCCCGAGCGCTCGGGCGCGCTGAAGCTCGGTCAGACGATGCCGGGTACGCGACTGCGCGTGCTCGAGCGGCTGAGTGACGGGGCGTCGGGCGTGGTGTTCCGCGCCGAGCACGTCGACCTCGAGCGTCCGATCGCGGTGAAGATCCTGCGTCGCGTCGTGCGCTCCGACGAAGACCGCGAGCGTTTCCTCGCCGAGGCGCGGCTCGCCACTTCGATCGACTCGCCCCACGTCGTCGACGTCATCGACTTCGGTCAGCTCCCCGACGGTCGACTCTGGTACGCGATGGAGCTGCTCGACGGCGAAGCGCTGTGCGACGTGCTCTTCCGCGAGCGACGACTGCCGCTCGCGCGCGTGTTCACGCTGCTGCGCATGGCCTGCAAGGGACTCGGCGCCACGCATGCGCGGGGCATGGTGCACTGCGACGTGAAGCCGCAGAACCTCGTGCTCGTGCAGCGCGGTCGCTACGAGCAGCTCGTGGTGGTCGACTTCGGCATCGCACAGAAGATCGGCGCGCGACCGGACACGATCTGCGGCACGCCGGAGTACATCTCGCCCGAGCAGATCGATCGCAGCGCGCTCGACCCC
>DASZPU010001107.1:0-3039 GCA_035550195.1 Nannocystaceae bacterium
CGAGCTGTGGCGCATGTACAACCGCTGGGCGGAGCGCTCCGGCTGCAAGGTGCAGCTCACCAGCGCATCGCCGGCCGACGCCGGTGGCATGAAGGAAGTCATCGGCCTCGTGCAGGGCAAGGACGTCTACGCGAAGCTGAAGTTCGAGTCGGGCGTGCATCGTGTGCAGCGAGTGCCCGCCACCGAAGCGCAGGGCCGCATCCACACGTCTGCAGCGACGGTCGCGATCATGCCGGAGGCCGAGGACGTCGACGTCAAGATCTCCGAGAGCGACCTCGAGGTCGACACGATGCGCAGCTCGGGCTCGGGTGGTCAGCACGTCAACACCACGGACAGCAAGGTCCGAATCACGCACGTGCCCACCGGCATCGTGGTCGAGTCGCAGCAGGAGAAGTCGCAGATCAAGAACCGCGAGATCGCGATGAGGATGCTGCGCACGCGCATGCTCGACATCGAGCTGCAGAAGCAGGCGCAGGCCCGCGCGGCCGCCCGCAAGACGCAGGTGGGCAGCGGCGATCGCTCGGAGAAGATCCGCACCTACAACTTCCCGCAGGACCGCGTCACCGATCACCGCATCGGGCTCACGCGTCACGACATCAACGGCTTCATGGCCGGGGAGATCGACGACGTGATCGAAGCGTTGCGGGCACACGACGAGGCCGAGAGGCTCGCCGAATCGCAAGGAGGCAAGTCGTGAAGCAGACGGTCGAGGTCGAGATCGCGGGGCAGCGGTTGTCGATCAAGAGCGACGAAGGGCCGCAGTACGTGCAGCAGCTCGCGGACTACGTCGACGAGCAGCTGCGCCAGCTCGTGCCCGGCGGGCGCGGCTCGTTCAACCTGCAGCGCGTCGCATTGTTGGTCGCGATCCAGCTCGCCGACGAGCTGTTCCGCGAGAAGGATCTACATCGACAGTTCCGGGCGCGCGTCGCTGCCAAGCTCGATGCGCTCGAGGCTTCGCTGCGCGAGCACGAGCGCAGACTGGAAGAGCTGTGAGCACCATCGAAGGGTACGAGCCGCGGTCGGCAGCACTGCGCGAGCTGGTCGCGCGCGGCTTCGTCGAGCAGTGCTCGGATGCGGCGGCGATCGACGAAGCGCTCGCGGCCGGGCCGGTCACGTTCTACATCGGCTACGACCCCACCGCGCCGTCGCTGCACGTCGGCAACCTCGTGTGCATCATGGCGATGCGACGGCTGCAGGCGTTCGGCCATCGCCCCATCGTGGTGCTGGGCTCGGGCACGGCACGCATCGGCGATCCGTCGGGCAAGAGCGAGATGCGACGCATGCTCGACGAGCCCACGATCGAGCGCCACGTCGCGCGCATCGCCGCGCACTTCGACAGCTACCTCGACATGAGCCGAGGGCTCGCGCTCGACAACTGGTCGTGGCTCGGCAAGCTCGGCTGGCTGGAGGTGCTGCGCGACATCGGCCCGCACTTCACCGTCAATCGGATGATCGCGGTGAAGACGTATCGCGAGCGGCTCGACGCCGAGGAGCCGCTGTCGTTCCTCGAGTTCAACTATCAGCTGTTGCAGGCCTACGACTTCGCACGGCTGTACCGCGAGCACGGCTGCACGCTGCAGCTCGGCGGCAGCGATCAGTGGGGCAACATCATCGCGGGCGTCGAGCTCGTCCGTCGGCTCGGGCTCGGCAAGGCCGGCGCGGCGCACTGCCTCACCTTCCCGCTGCTCACCACCGCCGACGGCAAGAAGATGGGCAAGACCGAGAAGGGCGCGGTGTGGCTCGCGTCCGACATGTGCTCGACCTTCGACTACTACCAGTTCTGGATCTCGTGCGACGACCGCGACGTGCGACGATTGCTCGGCACGTTCACCGATCTCCCGCTCGACGAGATCGCCGAGCTGTGCAAGGCCGAAGGTGCGGCCCTGCGCGACGTGAAGGCACGGCTCGCGTTCGAAGCGACGAAGCTGCGCGACGGCGAGGCCGCGGCCGAGCAAGCGCGTGCGGCTGCGAAGCAGGCATTCGGCGGCGGCGACGACTGGAGCGCGGTTCCGGAGGTGCAGGTCGACGGCGCGCCGATGAAGCTCGTCGATCTCGTCGTGCATGCGAGCATCGCCGCGTTCAAGAGCAAGCGCGAGGCTCGTGAGCGCATCGAAGGCGGCGGCGTACGGCTCGACGGCACGCCGATCACCGCGCCCGATCACATGGTCGGCGCCGGCATGGTGCGATTGCAGGCCGGCAAGAAGTTGCGCCTACGCGTCACGCTGGTTTGAGCGGCGCCACAGCAGCGCGCCGGCGCCGACGAACGCGAGGCAGGCGAGCTGCGCGGTGGTGAGGCCGGCGTAGCGCACGTCGTCGGCGCGCAGGAAGTCCAGCGCGAAGCGGCCGCTGCCATAGAGGATTGCGAGCGCGGCGGTGAAGCGGCCGGGCGCGAGCCGTGCGACGTCGACGCGAAGGTAGACCACCGCGCAGACGATCGCGAGCACGCACGCTTCGACGAGGCCGAGATCCCAGCGTCGTGATCCGTCGGGCCATGGGCCCACCGCGAAGATCGAGTCCGACGTCGCGCCCGGATGATCGTGCACGATGCTGCAGCCGATGCGACCGATCGTGAAGCCGATCAGCAATCCGTACGCGAGCACGTCGGCCCACTGCCGTGGTGCGAGCCCGCGACGACGACAGATCCACGCGAAGCCGAGCGCGCCGCCGATGAAGCCGCCCACGCTCGACAGCCCGCTGGTGAACAAGAGCAGCGACCACGGGCGCGCGATCACTTGCTCGGGGTAGTAGAAGACCAGCGACACCCAGTGCGCCATCGCGAAGCCGAGCACGAGCACTGCGGTCGTCAGCGGATCGAGCTGCGCCGTCGGCAGGCCGCGCTTCGCCGCGAGCGCTCGGCAACGACGCAGGCCGACGATCACACCGATCGCGAGCACTGGGCCGAACGGCGTGAGCTCATGGGCGCCGAGGATCGGCAGCGCGATCGGCCACGACGGCGTCGGCACGTACGGCAACGCGATCATCGGCGCGCTCCGTCGCACAGGTGCTCGCGAGCAACGAGAGCAGCAGCAACCCGATCCC
>DASZPU010001108.1:0-5615 GCA_035550195.1 Nannocystaceae bacterium
AGCACGACGCGCGTCGTCCCAGGTCGTCGCGAGCCGCGATTCCGAGTGCGCGCACGCGTCGCGATCGGCCGGCATCCACGCGAGCGCGAGCGCGGCCACGGGCACGAGGCCACCGGCCGCGACCAGGCCGAGCACGCGCCACTGTCGCTGCGCGAGCACCGACTCGAGCGCGTTGCACACCTCGTACATCGACCCGTGGCGTGCGCCGGGATCGTCGGCGAGGCCGCGCTCGAGCACACGTCGCAACGCGAGCGGCACGCGGGCTCGGGCGAGCAGCTTCGCGAGCGGCACGCTGCCGCGCTCGAGCTGCGGATGCACGCCGCACAACGCTTCGGCGAGCGTCATGCACAGCGACCACTCGTCGCTGCGCGCATCCGCGACGCCGCCGCGTTGCAGCTCCGGCGCGATGTAACCCGGTGTGCCGAGCAGTGCCTTCGGCGACGTGAGCCGCGACGATCCCGATGCACCGAGCTCGTCGTCGCCGACGTCCCACGACGGCTCGAGCTCGGCCGCCACGCGCGCGAGCCCGAAGTCGAGCACCACGACGCGCTGCGCGCTGGAGATCATGACGTTGCCGGGCTTGAAGTCGCGATGGATCACGCCGGCAGCGTGCGCCGCTTGCAATCCGCGCGCGGCCTCGAGATAGACGTGGACGATCTCTCGCCAGCCGCGCGGTTGCTGCCAACGCCACGTGCGGAGGTTGGGCCCGTCGATGAGCTCCATCGCGAGAAAGACGATGCGTTCGCCGGCCAGCTCGACCTCGCCGACGTCGAACACCGAGATCACGTTGCGATGGGAGAGCTGCGCGATCGCCCGCGCCTCACGGAGCAAGCGCGCGCGGGCCTGCGCGCTGCCACGCACGCGCGCGCGCAAGAGCTTGATCGCGACGCGACGATCGAGCTCGGGATCCCACGCCGCATACACGACGCCCATGCCGCCGTGCCCCACCTCTTCGCGCACGACGTAACGCGCGATGCGTTCGCCGGGATGCACGCGCGCGAGCACGTTCGCGACGGCGGACGTCGGTTCCTCCAGCGCAGACGACATGCTCGCGCTGCCGTGCGTCGCCGCAGCGACGAGCGCAGGCGAACGCACCACCGCTGCGAGCAACTCCAGGCACTGCTGACACGCATCGACGTGGGCGTCGAGCGCTGCGGTCGCGGCCTCGTCGAGCTCACCCGCGAGCAGCGCGACCACGTCGTCGGGTGCGATGCATTCGCTGGAGGTCACTGCGGTGCCCTCGAAGCTCGCACGCCCTTGCCCCACGTTGCGCGAGCGTGCGTCGTCGGGCAGCCTGAATGTGCTTGCCCGACGATTCCGAGCAGCTGTGCGCGTCGCTGCGCGAGCGCCTCGGCGAGGTCGCGGGCGCCGAGCTCGACGCGCTGGTGCGAGCTCGGCGTGCGCAGGCCGAGGCGCGTTGGCCCAAGGTGAAGCTCGCCACCGAGCCGCTCGCAGCCGCGTGGGCCAAGGCGATCGGCGGCGCACAAGATGCTGTGGCCGCGTTCGCGCGGCTGCACACCGACGATCTCTGGCTGGTCGCAGCGGTGCTCGGCGGCGATGCGACTGCGATCGCGGTGCTCGATGCCGAAGCGATCGAGCCGATCGGCCGCGTGCTCTCGCACATGCAACCGTCGGCCGAGCTGGTCGACGAGGTGAAGCAGCTCGTGCGCACGAAGCTGCTGCTGCCCGAGGGCGAGAAGCCGCCGCGCGTCGGCGAATTCTCCGGGCGTGGCGAGCTGCGCAGCTGGGTGGGGGTCATCGCCACGCGTGAAGCGCTGTCGCTGTTGCGCAAGCACGCGAAGACCAGCACGCCGGTCGACGATGTGTTGCTCGCGATCCCTTCGCCGCTCACCGGCCCCGAGCTCGGCTTCTTGAAAGAACGCTACCGCGACGAGTTCCGCACCGCGTTCACGGCCGCGCTCGGCGAGCTCGCAGCCCGCGAGCGCAACGCGCTGCGTCACCACTACGTGCACGGGCTCACCATCGATCAGATCGCGACGATGTACGGCGTGCATCGCAGCAACGCCGCGCGGCGGATCGCGAAGGCGCGCGACGAGCTGCTGTCGGGCACGCGGCGGCGGCTGGTGCTGGGGCTCAAGGTCGATCGCGTCGAGTTCGAGAGCATCATGCGGCTGATCGAGAGCCGCATCGACGTGAGCATCCAGCGCATGCTCGGTGCGGAAGACCAGCACGCCTCGTAGACGCAGGCGGTCGCACCGAGTCGCGGAATTTCTTTCGGCTCGCTCAGGCCGCAGGAGGCGGCCGTCGGACGCGTTCCAAGAGCGCGTGCTCGGGGGTGCCGGGTGCGGGCTCCTCCGCGTACGCCCAGCGCACATCGGGCGGCAGCGACATCAGGATCGACTCGGTGCGCCCGCCGGTCTTGAGCCCGAACACGGTGCCGCGATCGTACAAGAGGTTGAACTCGACGTAGCGCCCACGTCGCAGCTTCTGCCACTGCCGCTCGCGATCGCCCCACGACTTCGCCATGCGCTTGCGGACGATCGGCAGGTAGGCATCGAGGAAGCAGCGCCCACCGTCGGCCACGAGCGCGAGCAGTGCGTCGGCGTTGTCGTCGTCGGCATAGCGATAGTCGAAGAAGATCCCACCGACGCCGCGTCGCTCACCGCGATGCGGGAGGAAGAAGTAGCGATCACACTCGTCGCGCAGCTGCGCGTAGTCGAGGTGCTGGGGATGCCGCTCGCACAACCCACGCCACACGCCGTGGAAGTGCTGCTCGTCCTCCTCGAACCAGTAGTACGGGGTGAGATCGGCACCGCCACCGAACCACGCCTTGTCGCCGTGCTCGAGGTAGCGGAAGTTCGCGTGCACGGTGGGCACGAACGGGTTGCGCGGATGGATCACCAGCGACACGCCGGTGGCGAAGAAGCTGGTGCCGCTGCCGGGCAGGTCCTTCGCGAACGCAGGTGTGAGCTCGCCGTGCACCACCGACACGTTCACACCCGCCTTCTCGAACACGCTGCCGTTCGCGAGCACGCGCGACGTACCGCCGCCGCCGCCCTCGCGCGTCCAGCTGTCGCTCGCGAACTCCGTCACGCCACCGCCATCGCGCTCGACTTCCGCGAGGCCGTCGCAGATGAGGGACTGGGTCTCGCGAACGATCGCTTCGGCGCGCTCGCGCAGGCGCTGGGATGTGCTCGGCGTCACCGCGGCAGGATAACGCGCAGCGCCACCAACGCGCGCGCAGTCGCTGCGTGCTGGCGAGCGAGGCGCCACCCGGCATGGGCCGACGATTTGGGCCACGTGCACACGATTTCATCGTGGTCGCACTGGTCGCGACCGTTCGCGCACCGCACAATTCATGCATCGTGCGCCTTTCGACCGCGATCCCTGCGGTGACGATGGCAATCCTGCTGTGGCTGCTGCTGCGCGCCGACTCGGCGGCCGAAGCCCCGATCCCACCGTGCGAGCCCACCGCGAGCGAGCTCGCGCCGCCCGACGAAGGCGAGGTGGAGGTCGTGCTCCCGCGGCTCTTGTACCACCGCGGCTTCTCGCACGAGCAGACGTCGCAGCTTCCGTCGGCATCGTGGATCGGCGTCGAGCCGCTCGACGTCGAAGGTGCACGCGGTCTGCACATGCGCGCCGCGAGTGGCGGTCGACTGCGCATCGCACCCGAGGGTGCGTTCCCGATCGGTCATGCCCAGCGTGCACGACTCACCGTCGTCGCGAACGCACCGGCGAAGATCGAGGTCGAGCTGTGGGATCCGGTCGCGGACGCGCGCGTGTTCCGTGGGCTCGAGCTCGCCGAGGGCGAGCAGACCCTCGAGATCGAGCTGCCCTACGTTCGCTACGATCGCGGTCGCGTCGCGCATGCATCGCGCGCGACGCAGTGGGGCCTGCACTTCGTCGATGCGGTCGAGCTCGAGCTGCGCAGCTTCCAGCTCTGGCAGGACCAGCTGGGCGCCGATGCGGAGCTCGACGTCGAACACCTCGTGGAAGCGTTTCCCGATCCACGCCGCGTCGTCGTCTATCGTCGCGGCCCGTTCGCGGTGCTCACCGACGAGCCGCGGCTCGATCCGCTCGCCGTGCTCGATGCGCTCGAGCACATGCACGCGCACACGCTCGCGATGCTGCCCGACATGCCCGCGCCCGAGTCGACGGTGCCGCTGCTCGTGTTCCGCAACGAGCGCAGCTATCGCCAGTTCTGGCCGCGCTTCACCGCGCGCTTCGGGCTCGAGCTCGCACCGCTGAAGGAAGACGACGGCTACACGTGGCACGGCGTCGCGACGGCATGGTTCTCCGATCGCTACGGCAAGGTGCGACCAACCTACGTGCACGAAGCTCATCACGCGCTCTTCGAACGCAGCTATGGTTTGGCGGCGCAGCGCAGCTGGCTCTTCGAAGGGCTCGCGAACCTCGAGCAGCTCGCGGTCTCGCAACAGGATCTGAAGGGCGTGTATCGCCACGGCCTGCGTCGCGCCGATGCGAGCTCGAGCCTGCTCGAGCTCGCCGACGGTAAGCCGATCCGCACCGCGCGATATTGGCAGGCCACGCTCGTGTGCGAGTGGCTGCTCGCCGACGAAGGCCGTCGCGCGGCGCTCGGCTCGGCGCTCGACGAGATGGCGCAGCGCGGCTCCACCGATCTGCGCCCGCTCGCGGGGCGCCACTTCGGCGTCGAGCTCGACAAGCTCGCGGTCGACTTCTGGTCGTGGGCGTGGCTGCGCTACGGCGCGTGAGGTGATACCGTCCGCGAGCGATGTGGATCCCGCCCACCGAGCAATTGCGCGACGCAGTGCCCGGGCTCGCCGGCATCACCGGCTTCCTGTTGTTCCCGATGCTCGGCGCGTGGGTGCGCTTGTTGTTGCAGTACCTCGAGCGCGGTCGCCCCGGCATGGCGCGTCCGCGTGCGCTGTCGACACTCGGCATCGTGCGCGCGGTCGCGACGACGCTGTTGCTCTTCTTCTTCGTGATGACCACGATCCGCGCGGGCAACGAGCTGCGCGACATCCATGCCGAAGCGCCGGTGTTCAGCCCGGCGCTGCAGGGCCTCGTGGTCGGCATCGCGTTCTGGGCGATCTACGCGCTCGGCATCTCCACGCTGCGTCGCTCGGTTCGCACGGTGCGGCGCAGCGAGCCCAAGCTCGGCGCGCTGCGTTGATCGGAGCGCCATGGCAAACATCGAGCTGGCGGGTCGGGCACGTCTCACGCCGTTCCGGCACATCTCGCTCGGCACGTGGCGCACGGCCTACGATCCGTCGATCTACGGCAGCGTGACCTTGAAGATGGACGAAGCGCTGCGCTACCTCACGGCCTTCCGTGAAGCCACCGGGCAGCGCTTGACCGTCACGCACATGATGGCGCGCGTGATGGGTGCGGTGCTCGAGCAGGTGCCCGAGGTCAACGCGGTGTTGCGATGGAATCGCATCTACCTGCGCCGCGAGATCGGCGTGTTCTTCCAGGTGGCGATCGAGGATCCCGAGACCGGTGCGATCGATCTCTCCGGCGTGAAGGTCGACGCACCGCAGCAGAAGAAACTCTCGGAGATCGTCGCGGAGTTCGAGCGCAGTGCGGCGCGCGTGCGTGCGCGCAACAAGGACGACGCGCTCGAGCGCAGCCGCGGTGGGCTCTTGCGAATTCCCGGTGCGATGATCGGCGGC
>DASZPU010001109.1:0-1801 GCA_035550195.1 Nannocystaceae bacterium
CTCGTGCCGGGCTGCAAGAAGGAGCCGACGATTCCCGGCACCGAGATTCCCGACACGCCGGAGAACCGCGATCTGCTCGCGGTGCTCGAACGCTATCGCACCGCCTTCGTGCGTCGCGATGCGGCCGGCGTGCTCGCGACGGCGCACCCGACCTACTACGACACGGCCGGCACCGACGATCCCGGTGACGACGTCGAGTACTCCGAGCTCGGGCCGTTGTTGCGCGAGCGCATGGCGCAGCTCGAGTCGGTGCGCTTCACGATCGACTACCTCGAGGTCGATGTGCTGAAGGATCGTGCGACCGTGCGCGTGTGGATCGATGCGAGCTTCCGACTCGCGCCGATCATCGACGCCGAGACCGGCATGGTGCGCGTCGACGGCAAGCACACCCGCAAGCAGGACCACGCGCTCTTCGAGCTCGTGCGCGACGGTCGGGCGTGGCGAATCACCCGCGGGATGTAGCGCTGCGATAGCGTTCGTGGAACTCGATGCGCGCGCGCCACTCGTCCCACTGCGCGACGTAGCCGCGCGCCTGATCGGGATCGGCTGCGAGCTTCGCGAGCGCGGCGCGGGCGGTGGACCAGTCGCCGACCAGCACTGCGGCCTCGAGCTGTGCGAGCCGAGCTGCGCGCACGAACTCGGCGCTCGGTAGGCTCGCGCCGTCGTCTGCGAGCGCGCGTGCGATCTCGATGCCCGCCGCGAGCGGGCGCTCGGCGTTGAGCAGCTGGCGCGCGAGCAGATAGCGGCCCATCGCGGCGAAGCGCGGCAGCCTGGCGATCTCGCCGGCCGCCCATGTGCTCGTCACGGTGCGCGTGAGATCGTCGTCGGTGGGATCGAAGGGCGCGAGGTACTCGAGCACGAGCGGCGCGAGCTCGGCGTCGGTGCTCGCGAGGTCGCGCAGCTGCAACACACGGCGTCGCGCTTCGCTCTGCGGCTCGGCCAATGCCCGCGCATAGGCCTCGTGTGCGCCCGCGAGATCGCCGAGCACGAGCGCCACGTCGCCGTCGCGCTCGGCGATCGACGCGCGCATCGTGGTGGTGAGCTTCTCGCGACCGGCGGCCTCGGCCAGCACCGCGTGCGCGTCGTTCCACTGCTCGGCGAGCGCGAGCGCCTGCGCGAGCCCGAGCTGGTGCTCGGGTTGCTCGGGCTCGAGCTTGCAGAGGTCTCGCCAGCCCAGCACCGCCTCTTCGAAGCGACCGCGTCCGACCGCCTTGTCGATCTCGCCGCGCACTTCCGCGGCTCGATGCGCGCACGGGCGCTCGAACACCGACGGCCGCTCGAAGCGTTGCGCCACTGCAGCGACGTCGGCCTCGGCGATCTCGCGTGCGTCGAGGAACGCGATCCACTCGGCTTCGAGCGGCTCGACCGGCGATCCGTACGACGCTTCGAAGTCGCCGGCGCTGTGGTAGAGCGTCGCCATCGGCTCGAAGCCGCGCGTCTCGATCAGCCACAGGCAGAACGATCCGGCGGCCGTGTACGCGACCTGCGAGGCCTTGGTGAAGAAGCCCGGGCCCATGATGAGCGCCATCGGCGGGCGCTTGCCGAGCCGGCCGAGCACCGCGGCTTGATCGTGCAGATCGAGCCGATCGGACTCGCGGGGCGCGAGCGCGGTCGCGAAGCCTTCGATGAGCCCGACGTTGATGCGCAAGCCACTGCGACTCGCACCGAAGAGCGAGTCGCCGACGGCGGCACCGAACACGTGCGCGAGCTCGTGCAACAGCACGGGATGCGGGAAGGGGCGGTGATCGAGATAGATCTGCCGCCGCCACGGCGCCGCGACCTGCACGGTGCCTGCACCCAT
>DASZPU010001110.1:0-5142 GCA_035550195.1 Nannocystaceae bacterium
TGATCGTTGTGGACCTTCTGCGCGAGCACGCTGACGAACTCGTTGAAGAAGAGCCGCACGCTGTCGAAGCGTTCGCCCTTGCCGCCCTTGGTGAAGCCGTCGATCGCATCGGCGATGATCGTCTTCGACAGGCCCACGAGCGTGGGCAGGGTGGGGGCCTCGTGGAAGGCGCGCAGCTCGGCCTTCGCGTGGCGCAGGCCGGTGTTGCCCTTCTTGCCGATCGCGACGACCACGACCTCGATGCCCGCGCGACGACGCTCGTCGATCCACGACAGCGCGGCACGGATGAGGTTGCTGTTGAAGCCGCCGCACAGGCCACGATCGGCGGTGAGCACGATGACGAGCTCGCGCTTCACCTCGCGCTGTGCGAGCAGCGGATGCGCAGCGGCGCGCTCGTTCGGATCGATGCCCGCGACCAGCGAGTCGACCACCTCGCGCATGCGATCGCCGTAGGGCTTCGCCGCCGTCACGGCCTCCTGCGCCTTCTTGAGGCGCGCGGAGGCGATCTGGCTCATCGCCGCGGTGATCTTGCGGGTGTTCTTGACCGACCCGATGCGGTTGCGCAGCTCTTTGAGGTTGGCCATCGCCGTCTCAGGCCTTGAAGGTCTTCTTGAACGCCGCGATCGCGTCGTCGAGGTCCTTGTCGACCTGCGCGAGCTCGTCCTTCTTCTTCGCGGTGCGCACTAGGTCGAGCACCTGCGGGCGCTTGTCCTTCAGCCACGCGTGCAGCTCGCGCTCGAACTTGCCGACGTCCGCGACCTCGACCGAGTCGAGCGCGCCGTTGGTGCCCGCGCGGATCGACGCGACCTGCAGCGCGACGTCGAGCGGCTGGTACTGCGGCTGCTTGAGCAGCTCGACCAGGCGCGCGCCTTCGCTGAGCGTGTCGCGCGTCGCCTTGTCGAGATCCGACGCGAACTGCGAGAACGCTTCGAGCTCGCGGTACTGCGCGAGCTTGAGGCGCAGGTTGCCGGCGTAGCGCTTCATCGCGGGGATCTGCGCCGAGCCGCCCACGCGCGACACCGAGATGCCGACGTTGAGCGCGGGACGGATGCCGCGGTGGAAGAGCTGACCTTCGAGGAAGATCTGGCCGTCGGTGATCGAGATGACGTTGGTCGGGATGTACGCCGAGACGTCGCCGGCCTGCGTCTCGATGATCGGCAGCGCCGTCAGCGAGCCCGCGCCTTCCTTGTTCGACAGCTTGCACGCGCGCTCGAGCAGGCGGCTGTGCAGGTAGAACACGTCGCCGGGATACGCCTCGCGACCGGGCGGACGACGCAGCAAGAGCGAGAGCTGGCGATACGCGACCGCCTGCTTCGAGAGGTCGTCGTAGATGAGCAGCGCGTGACCGCCCTTGTCGCGGAAGTACTCGCCCATCGTGACGCCGGTGTACGGCGCGAGGAACTGCAGCGGCGCCGACTCGGACGAGCCCGCGGAGACGACGATGGAGTACTCCATCGCGCCGGCCTGACGCAGACGATCAACGACGGTCGCGACCGTGGACTGCTTCTGTCCGATCGCGACGTAGACGCAGATCATGTTCTGACCCTTTTGGTTCAGAATCGTGTCCACGGCGACGGCGGTCTTGCCGGTCTGACGATCGCCGATGATGAGCTCGCGTTGACCGCGGCCGATCGGGATCATCGAGTCGATGGCCTTGATGCCGGTCTGCATCGGCTCGTGCACGCTCTTGCGCTTGACGATGCCGGGCGCCTTGAGCTCGATGACGCGGGTCTCCTTGGTCTCGATGGGGCCGAGGCCGTCGATGGGCTCGCCGAGCGCGTTCACCACGCGACCGACGATGCCGTCGCCCACGGGCACGCTCATGATCGTGCCGGTGCGCTTGACCGGATCGCCCTCGCGGATGAGCTGCTCGTTGCCGAGCAGTGCGACGCCGACGTTGCCCTCTTCGAGGTTGAGCACCATGCCGCGCACGCCGTGCGGGAACTCGAGCAGCTCGCCGGCCATCGCGTTGCCGAGGCCGTCGACGCGGGCGATGCCGTCACCGACCGTGAGCACGGTGCCGGTTTCCTGCACCGACATCGTGGTGTCGTAGCCTGCGACCTGCTCGCGGATGATGCGGCTGATTTCGTCTGCGCGGATCTCCATCGTCTTTGTCCTGTCTCTTCGCTTGGAGAAAGAGCGCACCCCGTGGGGCGCGCGAAAACTACGAACGCAGCGTGGTGCGCATGCGCTGGAGCGCGGTGCGTACGCTGCCATCGAGCACGTAGCCGCCGAGCTCGGCGACCACGCCACCCAAGAGCTCCGGATCGACCTTCGTGCCGAGCACCACCGTCTTGCCGGTGGCCTGCGCGAGCGCTTGCTGCAGCTTCGCGACCGCGTCGGGTTGCAGCGGCGTGGCGGAGGTGACGGTGGCCTGCAGTCGACCCGCGGCCTCGTCGGCCATGCGCACGTACGCGCGGGCGATCTGCTCGATGCCGGTCATGCGATCCTTCTCGAGCACGTGCGCGAGGAACTTGCCGACCATCGGGTCGGCGTTCACGCGCTTCACCATCGCGTCGAGCAGCTTGGTGCGCTGCGACAGCGGATAGCGACGGCCCGCGATGATCGACAGGATGCTCGCGCCGGCTTCGTCGACGTTCTCGACGAGCGCGACGAAGGCGGTGAGGTCCTTCGCGAACTTGTCGCGCTGCATCGGCGAGCTCGCGAGGCTCGAGAGCGCGCGCGCGTAACGACGGGCGAGGCTGCCGGGGATCACGAAGCACCTCCGCTCGAAGCTGCGCCGAGATCGGCCTTCGGCACCTGCGCGACGAACTCGTCGACCATGCGCTTCTGATCCATCACGTCGATGCGCGCGCGGATGAGCTCTTCGGCGCGCGCGATGGCGCGGTCGACGATCTCGGTCTCGAGCTGGCGGCGCCGCGACTCGGCGTCACGCTCGGCGCTCGCCTTCGCGGCGGCCTCGATGCGCGCGGCTTCTGCTTGGGCGTGCTCGAGCACGCGCTTGCGATCGGCCTCGGCGCGCGACTTCGCTTCCGCGAGGATCTCCGCGACGGTCTTGTCGAGCCCGTCGAGCTTGCCGCGCACGTCGGCGAGCACCGTCTCCGCTTCCTTGCGGGCGGACTTCGCCTTGTCGAGCTCGCTCTTGATCGCGTCGTGCTTGACGGCCGTGCGCGCGCGCAGCTTCGAGAAGAGCAACTTCTCGAGCAGCCACATGAGCGCCGCGAAGTTGATCAGCATCCACAGGAGGCCGATCTTGCCCTTGCTGTCGAAGAGCGGCGTGACCCACTCGATGCCGCCGCCGTGCTCGCCACCATGGGCGGCCGGCTCGGCACCGTGCGCAGGGGCGGCGTGCGGCGCTGCCATGGCGATCGATGCGATCGACCACACCGCGAGCGCGATGACGGTCTTCATACGGCCCTCCCGAGCAGCTTCGTCGCGATCGTCTGCGCGAGCTCTTCGACCTTCTCACCGAGCTGCGCACGCGCAGCTTCGGCTTGCTCGGCGATGCGCGCCCGCTGTGCGTCGGTCTCGGCTGCGACCGCGGTGCGGACCTCGGCGAGCTTGCTGCTCTGCTTCGCGTCCTCTTCGCGGTGCGCCGTGGCGCGCACTTCGTTCGCTTGCTCGCGCGCCTTGGTGAGGCGCGCGTCGTAGTCGGCGACCATCGTCGCCGCTTGGTCGCGCAGGGCGATCGCTTTCGCGGCCGCACCTTCGATCGCCTCGGCTCGGCGCGCACGCGCAGCGAGCCAAGGCTTGAACAACATCGGGTGGAGCACGATCACCAGCCCGATGAAAATGCCCGCTTGGATGAAGAAGGTGCCGTCGATGTCGACGACGGGGGCGCCCAACAAGCTCACTGCGCGCGGGTGCTACCATGCGTGTCCGAACGCGTCAACGCGACAGAGCGGCGCCCGCGGACGGCTCGCTGTGCGAAGACGCCGATCGCCATTCGCCCTCGCTGCGCTCGCGCGCCGAGGTCGGTGCAGCTGCGGCGTAACTTCGCGAGCGGCTCACGGCCGCGCGCGCTCGGGCGAGATCGTTCGCGACGCCGCAGTGACGCGCAGACTTCGCTCTGTCAGCGCGATGACATCCGCAGAGCGTCGCGAATCCGGGACAGCTCAACCCGGCGCGACGGTCTCGGCGGCCGGCTGCTTCTCGCGCTTGCGCTGACCGTTGGTCGCGCTCGTGTGCTGGCCGCTGCCGTCCATCTGGCTGTTGCCCTCGAACACGCTGCCGCGCTGGATCTCGAGCGCCGGCGTCGACAGGTTGCCGTAGACGCGCGCCGGCGCGTGGATCTCGATCGACTCGCTCGCCGAGATGTCGCCGCGCACCACGCCCTCGATGATGATCCGTGCCGCCGCGATCTGAGCCTTCACCTCGGCCGACTCGCCGACGATGAGCGTTCCTTGCGTGCGAATCTCGCCCGAGAACTCGCCATCGATGCGGACGGCGCCCTCGAAGGTGAGCTTGCCGTCGAAGGCACTGCCCTTGCCAAGGATGGTGGTGATCTCGGGGGTAGTCATGACGTTCCTTTTTGTCGTCGACGGTGGAGGGAGATCTCGCGCGCGGCGGGGACGGTAGCGGGATCGTCTGAAGTGCCGTTACTGGCCGACTGTTCAGCCGCCGACGGGCCCGCCGAAACCGGCTGGCGCTTCGGTAGGAGCTTGTCTAGGCTGCAACGAGGTGCCGCTCAACCCCGAAGACAGCGCCGACGAGCACCGGGCCGTCGGCGGTGGAGAGCTGGCGCCGGAGGCGCTCGACGAGCCCAACCCCACCGCGCTGCTCGCCGATTGCTTCGGTCGTGCGCGACCGGTTCTACGTGCGCTCGTGGCAGGTGTCGAGCCCGGTGATGCGCTCGTCGTCGCGACCGATCGCAAAGGCTTTCCCGTCGCGCAACGCGTGCTGCGACGACCGCGAGATCTCCCGCGTGCAGTCGTCATCGGTCGCCACAATCGTTGCGCGCTGTCGATCCCGAACGACAACCGCGTGAGCCTGCGGCACGTGCTGTTGACCGCGTGGTCAGGCGACGGACCGATTCGCTATCGCGGTTACGATCTCGGCGGACGTGCAGGTGTGCAGCTCGCCGATGGCAAGCGCGTGCCCGGCTTCTCGCTCAACGGTCATGGGCTCGTGAGCCTCGGTCGCACGGTGGTGTTCGTGTTGGCGGGCGGCACACCGGGTGTC
>DASZPU010001111.1:0-14183 GCA_035550195.1 Nannocystaceae bacterium
AGCCCGAGCGTGCCGTCATCACCGTGCGCGCGCTCGCGAGCTCCACCACACACCTCGAGCTCGAGATCGTCGACGACGGTGCGGGCATCGACGTCGGTGCGGTCGCGAAGAAGAGCGGTCGCGAGATCGCCGACGACCACCAGCTGCTCGAGGTGCTGTCGGCCCCGGGCTTCTCCACGCGCGACGTCGCGAGCACCACGAGTGGTCGCGGCGTCGGGCTCGACATCGTGCGCCGCACCATCGAGACGCTCGGCGGTGCGCTCGAGCTCGCCAACGCACCGGGCCACGGCGTCACGTGGCGCATGCGGGTGCCGCTCACCGTCGCGTTGGTCGACGCGTTCGCATGTGCAGCCGGCGATGCGCGCTGGCTCGTGCCGGTGTCGGCGGTCGAAGCGATCGTCGAGCTCGACGACGCCGATCGCATCGAGACGCCCACCTCCGACGGTGGCCGCGGCGTCGGCATGTTGTCGACACGCGGCATGCTGGTGCCGCTGGTCTCGCTCGGCGAAGCGCTCGGTGGTGCCGCGCGCGAAGGCGATCGCAAGGCGCTGCTCGTGCAGCACGGCCGCCAACACTTCGCGTTCGCGGTCGAGCGCATGCTCGGTCGCCACGAGGTCATCGTGCGCCCGCTGGTCGATCCGCTGGTACAGAGCGCGACCGTGGCCGGCAGCGCCGATCTCGGCGACGGTCTGCCCACGCTCGTGCTCGATCTCCGCGCCATCGCGCAACGCTTCGGTCAGGTGCACGCATGAACGTCGCAAGCGACGCGCTCCACGTGGTCTTCCGGGTCGGCAGCGCCGACTACGTGCTGCCGGCGTCGATCGTCGCCGAGCTCGATTCGTTCACCGAGGCCACCGCGGTGCCCGGCACTGCCGCCCATGTCATCGGGCTCGTGCACGTGCGCGGCCGCGTCGTGCCGCTGGTCGATCTGCGCGCGCGCTTCGGCCTGCCCGCGGTCGAACGCCAGCTCGACCATCGCGTCGTCGTGATCGAGCACGAGGGCCGCCGCATCGGCTTGTTGGTCGATGCCGCCCGCGAGGTCACCAAGATCGATCCCGCCAGCTTCACTGCACCGCCCGAGCTGGTCGTGCAGCGCACCGCGGGCTTCGTGAAGGCGGTCGCGCAGCACGGCAAACGCTTGCTCATGCTGCTGGATTGCGATCGCATCGTGGATTCGTCCGTGGATCGAGGAGCTCGTCATGAACCTCACGCATGAAAAGCACGAAGGCACCAATGGCACGCGCGACGACGCGTTGCGCGAGATCGCGACGACCGTCGGCACTGCGCTCGCCGAGAGCAAGGCCACGGTCGCGGGCCAGCGTCGCATCGCCGATCTCATTGCCGGCGTGCAGCAAGAGCTGAGCACGAGCGTCAACGCCTTCGTGGAGGTGTCGACGACGATCACCGCGATGGGCAAGGACGTCGACGAGCTGGCCAAGTCCGCCGAGGACACCGCGGCGACGCTCGAAGAGACCGCGCGCTCGGTGAAGACCGTGGTCGGAGACGCGGAGTCGCTCGCAGCCTCGAGCGAAGAGCTGCTGTCGACCGCGAGCGAGACCACCGCGACCGTCACCGACATCGCCGCGCGCGGTGAGAGCACGGCGAGCGCGATCGAAGAGGTCGCGGTCACCATCGAGCAGATGGCGCGGGGCATCACGACGCTCGGCAACGATGCGAGCACGGTCGGCGATCGCATCGGTCGCGTCGCGACCACCGTGGTCGCGATGAGCGGCGCGCTCGATCGCGCGGCCCGTGACATCACGCAGGTGACCGAGTCGGTCGAGACCACGGCCAGCGGCGCCGAAGAGATGGCGCGCACGGTGCAGGAAGTCGCCGAGCATGCGAAGGCACTCGACGGCAACGCGGCGGCGGCGGCCCAGATGGTCGCGACGGTCGCGAGCTCGGTCGAGACGGTCGCAGCCACGGCCGAGCGCAACGCGGAGATCGTCGAGAGCAACGCTTCGGGCATCGAGCAGCTCGCGCGCGCGTCGGGTGCGATGGCGCAGAGCGCCGCACAGATCGGCTCGCTCGCCGCCGAAGGTGCGAGCGCAGCGACGCAGCTCGAGGGCAGCACACGGCAGATCGTCGCGATCGGTCAGGGCGCGCGGCAGACCGCCGAGCGCGTGGTCGGCACGGCGCGCGACGGCGGTGCGTCGGTGAAGCGCTCCATCGCGGGGTTCTCGGTGATCCAACAAGCGATCGTCGAGGCCTCGAACGTGCTCAAGGAGATGGGCAAGCGCGTCGAGGAGATCGGCGACATCGTCCAGACCATCAACCTCATCGCCGATCGCACCAACCTGCTGTCGCTCAACGCGAGCATCGAAGCCGCGCGCGCGGGCGAGCACGGGCGCGGCTTCGCGGTGGTCGCCGAGGAGATCCGTGCGCTCGCCGATCGGGCCGGCAACGCCAGCTCCGACGTCGCGAAGATCGTGCGCGGCCTGCAGACCTCCGCGAGCGAGGCGGCGCTCGCGGCCCGCGAGGGCGTGAAGGCCACCGACGAAGGCACGCGGCTCGCGAGCGAGGCCGATCGTGCGCTCGCCTCGATCCTCGAGGGCGTCGACGAGCTCGCCCAGGCCACGCGCTCGGTCGACACGGCCAGCAGCGAACAGCTGCGTGCGGTGTCGTCGCTCGCCCAGACCAATGCGCGACTCGCCGAGGAGAGCAAGGTGGTCGCGCGCGGAGCTGCCGAGCAGACCCAGGCCTCGCAGGCGCTCGCGAAGTCGGCGATGGAGATGCGCCGCATCGCACGACAGACCAACGAGGCGACCGGCGAGCAGGCGAACGCGCTCAAGGAGCTGGTGCGTACGAACACCAAGCTCGCGAGTGGTGCGCAAGCGGTATCGCGTGCGACCGAGCAGCAAGCCCAGGCCGCGACCGCGATGGCGCGCTCCGCCGTCGCGATGCGCAGCACGACGCAGCAGGTCGCGCGCATGGTGGTCGAGCAAGCGAAGGACGCGGGTGCGGTGACCTCGCTCGCGCAAGAGGTCACGATCGCGACCGAGCGCACGGTGAAGGGGCTGGCCGAGCAAGCGAAGGGCGCGACCGAGGTCGCGAAGGCGATGGTCGATGCGCGCAAGCAGGCCGCCCACATCGCGCGGGCGGTCGCCGAGCAGGCGAAGGCCAACCAGCAGAGCGAGCAAGCCGCGCGCGAGGTCGCGCGATTGGCCGCGCGCCTGAGCCGTGCATCGGCCGAGCAGAGCAAGGCGCTCGCCTCGCTCGCGGTCGGCGGCGAGCAAGTTCGTCGCAGCGCGCGACAAAGTGCCGTCGCGATCGCACAACAGGGGGGCATGGCCACCACGCTCGCCGCCGCCGCGCAGCGCAACGTGTCCGCGATGGGCTCGTTGCACGACGAGAGCCTGCGTCAGGCCGAAGCCACCGCGCGCATCGCAGCGCTGCTCGAGAGCGCGGGCACGCACAGGACTCCGACCGAGGAAGCCGGGACCGAAGCGTGAGCCGCACCGTCGCACGACCGAGCCCCGCGGAGGCCGAGCGCATCGCTCGGGCCAAGAGCGCGCTCACCGACGGCACCAACGGCATCCGCACGGTGGTGCGTCAGCTCGACGATCCCAGCTGGGTGGTCCGTCGTGCGCTGGTCGATCTGCTCGCGCGCGCGGGCGAGCACGCGGTCGAGCCGATGCTCACTGCGCTGCAGGAGAGCCGCGATCACGAAGCTCGCATCGCAGCGCTCGTCGACGCGCTGGTCGCTTCGGTCGCCGAGCTCGAGGACTCGATGATCGCGCTGTGCGACCACGGCGATCCGGCGGTGGCCGCCGATGCGGTGCAGGTGTTGGGGCGCCGCCGCAGTCGCGCCGCGATCCCCCGGCTGCGCCAGCTCGTCGCCGGCAACGACGACAACGTCGCGGTCGCGGCCATCGAAGCGCTCGGACGCATCGGTGGGCGTGCGGCGGTCGAGTCGCTCGTCAGCGCCGTGAAGAGCGGCAAGTTCTTCCGCACGTTCCCGGCGATCGACGTGCTCGGACGCACCGGCGATCCCCGTGGCATCGCGCCGCTGGCCGAGTTGCTCGACGATCCGGCGTACATGCACGAAGCCGCACGCGCGCTCGGCCACACCGGGGATCCAGCCGCGGTCGCGCCGTTGCTCGAGCTGGCCAAGCGCACGCCGCAGGCGCTCGTGCGCGTCTCTGCGACCGCGCTCGCCGAGCTGCGCGAGCACTACGCACTCTTGTACGGCAGCCCCGACGCGATCGATCTGCTCATCCGCGATCGCGCATCGAGCTCCGTCGAGCGCCGCATGCTCGAAGCACTGCGCGCGTCGGCGCCGGCCGAGCAAGCCGCGATGGTGCGCATCATCGGCGCGGTCGGTGGTCCGGGCGCAGCCGCGGCGTTGGTCGAGTACCTCGACGGCTCCGATCAGGTCGCGCGCGCGGCCGCAGAAGTGCTGCGCAAGCTCGGCGATGCCGGTGCGCTCACGCCGTCGCACGCGCTGCGCGATGGCGACAGCGCGCGCCGTCGACTCGTGCTCGAAGTGTTGCAACCGCGCGCGGTGTCGGCCGACGACGTTCGCATCGCGCTCGGCGACCCCGACGGCACCGTGCGTGCGAAGGCGGCCGAGCTGCTCGGGCGCATCGGTCAGCTCTCGGTCGTGCCCGCGCTCTTCGACGTGCTCGCCGATCCCAACCCGCGCGTCGCCCATGCTGCGCTCGGCGCGATCCAAGCGCTCGGCGGCGAGGTCACCGAGCAGCTCGCGCTCGCCGGCGCACGCTCGACCGACGCACGTCTGCGTCGGCAATCGCTGCGCATCATCGGATACTTCGGCTACATCTCGGCGGTCGATCTGCTCATCGAAGCGCTCGGCGACGACGACTCGCAGCTGCGCGAGCTCGCGGTGCAGAGCCTCGGCGCGATCGAGAACGCGCGCGCCCACGCGGCCATCGTCCGGGTCGCGCGACATGGCGAGCCCAAGCTGCGCGCCGCCGCGATGCGTGCGGCCGCGCAGCTGCCCGCGCGCGAGGCCGCGCCGCTGTTGGTCGCAGCGCTCGACGACGACGATCCGTGGGCGCGCTACTACGCGTGTCAGTCGCTCGGTCGGCTCCGTCACGAACCCTCCGCGGTCGCGATCGCAGCGCGCTTGTCGGACGCCGCGGGTCAGGTGCGCGTCGCCGCGATCGAAGCGCTCAGCCAGCTGCGCTCCAGCGTCGCCGAAGGTCACCTGGGCGAAGCCGTGCGCGCGGCCGATCAAGACGTGCGCCGCGCTGCGCTCATGGGCATGGCAATCACGCGCCGCGATGGGTGGCTGCCGCTCGTTGTCGAAGCCAGCCACGACGTCGATCCCGCGACGCGGCTGGTGTCGTGCTCGGCGCTCGCTGCATTCGCAGCCGACGAAGCGGCGGTGCGACTCGGCGTGCTCGCGTGGGAGGATCCCGACGAGTCCGTGCGACTGGCCGCGCTGTCGGCGTTGGGCGAACGCAGCGGTGCCGCGGCCGTTCTCGCGCTCGTGAAGCTGCTCGCGCGCGCCGAGGCCCATCATCGCGTGCGCGAGCTGTTGGCGTCGCCGGTGGCAGGCCGCATCGCGGGCATCGCCACTGCGCTGGGCGACGCCGACGAAGAGACCGCATCGATCCTCACCTCCGCGCTCGCACGCATGCGCTCGCCCGAAGCGATCACCGCGCTCGCGAGCGCGCTCGTCGGACCGAATCCTGCGGCGCGCAAAGCCGCGGTGATCACCGCGGCCGCGATCGGCACGAGCTCGCTCGTCGACACGATCCGCGCGCGTCTCACCACCGATCCCGACGCCGAAGTGCGCCGGGTGATCGCCTCGGCACTGCGAAGCTGAGATGACGGGCAGCGATGCGCCCCACGTCGAGGGCCTGATCGCGGCGCTCGTGCAAGCGCGCGCGGGTCTGCACTACGGTCCGCAGGAGCGCGAGCTCTTCCGGCAACGCCTCGATGATCACGTCGCCGATCGCGGCTTCGACTCGCTGCTCGACTACTACTACCACCTCCGCTACGACGCCGAGGGCACCGTCGAGCTCGATCGCCTGGTCGAGGCGCTGCTCGTGCACGAGACCTACTTCTTCCGCGAGCTGAGCGCGCTGCGGAGCGCGGTCGACAACGTGGTGATCCCCGCGATCGAGCGCCGTGGACGCGCGCGCGTCTGGTCGGCCGCCTGCTCCACCGGCGAAGAACCGCTGTCGATCGCGATGCTCCTGGCGGAGCGTGGGCTGCTCGATCGCTGCGAGATCATCGCTAGCGACATCAGCGAGCTCGCGCTCGCGCGGGTACGTTCTGGCCGGTACCGAACGCGTTCGCTGCGCGACGAAGGCGTCGCGCTCGCGCAGCGCTGGCTCCGCTGTGAGCCCGACGAGATCACCACGCCGCCATTTTTGCGCGCCGCGCTCGACATCCGCTGCGTGAACCTGTGCAACCCCGAAGAGCTCGCGCTGCTGGGCACCTTCGACCTCGTGCTGTGCCGCCACGTGCTGATCTACTTCGACGATGCGCGGGTGTCCTCCGTGATCGCGGCGCTCGCCGAGAAGCTCCGCTACGACGGTGCGCTGCTGGTCGGCGTCTCCGAGTCGCTCATGCGCTTCTCCAACGCGGTACACTGCGAGGAGCTCGGCGGCACGTTCATCTACCGGAGGTCGACATGACCGATCGAATCCGCGTCCTGGTGGTCGACGACTCCGCGTTCGCGCGCCGTGCGGTGCGCACCGTGCTCGAGCGCACCGACGACATCGAGGTCGTCGACATCGCGCGCGACGGGCTCGAGGCCATCGAGAAGATCGGCGCGCTCGCACCCGACGTCGTGACGCTCGATCTCATGATGCCCACGATGGACGGGCTCGCGGTGCTCGCCGCACTACCGCGCGAAGGTGGGCCACGCGTCGTCGCGGTGAGCTCGTCGGGCGCCGACACCGAGATGGGCGCCGCAGCGTTGGCCGCCGGCGCGATCGATCTGGTCGAGAAGCCGACCACGCAGGCGAGCGATCGCTTGTACGAGATGGCCGAGGAGCTGGTCGATCGCGTGCGCATCGCTGCCAAGGCACGTGCGCGCTACGTCGAGGCGGTGCCGCGCGTGGTCGAGCGCCCGGCCCAGCCACGCGTGTCCGCGCGGATCGATGCCGTGGTGATCGGGGCCTCGACCGGTGGTCCGCAGGCGCTCACGCGCTTGCTGCCGATGTTGCCGACGGAGCCCGCGGTCGTCGTGCTGGTCGTGCTGCACATGCCCGCCGGCTACATCGAAGCGCTCGCCGCACGACTCGACGCGCTGTGTCCCGCACACGTCGTCGAAGCCCGCGACGAGATGGCGCTCGTGCCCGGCATGATCGCGCTCGCACCCGCGGGCGCGCACCTGGGCATCGCGCGCGCAACGGCGGGCCTGCGGGTCGCGCTGGATCACACGCGAACGCCGGGCGAGCTGCACCAACCCTCGGTCGATGCGCTCTTCGTCAGCGCGGCGAAGCTGCTCGGCGCGCGAGCGCTCGGCGTCGTGCTCACCGGCATGGGCGACGACGGCCTCGCCGGCGCGCGCGCGTTGCACGACGCGGGCGCGCGCGTGCTGACCGAAGCCGAGGAGAGCTGCGTCGTGTACGGCATGCCGCGCGCGATCGCGGAGGCCGGGCTCGCCGACGAGGTGTGCTCACTGGACGCGATAGCGAGCCGCATCGCGGCCCGCCTTTAGCTCGGCGACCCGCGCCACGAGCACCGGAGCTTCCAGCGGCTTGGCGAGGTGTTGATCGAAGCCCGCGTCGAGGCAGCGCGCGACGTCGTGCTCGCGCGCGTGCGCAGTGACGGCGATCGCCGGGGTGTCGCCGCCGCGCTCCGCGGGCAGCGTGCGCACGTGCTCGATGAGCGCGAAGCCGTCACGACGCGGCATCGCGATGTCGCTCACGAGCACGTGGGGGTGGCGTTCTTCGACCGCAGCGATCGCCGAGTCTGCGTCGCTGCACTCGATGACTTCTGCGCCCGCCTCGCGCAACGCGGTCGCCGTGAACACGCGCGAGTCGGCCTCGTCGTCCACGACGACCACCAGCACGCCGACCAGCGAAGGATGTTCGGGCGCGGCGCGTGCGACCGTCGGCGCGGGCGCGACCGGGCGCGCGACGACGCTGCTCGTGGTCGTCGCGGCGATCGGCACGCGGGCGGTGAACGTGCTGCCTTGGCCCAGCCCACGGCTCTGCGCCGACACGGTTCCGCCGTGCATCTCGACCAGATGACGCACGATCGCGAGCCCGAGCCCGAGCCCGCCTTGCGTGCGCGTGGTGGAGCTGTCGATCTGGCGGAAGCGCTCGAAGATCGACACGAGGTGCTCGGGCGCGATGCCGGAGCCGGTGTCGGTGACGTCGACGACGACATGGTGCGGCTCGGCCCGCGCAGCCACGACGATGCCGCCACCGGTGGGCGTGAACTTCACCGCGTTCGACACCAGGTTCCACACCACCTGCTGCAAGCGATCGGGATCGCCGACGATCGTCGGCAAGCCGTCGCCGAGCTGCTTCACGATGGTCAGCCCCTTGGCCTCCGCGGCCGGGCGCACGGCATCGAGGGCCTGGTCGATCACCGCCGCGAGCTGCAGCTCTTTGACGTCGAGCCGCACCTTGCCGCTGATGATGCGCGAGACATCGAGGATGTCGTCGATGAGCTTCGCCTGCAGCCGCGCGTTGCGTTGGATGACCTCGAGCGGCTTGCCGGCCTCGGGCACCTGCTCGAGCCGCGACTGCAGGATGCTGGACCAGCCCAGCACCGCGTTGAGCGGCGTGCGCAGCTCGTGGCTGACGATCGCGAGGAACTCGTCCTTCATGCGGCTCGCGAGCTCGGCGTCGGCGCGTGCACGTCGCTCGGCGGCGTAGAGCCGCGCACGGTCGGCCTCGATCTGGCGCTCGCGCGTCACGTCGAGCACGTAGCCGACGCAGCGCTCCGATTCCCCGAGTCGCGCAGCCGCGACCTTCACCACCACCACCTCGCCGTCGTCGCGCACGATCTCGCGCTCGTACGGCGAGCTCACGCCGAGCTCGAGCAGCTCCCGAACCGCGCGCATGTCGATCGGTCGCTCGACATCCGCCGCGCGACCCGAGAGCAGCTCGGCGCGGGTCTTGCCGACCAGCTGCAGGTACGCGTCGTTGGCGTGGATGAGCCGCCCGGACAGATCGGTCTCGATGATCCCGATGACGCCCGACTGCGAGAGCGCACGGTAGCGAGCCTCGCTCTCGGCCAACAGCCCGCGTTCGTGCTCGAGCCGCGCGTAGGTGTCGACGAGCGCGGCATGCAGTCGAGCACCGCGCGTCACCGCTTGGACGCGCGCGACGAACTCCGCACCGACGTAGGGCTTCACGATGAAGTCGTTGACGCCGGCCGCGAACGCTTCGACGACGTAGTCGGGCTCGCGATGCGCAGTGACCATGATGATCGGCAGCGCGAGGCTGTCGTGGGTGCGCCGCAGGAAGCGACACACCTCGATGCCGGGGAGCTCGGGCAGCTCCCAGTCGAGCACGACGACGTCCGGAATCGGGACGCGCTCGATCTCCTCGAGCAGCGATCCGCCGTCGGTGAACACGCGCACGCGACAGCCTGCGAGATGACGACACGCCGCTTCGGCGTCGGTGGCCGAGTCTTCGAGCAGCCACACGTCGACGGCGTCGAGCGCAGGCAACAACGGACGCATGGGCGCGTCGACTCCGGGCTGGGATCGACTCATCGAGCGGCACGACTTTCGCGTACCAGGGCGCGTAGGGCAACGCTGAACGGCGGTCACGAGGCTGCGCGCCGGCGCGCGCACCGGCGGATCGTCCCAGGGTCTGGCGGGCGCCCGCGCCGACGCTACAAGGCCGATCGTGGACGTGTTCGGCTGGTTCAAGCGCCGCGACAACACCGCCTCCGGCTTGGCGCTGCGCCCCCGCGATTGCCACTGCCACGCGATTCCGGGCGTCGACGACGGCAGCCGCGACATGGAGATGTCGCTGGCGATGCTGCGCCTGCTGCAGGCCGCAGGCGCGCGCACGATCGTGTGCACGTCGCACATGTACCCGGGCAAGTACGACAACACGCCGGACATCCTGCGTCGCGCGTTCGAGCCGCTCGAGCGCGCGCGTGATGACGCACGGATTGCGGTGAAGCTCGAGCTCGGAGCCGAGCACTTCCTCGACGATCGCTTGCCCGAGCGCATCCTCGCCGGCGAGGTGCTGCCGTTCGGCCCGGAGCGCTATGTGCTGTTCGAGACGCCGACCGGCGAGCACGTGCCGCCCGCGTTGTGGCAGAGCGTCCATGCGATCACGTCGCGCGGCTTCGTGCCGCTGTTGGCCCACGTCGAGCGCTACCACTGGCTGCGCGGCGAGGACGGTGACGACGTCTGTGAAGATCTCCGCGCGGCGGGCGTGCGCTTCCAGTGCAACCGCACCGTCGGCAAGGTCAACGTGCCCGGCGAAGGCCATCGCGGTCGCTTCATCGCGAAGCTCATCGCACGCGGTTGGGTCGACGAGGTCGGCAGCGATCTGCATCGCGCGACCGACGAAGGCCGCCCGTTCTGATCATCCGACGCGCGCGCGCGCCACTTTGGGATGAGCTTCGACGCGCGCTTCGACGCGCGCGCTTCAGAACGTCGCGCGCACACCGAGGGTCACATCGGCCCACGGCGTCTGCAGCGTCTCGTGGCGGATCTCCATGATCGGCAGCTCGCCGCCGAGGAAGCCCGAGGCCACGCGTGCGCGCACGAACGGGCCCACACCGACCTTGGCGATCCAGCCGTACTCACCCGCGAGCTGGCCGTACACGCCGCGCCGCGGCAACGACACGCCGGCCTGGTCGGGGTTGCGATCGACGAAGAGCCCGATCGCCTCGAGCGCGAGGCGGTGTCCCGCGGCCGGCATGAACGCGACGCGCATCGCACCGCGAACCTGTCGCTGCGTGTCCTTGAACACCCAGGCGTGACGGTAGTGCGCCTGCCATCCGAACGCCCAGCGCTGCGCGAGGCGGTGCTCGACGCCGTAGCCGACGAACGCGACCGTGTCGCGCACGCCGCCGAGCTTGAACGACTTGCCGTCGACGCGCGTCGCGAGCACCGCGTGGGTCTCGACGCCGATCGTCAGACGATCGTGTACGCGTCGCACACCGGCCTGCACCATCGGATGCAGTGCGGCCTCGACCTGGTGATCGTGCACGCGCAGGCGCGCGGTGCCGGCATCGAACAACGTCATGCCGTGCCGGCCGCCGAGCGACATCCACTTCGCGACGCGAATCGACCACGCGGGTCCGCCCCGCAGCGTCCACACCGTGCGATCGAGCGGACCAAGACCGGCCGGCAGCGCGATGCCACCGAAGTCGACACCGAGGTGGATCGATCTCGGTGTGCGCGGATCGTGATAGCGGGTCACGCCGAGATCGGGGTGCTCACGATCGTCGGATCGTGCCACCGGCCCATCGGCGGAAAGCAGCATCGACGCGAGCGTGAGCGGGAGCATTGCTGTTCTTGTGCGGTCGCGATCGGCTCGCTGCGCGGCCCGATGAGGAACCGAAAGAATCGCTCGCATTCGCCGATGCACAGCCCCGCAACGTCGTCACCCGTCAGGTGGCCCGCATGGGTTCTTGATCGGCGGCCGCGGCGGTCGAATGACGACAACAACGACCCGGAGCTCCAACGAAATGAAGAAGCACACCCTACTGTTCGCGGCCGTTTGTCTCGCCGCGTGTTCCAATGATGCCGCCGAGTCCGGCGTCGCGAAGGTCGACATCGAGGATCCGGCCACCGTGCTCGATCCCGACGGTGACGGCACCGCCGAAGCCGAGGTCGAGGGCAGCATCGCCACGATGTCGTTCGAGCTGGCCGAGCCGCTGCCGGAGATCCCGTTCCGCGTCGCCGGTACGATGGACGGTGCAGTGATGGATTTGGTCGACGCGTTCTCGCTCGTCGTGTCGAGCCCGCGCTCGGGCATCACCGTGAGCATCGCCGAAGGCGAGCTCGTCGACGGACCGCCGAAGGGCCCGGGCGAGTGGAGCGTCGAGCTCTCGGACGACCGCACGGTCCTCGACTACAGCTGGTACAACGAGACCAAGGGCGGCCTCACGCTGAAGAGCGGTGAAGAGTACGACGTGGTCTACTCGCTCGACGACAACTGCTGCGTCAGCTCGTTCGGCGACACCACGATGAAGTTCAAGGCGAAGTAAGACTCGCCTCGGTCACGGCTTTCAGCCACGCGCGCAGGCGTTCGACGGATTCTTCGTCGAGCGCCTGCACCCATTTGGTGTGCTCGACGTCGTCGGGCTGCAGCGCGAGCGGGCACGGGATCGGGGGATCGAGCTGCAGCTGCGGCATCGCAGCGCCGCGCTCCTCGAGGAAGCTACGCAGCCGTAGCACACGCTCGTCGAACGCCCCATCGATCACTGCACACGCCGCGCCGACGACCTCGCGCGCGGCGTCGTCGTGTGCGCGAGCCATTCGCACCTGGCGGTACCACGCCCGCAACGCGACGAGCTGCGCGATGTAGTCGAGGTTGCGACGACCGCGGGGCTCGCTGGCATCGAGCTGGCCGACGCGCACCGAGCTGGTGAGCGACGGCGGCGGTGCCAGCACCATCTTCGCGGCCGCGAGATCGCGGCGCAGCACCTGGCCGGCCGCCGCGATGCCGCCGTAACCGACCTTGCGCGGACCGACCATGCCCCCCGCACCGCCGAGGAAGATCCGCGGCTGTCGCAGCAGCACACCGTCGACGACGTCGCCGACCAGCGACGCGGTGGCCTTGTCGCCGGCCTTGCCCCACGGCGTGAAGTTGAAGTGGATGAAGCCGCTGCCGACCTCGGAGTGATCGCGGCGCGACGTACCTCCGGCCATGAGGACATCGCAGAAGTTGATGAGCGATCCGAGCGTGACCCACGCGAGCAAGATCGTCTGCTTGAGCCCGACCGCGTGCGCGGTGCTGGCCCCTTCCTCGAGCAACGTGCCCGCGCGAACGTGCGCATTGGCCCCGAGCTTCGCGCCGCGCAAGAGCACCGCGCCCTGCACGAAGCCGCTGTCGATCGCAGTGTCGCGATCGAAGACCGCATCGATCACCGTCGCCGGGCCCTCGACGCCGATCTGCGCGCCCGCGCCCACCCACGTGCGCGCGCCGTGCAGGCGTGTGCCCGGATGCAGGGTCGCGCCCGGTGCGATCCGCTCCAGCACCACATCGTCGCCGAGGTAGACCTGTCGCGCATCGACGATGACGACGCCACGCGAGCTCAGCTCGGCGACGCGCTCTGACAGCCCGCGCTCCATCGTCTAGGGTGGTATCATTTTCGCGACGGCTCTGGCAAAACCGCAGTTGTCGGCGCGCGCGTGAACGAGGAACAGACCGTCATCCGGCGGCCCAAGACGTCGGACACCACCGAACGCAACGCGTTCGTGATCGTCTTGTCGGGCCGCAGCGTCGGCAAGATGTTCAAGCTGCCCAACGGGCCGGTCACGATCGGCCGCTCGCTCGAGGCCGACATCCGGCTCGAAGACGAAGGCGTGTCGCGATTGCATCTGCGGCTCGATCGCAGCGACGAAGGTCCGGTCGAGCTCGTCGATCTCGACTCGACCAACGGCAGCTACGTCAACGGCGATCGCGTGCATCGCCAGCAGCTCGAAGACGGCGATCGCATCCAGCTCGGCTCGGTCACGATCCTGAAGTTCAGCTACCAGGACTCGCTCGAAGAGCAGTTCCAGCAGCAGCTCTACGAGTCGGCCACGCGCGATCCGCTGACGCAGTCGTACAACAAGCGCTTCTTCGACGAACAGCTCGGCAAGGACTTCAGCCACGCGCAGCGCCACGAGCTCACGCTGTCGCTGCTCAGCCTCGACGTCGATCACTTCAAGCGCGTCAACGACGAGCACGGCCATCCCGCCGGCGATCACGTGCTGCAGCGGCTGGCCGCGTGCATCATGGGCTCGCTGCGCACCGAGGACGCGTTCTGTCGCGTCGGTGGCGAAGAGTTCGCGGTGATCGCCCGCGACTGTCCGATGTCCGAGGCGCTGCAGCTCGCCGAGCGCGTGCGCAAGCTGGTCGCGGGCACGAAGTTCGTCTACGACGGCGTGACGCTGCCGGTGACGATCTCGATCGGCGTGTCGAGCTACGAGCCCGACAAGCACCCCACCGCGAACGCGATGGTCGAAGAGGCCGACCGAGCGCTGTACGCCGCCAAGCACGGCGGTCGCAACCTGGTCGCGAGCGAAGCCGGCGTGCACGCGCCGACGCCCGACGCGTAGCACGCTG
>DASZPU010001112.1:0-3512 GCA_035550195.1 Nannocystaceae bacterium
TGCGCTGCACACGGGGATCGACGACGATCTCGCCGCGCTCCAGCTCACGCCGTGCGACGTCGACACGTGCATGGCGCAGCTCACCTCGTACATCCTGCCCGACGTGATCCGCATCGAGCTCGCCGAGGGCTCGGGCTTCCCCAACGGCCGTCGACTCGAGGATGCCGGCATGGACATCATGCTCGCGATCGCGTTGCTCGATCTCGAGGTCCACGACGAGACGACGCTGCTCGACATGCCGCTCAATCCGACTGCGAACGACGAGCCGCTCGGCTCGGAATTCCCCTACGTGGCCGCCGCGCACTAGCAGTACGCATTCTGCTCGACGCGGCGTCGTCGCGGTTGTCGCTGCGCGTCGGTGCGGCATGATGTCGGCGGTGGCGCGCAGGCAACCGATCATTCCGCTCGCGTTCGTGCTCGCGTGTGCGCCGTCGCAGGGGCAGCGCGACGCGGACGCATCGACGTCGGCCGACACGGGATCGTCGGGCCCGTCGATGTCGACGAGCGCCGATGCGTCCTCGAGCGGGCAGGGCAGCGAGGCGAGCGGCGTGGGTAGCAGCGGCGCCGACGAGAGCTCGAGCGGCGGCTCCGACGGTTACGAGTGTGCGGCGGCACCTGCATGCGATGCGACGCCGGGCGCGGGGCCGACGAAGGTCGAGCTGCGGATCTTCGAGCTCGACGATCTCGTGGTCGCGGAGGTGAACGGTTTGCGCCGCGGGTTCTGGAGCATCCCGACCACGCCGAGCCGCGACACCGGTCGCATCGACGTGACCGAGTGGTTCGCGCGCGGGCAGAACCAGCTGCGACTGTTCGCGGCCAACACCGGTGGGCCCGCCGATGTCGCGGCGCAGGTGTGGGTCGACGATGTGCTCGTGCTCGACAGCGGTTGTGCGGCGTGTGATCCCGCGGTGGATGCTGCACTGGGGATCTTCTTCGACGAGAGCGTCGCGATCGACAGCGAGGCGTTCCCCTGCGCGCAGCAGCTGTGCGTGCACGGGCCCGAAGAAGGCAGCCTCTACATCGACGGTACGTTCACGGGCGCGCGCGCGCCGATCGAGCTCGTGCTTCCGCCCGGCGACTACGAGGTCGGCATCGGCTCGGGCACCGACGATCCGCCGCCCGATGCGGGTGATGCGTTCGTGCACGAAGGTCGCTTCCGTCGGCGCACGGTCGGCGTCGCCGACGAAGCCGTCGAGCTCGCGTTGACCGACGACGATCTCGTAGCGCCGCGGCCGTACTCGTTCTTGATCGTGCCGATCCGCAACGTGCAGTACACCAACGGCGAGCTCGGCGTGCTCGCCGACGACGTGCCGGGCGTGATGGCGGACGCGGTCGTGTACGCATCGGACAACATGGTGGGTCCGTTCAGCTACGGCATGGTCGAGTACACCGCCGACGTGCATCCGATGCTCGAGACCACCGTCACCGCCGACATGGATGGCTTCGTCGCGATCGACATGACTGCGCTCGGCAGCGCGGGACTCGATGCGAGCGCGGTCGCGGATCACGACGTCGTGGTGTGGGCGTACTCGTCGCATCTCGCGGACGGGACGCCGGTCGCACAGCCGCCGTGCTGCGCGTGGGGTGGCGGCAGTCAGATCTGGATGCACACGGGCTGGGTGTTCGAGGTGCCGATCATGTACTACGTGTTCATCCACGAGTGGCTGCACACCACCGAGGACGAGCTCATCATGCTCGGCTACGGCGGTGCCGACGGAGTGCACGGTGCCGACGAGCACGGCTACATGTCCGGCAGCAACGGCGAGTACGACTTCGCCCAGTTCTATCGCCGCTTCATCCGCGGCCAGGTGTCCGAGCAAGCGAGCTGGGTCGGCGCAGTGACGGGCTTGTGGCAAGCGATGTCGCCGGCTCAACCGTCGAGCGCTTGGTCGAGCACGCTCCACAGCGGCTCGTCGCGCGGCACCATGTCTTCGAGGAAGTACCACCCGAAGAACCCACCGACGAAGCGCGGCTCGTCGATGTGCATGCCGTAGTAGCGCTTCGACGAACTCGAAGGTGCTCTGCATCTTCGCGACGACTTCGGCGGTCTGCGCGGGCTTGCACCACCGACACGTCAGGCGGCGCGTGCAACATTCGCCGAATCAACCGCGAGGTCGCCGGGGATGGCGTCGAGGCGGAGCAGTCCATGCTGACGCCACCCGACGTCGAGCAACCAAGTCTGTGCGGGAACGATGCCGAAGTCCCTTCCGCAGGCCAGCGGCGGAGGAGTGGACCATCCGTCGAAGAGCACACTGGTGCTGCGCGGGTCGACCCAATCGGCCGGATAGGTCTCGCCTTGCTCCGCGGCGTGCTTGCGTGCATTGAGCAGCACGTACTGCAGGGCCGACCGCACATGTCGCGGACACGTCAACGCGCACGCATCGTAGCGATGATCGAAGACCTTCCCCTTGCGCCCGAAGTGGCCGTTGAGCGCGAGCGCCAGGCGGATCGTCAGCGAGCGCATGGCCGATACGAATGCCGCATGGCTGTCCGCCTCGACGATCGCGTGAATGTGATTCCACATGACCGAGTAGTGCACGACGCGGAAGTCTCCGCGCTCACGCATCGCTCGCATCACTCTCACCACCACCGCCCAAGCCGGGCGCTCGCGCAGGTTCGGGATACCGTCGCAGAACCGCATCGTGACCTGTACGGGATGCGCTCGCTTGAACGTCGGCCGCTCGACGTGGGCGACGGTGGCTCGCGCATTCTTGCGCTTGCAGCCCGCGCCCTCACGTCGACCACCGTGCGTGTTCATCGGAAGCTCCAGCTGCTTCGCATTCTTCACCGACTTCGCCATTGAACGGCGCGATGTAGCACCCGCGCTCCGCGGTGCAAGCGGTTTGATTCGGCGAATGTTATCGTAAGTGAGGATGCGACTCGTGATCATCCCGCGGGGGGCCGGAACGCCGGCGGATGATTTCTATCCGTGGCTCGTGCGTACGGTGAACGCGGATCACGCCGACGTGTTCGAGTCGATCGACGTGGTCGACATGCCGTTGCCGCACGAGCCCGAGCTCGGGCTGTGGATCGCGGCCACGCGCATCGCGATCGGCGATGCGCAGCAAGCCGCGCGCACGGTGATCGCCGGCCACAGCGTGGGCTTCCAAGCGGTGATGCGTGCGCTCGCGGAGCTCGAGGACGACGTGACCGTCGCAGCCGCGGTCGGCATCGCCGCGTGGTGGAGCATCGACGAACCGTGGCCCGCGATCCGCCCGTGGATCGACACGCCGTTCGATCACGATCGCACGCGCGCGGCCGCCCGGCGCATCGAGTGCCTGCTGTCGACCAACGACCCCTTCACGCAGGACCACGAGCGCACGAAGCACCTCTTCGAGGATCGCCTCGGCGCACACGTCCGAGTCGTCGAGGACGCACGCCACTTCAACGTCGCGCGCGCACCCGAAGTGCTGCGCACGCTGCTCGACGTCGTCGGGTAGCGCGATCACTCCGCGCAAGCGTTCGGATCCGGCGTCGGGTCGCAGCCCGGCGTCGAGTACTTGCACACGCCG
>DASZPU010001113.1:0-4403 GCA_035550195.1 Nannocystaceae bacterium
GCGCCGCGCGGCCTCGGCGGCGCGCCGCATCAGCCATCCCAACGTGGTGCGCTTGCACGACATCGGCGAGAGCGACGGACTCTTGTTCCTGTCGATGGAGTACGTGCCCGGCGGCAGCCTGCGCGACCTGTTGGCGAAGCACGGCGTGTTGCCGACGGCGCACCTGCGCTCGTTCGCGCAGCAGATCGCCGAGGGCTTGCACGCGGCGCACATGGCCGGCGTGATCCACCGCGATCTGAAGCCCGCGAACCTGCTCATCGACGATCACCAGCGCGTGAAGATCATCGACTTCGGGCTCGCGCGCCTCGCTCACCTCGAGGGCATGACCGCGACGAACATGATCGTCGGCACGGTCGAGTACATGGCGCCGGAACAGGTGCGCGGTGGCACGCTCGATGCGCGCACCGACATCTACTCCTTCGGCGCGCTGCTGTGGCACGCGCTCGTCGGGCGACCGCCGTTCTCCGCCGACAACCCCATCGCGATCGGGTTCGCGCACTGCAGCGATCCGGTGGTGCCACCGAGCCAGGCGCGTCAGGGGCTCGACGCGCGCTGGGACGCGCTCGTGCTCAAGGCGCTCGCGAAGGACCCGAACGAGCGCTGGGGTAGCGCGCTCGAGCTGCGCGACGCATTGCCGGGTTGATCCGCGCGCGGCTGCGGTGCGACCATCGCCGTCCGCCCCACGCCGGGGCCGATAACGGAGAGCACACAGCAATGCCGACGTGGCCCGAAGTCCAGCAGTACGCGCGCAACAAGTACCGCCTCGCCAAGGACGAGGAAGATCGCTTCGCGATCATCTTCGGCATGGAGAACGGCCGCACGCAGCAGATCTGGGTGAGAACGTTCAACGCGTACAACCAGCCCTTCTTGGAGTACCGCTCGTACTTCTGCAAGGAGAGCGAGATCCAACCGATCGTCGCGCTGCGCAAGAACGCCGAGATGGCCACGGGCTTCATCGCACTCTTGGGTGACCACTACGCGGTCATGTGGAACGTGCCGATGAACAACATGGTCGCCGAGGAGTTCGACCAGCCGCTGCAGGCGATCGCCTGGCAGGCGGAGCAGCTGGAGAAGATGTACTCGTCGGGCAACGACGAGTTCTGAGCCCGTGGGATCGCGGCGGGCGGCGATGGGCCGCCCGCTGACGATCGTGGCAGCTGGACACGGGTTCGAATGCACATCCGTGCGTCGACCTCGCGTGTGTCGTCACGTCGCGAGCGCGTTGGCGATGGCGTACTTCGCCGTCGTGCGACCGAACGAGCGCTGCAACGCTTCGAGCGTCGCGCGCGTCGCAGCGTCACGCGACGCGCGGCCGAGTGCGTAGGCGAGTGCGCCTACGAAGCGATCGTGACGCGGGCTCCAGTCGCGGCTGCGCGACCATCGGCGCGCGGCGAGTCGGCGAATCACGGCATCGAGCTCGTCGCTGCGCACGAGCGTCGCGAAGAATAGGAGGCCGCGCAGCGCATCGACACCGCCTGGTGCGAGCGTCGGCTGGCCGGGCATCGCATCGAGCTCGCGCAGCCACCCGAGCGTGCGATCGTGCAGCGCGTCGCGCCCGACGCGTTCGCGGTGCTTGTCGGCCTTCGTCAGCCACGTCGCGTTCGGCTCGCCGCGGTCGCACGACTGCGCGTGCTCGAGCAGCTTCGTCCACGTCGTGCGCAGCTTCGCGGACATCGCCCGCAGATCGCGTTTGATCACCGCGGTCGCATCGCGCGACGGATCGATCGGCAAGTGCTGCTCGAACCACAGCACGAGATCGATGCGCTCGCGCGCATTCTTGTCCGCGGTGTGGCACGCCATTGCCGGCTGCATCGCCCGCAGTGCGTCGTGCAGCTCCGGCGCGATCCCGGCGCGCGCGATCTGCTGCTGCGCGTGCATCCACGCCGCCTTCCAGTAGTAGCCGCACAGCCCCTGCGCGCCACCGAGCGTGCGCAAGAGCGTGCAGAGCTGCGGCAGCGGCAGCTCCGGCACGCCCTCGAGGATCGCGCCCTCGACCTTCTCGAGCGCGAAGTAGGGGCCGGGCCCATGGCCGCCATCGGCGACGCGACGGCGGACGACCTCGACGACGAGCACCGCCTGCTCGGCATGCGAGAGCGCGAGCACCTCGTCGGGCTCGGGAAATGGCGCGCGATCACAGCGGCGGAGGTAGGCCTCCAGCGCGTGCACGGCTGCGGTCGGCTTCGGCATCACTCGACCGGACTCGGGCGTGCACGGGATGTGACGCGGTGTCACGTGCCTTCGAACAGGGCGCGCTGCGCCAGCAGCTGCGTGGACACGTGATCGACGAATGCGCGGACCCGGGCGTTCTTGCGCATGTCCACGTGCACGAGCACGAGCAGGTCGGCGGCCGGCTGCGGCTCGGGGAACGCGAGGTCGAGGCGCTGCAGCGTCTTGTCGCCGGTGGTGATGAACGAGGGCGCGAAGCCGATGCCGACGCCGGCTCGGATCGCAGCGACGCGCGCGAAGAAAGAGTTCGCGCGCAGTGCCACGTTTCGTGCGGAGCCGTGGCGCTCGAGGATGCGCTCCATCGGCGTGTCTGCGAACGCGGCATCGCCTCGCACGAGCGCGTGCTCGGCGAGTGCCTCGGGCGTCGCGGGTGCGCCGTGCTTCTTCACGTAGGCACGGCTTGCGCACAGGTCGACCGCGACGCCACAGACCCTGCGGGCCACGACGTCGCCGGCCAGCATGCGCTTGATCCCGAAGCGGATCGCGACGTCGGCCTCGTGCCTCGCGAGATCGACGAAGCTCGTGCGCACGTCGACGAGCACGGTCACGTTGGGATGCCGCTCGCGGAACGACGCGACGATCGCGGGGAGGATGAGCACCGCGAAGTCGTCGACGGTGGCGACGCGCACGGTGCCGATGGGTTGTTCGTCGCGCGCGCCGACCTTTCGCCAGGCGGTGACGGCTTGCTCCTCCATCGCGAGCGCGTGGACGTGTAGATCCTGGCCGGCTTCGGTGAGCGCGTAGCCACGTTGGCTGCGCGAGAAGAGGCGCACGCGCATCGTGGTCTCGAGCTTCCCGATGCGGCGCTGCACGGTGGATGCGTCGACGCCGAGCTCGACGGCCGCGGCCGCGAGCGTGCCCGCGCGTGCAGTGGCGAGGAAGGTCTCGAGGTCGCTCCACTCCCAGGGTCTTGCGCCCATGCAAGATGATCGTGAATTGGTGCCGATTTCCGCGCAAGACCGTTCCGGTCATGCTGCGTGGTGAGGAGACCGGAGCGCGATGAGGCACGAGACGGGCTGGGCGGGAGCATCACGATCCTCGAGCACGGCAGCGAGCGCGCCCCGATGCGCTTTCGCATGGTGATGCCGAAGGGGATGCAGCCGCCCGCGCCGGAGTGTCATCCGACGCAGACCGAGGACTTCACGGTGCTGCGGGGGACGCTCGACTTGGGCGTCGTCGACGGACGGCGCGTCGTGCTGAATGCGGGGGACACGTTCCATCTGCCTGCGGGCGTCTATCACTTGCCGGCGAACCGCACCGACGACGAGCTCGAGTTCGAGGCCGTGCTGACGCCCGGGTTGGAGTCGGCGGAGATGTTCGGCGATCTGTACACGGTGATGCGGGAGCATCGTGGGCTCGGGCAGTTCGCGAGGGTCGCGATGGTGTTTCGGTGCTACCGCAGGACGATCACGTTCAAGCCGGTGGTGCGTTTGGTGATGCGGATCGTGGCGGGGGTTGCCTCTGCCGTGCGGCTGAAGGCGCGCGCCCGGGCAGTGGGCCCGGCGTCGTGAGCGGCGTTCACAAGCTCGCGACGTATGCAGTCAGTGCGAGCGAGTCGTCGAACGAGAGCTCCGCGTTCGGTGCGACGTCGAGCACCATCTGACCGACCGCGCTCGCCAGATCCGTGAGTCGACCGTCGTGCATGTACGGCGGTCGTTGAGCGATCCCGACCAGCGATGGCACCTGCAACGAGACGCCGAGATCCGCCTGCCGCCCATCGACGAGCGCCGCGGCGTCGTGGCATCCCCCGCAGCCGAGCGACGCGAACAGCACCGCACCGCGTCCGACTTGCACCGCGTCACCGGGCTCGGATCGCAGCGGTTCGAGGCCGTACACCCAACCGCGGAACGCGTCGTAGCGCGCGTCCGATAGCTCGAGCCCGCCCATGCGCGCGGTGTAGATATCGTCGACGATCCGCGGGAAGCCGGGGAAGTCGCCGGTCCAGTGGAACGGCTCCGTGTCGTCGAGGCCGACGCGCAGCGACAGTGTTCGTCGTCGCTTTGCGTCGAGGGTCCACACGAATCCGTCGTCGCTGCCCTCGGGATGACACGACGCGCAGGCAAGGCCGTTGCCCGCGTCTTGATGGAACAGATCGTGTCCGGTGTCGGCACGTGGATCCGCGTCGAACGGGATCGACCACGCGCTGGTCCCGTCGCTCGCGATCACCCACAATCCCG
>DASZPU010001114.1:0-6491 GCA_035550195.1 Nannocystaceae bacterium
CCGTTGTCCGCGGTGATCGCCAACCTCGATCTCCTGCACGAGGCGCTGGTCGACCTGCCCGCCGAGAACGATCTGCTGCGCTGGCAAGAGCTCCGCGAGCAGCTCAGCGACGCGCGCGAGGCCGCCGATCGGGTGCGCCGCATCGTGAAGGACCTCAAGGTGCTGTCGCGCAGCGAGGAGACCAAGACCTCGCGCGTCGACGTGCGCGAGCTGCTCGACGCCTCGCTCCGCATGGCGCACAACGAGATCCGTCACCGTGCACGCGTGACGCGTTCGTTTCGCGCGGTGCCGGTCGTCGAAGCCAACCCGTCGCGACTCGGCCAGGTGTTCCTCAACCTGCTCATCAACGCATCGCAGGCGATCCGCCCCGGTCACGCCGACGAGAACCACATCGTGGTCGCGACCGACACCGACGCGCAGGGTCGCGCGGTGATCGAGGTGCGCGACAGCGGTGGCGGCATGACCCCCGAAGTGCGCCAGCAGATCTTCACGCCGTTCTTCACCACCAAGCCGATCGGCGTCGGCACCGGGTTGGGGCTGTCGATCTGCCATCGCATCATCACGCAGCTCGGCGGCGAGATCCTGGTCGAGAGCGAGGTCGGGGTGGGCTCGACGTTCCGCGTGGTGCTGCCCGCCGAGCCCGGCGCCGTGGCGGATCCCCCGGCGGTCGAGCCCCGCCGCACCACCGCGGTGCGGCGCGGCCGCGTGCTGGTGATCGACGACGAAGAGATCGTGCTCGCGGCCGTGCGGCGCACGCTCGCGAGCGAGCACGACGTCGTCACCACCAGCGAGAGCCCCGCCGCACTGGCCCGAATCGAGTCCGGCGAGCGCTTCGACGTGATCCTCTGCGATCTGATGATGCCGATCATGAACGGCATCGATCTCTTCGCGGCGATCCAACGCCTCGCGCCCGAGCAATCGCAGCAGGTGGTGTTTTTCACCGGCGGTGCGTTCACGGACGAGACGCGAGCATTTCTCGAGCGCGTCGAGAACACGGCGCTGGAGAAACCGTTCGAGCCGCAGCAGCTGCGCGCGCTCGTCAATTCGCGCGTCCGCTGAGGGGCCGAGCGCGCGCACGCGGGCGCGGCGGCCGCGCGCGAGCCCCTCGCTATCTGCGGCGTTCCGACTACGATGAGTGCGCGACGGAGGCCGACTCCGCCAACTGCAACTTGGAGCGTGAAGCGTGCGACGGATTCTGCTCATCGAAGATGACCGGGACGACGAGACTCTCGTGCGTCGTGCACTCGACGGCTGCCGTGTTCCGGCGGCGGTCGTGGTGGCCCGCGATGGCGCGGAGGCACTCGACTACTTGTTCGCCCTCGGTGCCCACCGTGGACGAGACATCGAAGATCAGCCCCTCTTGGTGCTGCTCGACATCTCGCTGCCGAAGATCGATGGGATCGAGGTGCTCCGACAGATCCGCGCGGATCCGGTCACCCGACTCCTGCCGGTCGTCGTGCTCACCTCGTCGCGCCGTCAGAGCGACGTGCTCTCGGGCTACGACGCGGGCGCGAACGGCTACGTCGTGAAGCCGATCGATTTCGGCAAGTTCGTCGAAGCCGCGCAGGAGCTGGGCAACTACTGGGTGCAGCTCAACGAGGCGCCCCCGCCCGCCAAGGCCTGATCGCGGGCGCCTCGAGCCCGCCGTGGCTTCGGCGTTAAACCGATCGCCTGCCTGCGGAACGTGGGCAGGCGATGCCGGTTCTCCCCCCAACCATCGCGGTCGTCCTATCGCTCGGACTGGCCGCACCCGAAGCGTACCCAGGCGCGGCCGAGCTCGCCGCCGAAGCGCCCTTGCCGGAGTGGAAGCCCGAAGGTGGCACCGCCGCGCACAAGGGCGAGGGCGACATCCACGAGGTCAACAAGAAGATCAAGCGCGCCGCCCACACGACGATCGCGGGCGGTGCGATCGCGGTGCTCGGGTTGTCGTCGCTCATCGGCGGCTTCGTGGTCTACAGCCTGCCGCGCAACAAGCTGAAGAAGCTCGAGAGCGACAACGGTGGCGCGCTGCCACCCGGTGACGAGAGTCGGCAGCGCGCGATCACGATGGCGCGCGTGTCTCCGATCGTCATGGGCGTCGGCGCGGGCGTGCTGGTGATCGGCGCCGTGATGGCGGGCGTCGGAGCGAAGCGCTTCAAGAAGCTGCGCGAAGAGAAGCGCACGACCGTCGCGTTTGCGCCGATGCCGGCGCGACGCGGTGGCGGCTTCATGTTGGAGGTGCGGTTCTGATGCGACGCATCATGCAGCTGTTCCTCCTCGCCGCGCTGCCGTGCGCGTGCGATCTGACCGACGAGCTGAAGGACGAGCCGTGCGACGTCGACGACGATTGCTGGCCGAACAAGCAGCACTGCGCGCGCACGGATGCAGAGCGCCTCGCGGACTTGCCCGGCGTGTGCAAGCCGAAGGACCTCGCGTGCGTGCCGGGCCAGCAGCTCGGGTGCACGTGCAGCCCCGACGTCTACGAGATGAACTGCACGTCGGCCGCAGTGCCGTCGGTGGTCGACTACCCGGTCATGGTCTGCGACGAGATGCTGCTGGTCTGCGTGGCCGAACCCATGGATGCGACTTCGGAGGGATGATCATGCGCGCACGACGAATCATCATCACCACGCTGGCGCTCGCGTTCGGTGTGGAAGGCTGCGGCATCTTTGCGGCGCTCGGTGGCGGCGGCGGCGACGGAGCTGCATTCGCGGTCGACATGGAGAAGTACGAGGTCGAGAGCATCGACATCGTGTTCGACGGCAACGCCGGTACGTTCTGTCCCGGTGGCGGCGCTGCATTCACGCTGGTCGCAGACGCGACGAAGAAGAAGTCGGGCAAGCGCATGCGGCTCGAGACCGCGAAATCCGGCGCAAAGGCGGCGGACGTGCGCGGCAAGATGGATCTCACCGAGTTCGCGATGGAGGCACGCGGCGCAGAGGTGAGCAACGGCGTGCTCACCACGAGCTTCGACGTGTGGTCGACGCTGCACGGCTTCGACGTCCGTGCGACCTATCGCAACGACAAGACCAAGGTCGTCGAGAAACACTTCGAGCCGGAGTATTCGTGCATCGGATCCGTCGGCGGATCGGGCATGGAAGGTGCGGGTGGCGAGGGCGGCATGTACGGCGACGCGCCGGGCGGCGTGGGTGGCATGGGCGGCCCCGGTGGCAACGGTGGACCGGGCCCGCGGATCGCTGCGTACGTCAGCGTCGTGCGCACGCCGAAGCACTCGCACGTCGGCATCGTGAAAGTGGAAGGCGACTACGAGCAGCTCACGCTCTTCGATCTGAAGACCGGCATCACCGTCTCCGCGCGCGGCGGCGCAGGTGGTTGGGGTGGTCGCGGCGGCGACGGTGGTGCCGGTGCCGATCCGCAGGGACAAGGTGGACCGGGCGGACAAGGTGGACCCGGCGGCGCGGGTGGTGACGGCGGCGAAGCACTCGTCGTGCTCGACGATCGCTATCCCGAGCTCGCGGGCATCGTGCGCATCGACACGAGTGGTGGCGCACCGGGTGAGGGTGGCGATGGCGGCTACGGTGGTGCAGGTGGTGCCGCGCCCGAGAAGGCGTGCGACGACTGCGACCAGCCCGAGCCGGGGCCCGACGGCGCCGGCGGTCCGGTCGGTGCAGACGGCACCATTGCGGGACGCGATGGACGCAGCGAAGTGCGCGTCGGCGATCTCTCGACCGTGTTCGCTGCGCTGCCGCCGGGCGTGCGACTGCGCGACGATCCGCGGCCCGAGCCTCCGCCGCCGCCTCCACCGACGCCGAAGAACGGCAAGCGTCGGCGCTGATCGGCGAGTGATCCACGCGCGCACGCAACGAATCTGCGTGCGCGCAAATCCTGCCGGAGACCTGGCGCGCACCCGCGAATGCGCCATGCTCTCGCTCGTTGCTCGCGCACGAAATGCAGCATGGACTCTCGGTCGCCGACGCGCAGACGCGGCTCGAGCGACACGGACCCAACGAGATCGCACGCCGTGAAGCGACGCCGCGCTGGCGCGTGCTGCTCGGCCAGCTCACCAGTCCGCTCGTGCTCATCCTCGTCGGCGCGGCGGTGGTGTCGGCGGGCGTCGGTGCCCTGTCCGACGCGATCGCGATCGCGGTGATCGTCGCGCTCAACGCGGTGATCGGCTACGTGCAGGAGTCGCGTGCAGAGCAGGCGATCCTCGCGCTGCGCTCGATGACTGCGGCGCGCGCAACGGTCGTGCGCGACGGCAGCGCGCGCGTCATTGCGGCGCGCGAGGTCGTGCCCGGCGATCTGCTGGTGCTCGAGGCCGGCGACGTGGTCGCGGCCGACGGGCACATCCACGAGTCCGCGAGCCTCACGCTCATCGAGGCGGTGCTCACCGGCGAGAGCATGCCGGACGACAAGCGTGCGCGCGGCGACGGACCGACGACGGACGAGCTGCCGATCGCCGAGCGCCACGATCGCGTGTTCATGGGCACGACGGTCGCGACCGGCACTGCGCGCGTGCACGTGAGCGACACCGCGATGTCCACCGAGCTCGGGCGCATCGCACATCTGCTCGCGCAGCCCGATACGTCGAGCACACCGCTGCAACGACGGCTCGCGGCGCTCGGCACCGTGCTCTTGTGGGGCTGCGTCGCGCTCGTCGGCGTGGTCGGGTTGCTCGGTTGGTTGCGCGGGCTCGCTTGGTACGAGCTGCTCATGACGACGGTATCGCTCGCGGTGTCGGCGGTGCCCGAAGGCCTGCCCGCGGTGCTCACCGTCGCGATGGCGATCGGCGTGCGTCGGCTCGCGGCGCATCGCGTGCTCGTGCGTCGACTCTCCGCGGTCGAGACGCTCGGCTGCGCGACGGTGGTGTGCACCGACAAGACCGGCACGCTCACCACCGGTGTGATGACGCTGCGCGAGCAGTGGGGCGACGACGATCTGCTCTACGTCGCGGCCGCGTGCTGCGACGCCGAGCTGCACGACGACGACACCGGCGTCGGCGATCCCACCGAGCTCGCGATCCTGCGCGCCGCGAAGCGTGCCGGCATCGTGCGCGAGGCGATCGAGCGCGACGATCCGCGCGTGCGCACGCTGCCGTTCGACACCGAGCGCCGCCGCATGACGGTGTGGCGACGCGGCGGTGGTTGCTACGTGAAGGGCGCGCTCGAGTCGGTGCTGCCGTCGTGCACCGAGGTGAAGGACGGTGTCGCCGAAGCAGCGGAAGATCTCGCGCGTCGCGGTCTGCGTGTGCTGGCGATCGCACGCGGCGCGCGTCAGGACGAGTCGGAGCTGCGGCTCGTGGGGTTGGTCGGGCTCGCCGATGCGCCGCGTGAAGAGGCCCGGGCCGCGGTCGCGGCGGCCCGCGCTGCCGGCGTGAAGATCGTGATGATCACCGGCGACCATGCGCTCACCGCCGAAGCGATCGCTCGCGAGCTCGGCATCGTCGCCGAGGGCGAGCGCAGCGAAGGCCGCGTCTTCGCGCGCAAGACCGCCGCGGACAAGACCGCGATCGTGAAGGACCTCCGCGCGCGCGGCGAGATCGTCGGGATGACCGGCGACGGCGTGAACGATGCGCCGTCGATCCGCGAGGCCGACGTCGGCATCGCGATGGGGCAGGGCGCCACCGAGGTGACCCGCGAAGCCGCCGACATGATCCTCACCGCCGACGATCTCGGGGGTGTGGTCGCGGCGATCCGCGAGGGCCGCATCGTCTACGACAACATCCGCAAGACGGTGATCTATCTGCTCTCGGGCAACGCGGCCGGGCTCGCGATGATGCTCTTCGCGGCCGCGGCCGGCTGGCACCTGCCGCTGTTGCCGCTGCAGCTCCTGTGGCTCAACATCATGTGCGAGCCGCTGCCCGGCATCGCGCTCGCGATCGATCCCGCGGACGACGACGTGATGAAGCGGCCGCCGCGTGACCCGAAGGCGCCGCTGCTCGACGGCGTGGCGTGGCGACACATCGCATGGGTGTCGCTGTTGCACGCGGGCGTCGCGATGGCGGCGTTCTGGTGGGGGATGCATCGCGGGGGGCTCGAGCTCGCCCGCACGCTCGCGTTCGCGACGCTGGTGTTCGGCGTGCTCTTGCGCTCGTTCGCCGCACGCAACCCCGACAAGCTGCTGTGGGAAGTGGGCTGGTCGCGCAACCTCTCGCTGCTCGTGGTCGTGGTGCTCTCCTGCGGCCTGCAGGTCGCGCTGCACATGATCCCCGCGGTGACGCGGTGGTTCGGGCTCGCGAACGTCACCGCGCTCGAGCTCGGCGCCACGATCGCGCTCGGCTTCGTGCCGGTGTCGATCGTCGAGCTCGCGAAGCTGGTGCGCCGCCGCCTGGCCTAGACGTCGTCCTCGAGCTCGACCACATCGTCGTCGTCGCGATCGACCTCGCCCTCGCGCGCGGGCCCACGCACCGCGATGCCGCCGCCGATGCGCACGCGGAGGAGCCCGAGCCCGACGACGCCCGCGCGACCCACCAGCTCGAGCCCCACCGCCTTGTCGCTGCCGACGTCGATGTCGACGCCGACGTTGCCGATGTCGAGCTGCCGCAACACCTT
>DASZPU010001115.1:0-3361 GCA_035550195.1 Nannocystaceae bacterium
GCAGCGACGGCATGGGAGCTTCAACGCGTGGGCGGGGTCGAAGGATTCCCGGGCCCACTCGCAGGCCGTGACGTGAGTCGCGTGCCGTCGGTGCACGCCGACGCGAGCCCGAGCTCGCACGCCTTCGCGCGGTAGTGATCGGCCCACAACACGTCCTTCGCGACGCCCTCGCCCGCACGGAACGCGGCCGACAGCGCCGCACACCCATCCGCCTCACCGCCGTCGCACGCGACTTGGTACAGCCGCGCCGCGACCGCGTCGTCGCGCTTCGTGCCGACGCCGCGCGCGTGCACGCCCGCGAGTCGGAAGCACGCATCGGCGTGATCCGCTGCACAGCCGCGCTGGTAGGCCTCGATCGCGGCGGCCGGCTTCGCGCCCGCGACCATCTTGCGCTCGTGCACCTCGCCGAGCACGACGCACGCGCCCTCGTCGAGCTCGCACGCGCGCACCAACCACGCGAGCGGCTCGTCACCGCCGTCGTGCCGACCCATCCACGCGAGGTGCACGCACGAGTCCGCGTTCTCGGAGATGCACGCGCGGTCGTAGAGCACCGCGGCCATCTGCGGATCCGCGGGGCCACCGATGCCGTCGAGCAACATGCCCGCGAGGTAGTCGCACGCATCGATCGCGCCGGCATCGCACGCGAGCGTGTAGAGCTCGCGCAGCTCCTCTTCGTCGATGCCGCCGGCACCGACGAGCGCCGCCGCGCGTCCGCACGCTTCCCACAGCCCGCCGCGGCACGCACGGCCGTACATCGTCGCGGCCGTCGCAGGATCCGCAGGCGTGCCGAGCGAGAGCATGTCGCCGAGCAGCGCGCAGCCGCGGGGATCCTCGGCATCGCAGGCATCGGCGAGTCGCGCGAGCGCCTCGTCGCCGTCGCCGATCGTACGCGCACGCAGACCCAGCTCGGTGCACGACGGACCATCGCCCGCTTCGCAGGCGCGACGACGATACGACGCCGCGATGTTCACGTCCTTCGTCGCGAACATGCCCTCTTCGTGCAGCACGCCGAGCTGACGACACGACACCGCGTGACCCGTGCCGCACGCTCCGTCGAGCAGCTCGAGCGCCGCCGCGGTGTCACGCGACACGCCGCGCCCTTCGAGCATCGCGAGCCCGAGCGCATGACAGCCGGCACCATCGCCGCGATCACAGGCCTTGCGATACCAACGCGACGCGCGACGCGGTGACGGGGTCGCCCAGCGTCCATCGTCGTCGAGCTCGCCGAGTCGCGTGCACGCGCTGCCGCGACCGGCATTGCAACCGGCGGCGTACAACGCGGTCGCACGCGTGCCGTCGACCGGCACGAGCTCACCGTGATCGTATTGCTTCGCCGCTTCTTCGCACGCGGTCCCGATGCCGCGCTCGCACGCGTACGTCCACAGCGCGAGCGCATGGAACTTGTGCTCGGGCACGCCGTTGCCGACCCAGTACGCACCGCCGAGTCGCTCGCACGCGCTCGCATCGTCGCGCTCGCACGCGCGCGCGAGCACGTGGGCCTGACGTTCGGCGGGCGCGAGGTAGGCGAGCTCGTCGGGCGTCAGCGGTCGAACGGCCTGCACGGGCGCGGACGGCGGGCGCGCGCAGCCCACCGTCGCGAGCACAGCGAGACCGAAGAGGCCGCGGAGCATCGAGCCCAGGATACGCACCAGCCGCGCGGCTCGTCCTGTGACGCGCAGCACGGCCGGGTGGACTCGCGTTTGGGCTCGCATGCGTCGGGGTGCGGTCCGGGCTGCGTGGGACGCGATCACTCCGGACCGAGCGCGCGTCGAAGTGCACCACCGAGCAGGCCCTTCGCGAGATCTTCGGCGCGCGGCGGCGCGAGCTCGGGCTTCTTCGTCGTGCCGCGCACGCGCACCGGGATCGAGGTGGTGTACTTCGCCGCGCCCGCATACGCGCCGCCGCCGAACGCCTGCACGAGCGGCATCAGCTCGACCTTCAGATCGAGCTCGCCCGAGAGCGACACGCGTCCGGTCACCGGCACCGCGACGCTCTGCGCGTCGCTGCTCACGCGCTCGAGCGTGATCCAACGATCTGCGAGCGCGAGCTCGAGCTCTACCTTCGTCAGCGTGAGCGACTCGCCTTCGCGTCCCGCGAGCGCAGCGATCGCGAGCAGCAACGACTCGCGCGGCAACACGACGTCGGTGAGCGTGATGCGGCCCTTGCCCGCGAGCGTCGGCTCGATCTGCGCCCAGTGCAGGCCGCGGCCCGACAGCGTGAAGCTGCCCGCGAGGAATCCGGTGGCGGCGGTGCTCTCGACGCTGCTCGCGAGCGGCGGATAGAGCGTGCTCACCACCGCTGCGACGTCGCTAGCGAGATCGATATGCTGCGCCGCGAGCTCGAACTGCCAGCCCTTGTCGCCGCCGAGGAAGAGGCTGCCCGATCCGGTGACCGTGCCGGCCTTGCCGACGGTGCCGCGCAGATCTTCGATCGCGACGCGCTCGCCGTCGCCGAGCACGCGCAGCGACACGTCGCGCATCGTCACGCCGTGCAGCCCGACCGACGCGATGGTCAGCCGCGCGTCACCCTGCTGCTCGCCGTCGCGATTGCTGGCGAGCACACGCACGTCGACGCCGTCGAGCGCGAGTGACTCGCCGCGATCACGATCCTCGAGCTCGACGTGCGCGGCATGGATCGCGAGATCGAGGTGCAAGTCGATCGGCTTGCCGCCACCGCGCTTCGGGAACATGCCGTGCAAGTTCGTGGTGCCGTTCGCCTTCACGACGCGCAGATCGACCGCGCGCACCGTGACCACGCCGACGACCTCGCGATCGAGCAGCGTCGAGAGCTCGACGTCGATGTCGAGCTCGCCCGCGTGCAGCAGCGGCGCGTCGCCCCAGCCCGGTGGATTGGCGATATCGACATCGCGCAGCGCCACATGACCCCGCGGATCGACGTCGAGCACACCGATCGTCACCTCGCGTCCGAGCGCATCGGAGAGCACGCGCTCGAGCTCCGCCTTCGCATCGATCGATCGCACGAGCCACCACGCGACCCCGCCCGCGATCGCGAAGAGGACGAGCGCGGCGATGACGAGCTTGTGGCGCGGCTGCATGGGCTCCAGATCCGCAGCCGCGTCCGCGGCGTACGTCCTGTAAGGGACTGGGATCGCGGGGCGATCATGCCCTTCGAGTAGGGCACGCGGGGTGCCCCAGTTGGGCAGCGCCCGATTGGGATCGCCGCGCGTTTGGCCGATTTCGGCTCCAGATTCGCGTCGGCACGAGGGTTGCTCTGTGTAGGGGCATGGACCGGACCGTCGCCCTCGCAGTCGAGCACGAGACCCCGTCGCAGCCCTTCGTGCACCTCCGTCTGGCGGAGCTCGCCGACGACGACATCGAAGAGCTGACCCGCGTCTTCGAGA
>DASZPU010001116.1:0-11576 GCA_035550195.1 Nannocystaceae bacterium
CGATCGGCGGCGCCGACGACACGCAGACGTTCGAGGTCGGCATCTGGGAGGTCGACGACAACGGCTTCCCCAGCGCGCCGATCGACAGCGTCGAGATCGACATCGCTGGCAACGTCGAGCTGTCGATCGACGTCGAGGGCATGCTCGACGTACCGACGATCGACAGCGGCAGCTTCGCGACGGTGATGTGCCACGTCGACCACATGGGCACGCCGAGCATCGCGATCGACGTCGACGGCAGCGTCGATGGCGATCACAACTTCGTGTTCCAGATGATCGACGGCGACTGGGTGCGCTCGCCCGACTTCTTCGGCACCTCGGGCGACTTCATCCTGCGCACCACGGTGCGTCCGATGTAGCCCTCGCGCTGCCCGCACCGTGGTGCCGCTGACGTATTTCGCCGCGATCTGGGGGTCCACCGCAGCCGCGCGAACGTTCAGACTGATCGTGCAGGAGTGCGGCACATGGGCCAAGCGAAACCGATCGATCCATTTCCAGCCCCGGGTGCGGCCGCGAGCGCACCGCAGCCTGCGGTGGTCGAGGAGCTCGACGGCGACGATCTCGTCGACGAGCCCACGCCGAAGCCCGGCGTGATGGGTGCGCTGCCGTGGATCCTCTTCGGCGCCGCCGCGACGTCGTTCGCCGTCTTCTGGATCGGCGTGCACCGACCGCAGGCGAAGACGCACGCGGAGCTGCAGAGCGAGCTCGACACCCGCACCGAAGAGCTCGCGCAGGCCCGCACCGCGCTGACCAACGCGCACTCCGAGCTCGACGATGCCAACGAACGGCTCTCCGAGCAGAGCAACCGCTCGACCGAGGTCGCGACCGCCAACGACGATCTCGCGGCCGAGGTCGCAACGCTCACGATGCAGCGGCAGCAGCTCGAGCAGACCGTCGCGGACAAGGAGAAAGCGCTCGCCGCTGCGCAGACGAAGCTCGAGGCCAGCCTCGGCGAAGAGATCGGCAAGGGCGAGGTCACCGTGCGCAAGCGCGGCGACGAGCTCGTCGTCGACGTCGACGATCGCGTGCTGTTCGGCCGCGGTGACGCGACGCTCGAAGAGCGCGGGCAGAAGGTGATGCGGCGCGTCGCGGAGACGATGCGTGCGAATCCCGAGCGCGCGTTCGAGATCGCCGGGCACACCGACGACGATCCGGTCGCCGGCAAGCTCGCGGAGCAGTTCCCCACCAACTGGGAGCTCTCGACGGCGCGCGCGACCAACGTCGTGCGTTTCCTGGTCGAGCAGTGCGAAGTGTCCGGGCGGCAGTTGGTCGCGTCCGGCTACGCCGCCGAGCGGCCGGTCGCGTCCAACAAGTCCGCCCGCGGGCGCAAGAAGAACCGCCGCATCGAGATCACCATGCGCGCCCAACCGCTGGCGAAGGTGAAGTAAGCTCCGCGGCGATGGCTCGAAACACATTGCTGCTCGGCGCGGTGGCCTACGACCCGAAGGTCGTCACGATCTGGGAGGGCTTCCGCGAGTTCTTCGGCGCACACGACCTCGACTTCGACGTCGTGATGTTCACCAACTACGAGCGGCAGGTCGAAGCGCACCTGCAGGGCGCGATCGATGTCGGATGGAACAGCCCGCTCGCGTGGTTGCAGCTCGAACGCGCGGCGAAGCTGCGCGGCCGCACTGCGAGCGCAGTGGTCATGCGCGACACCGATCGCGATCTCACCTCGCTCGTGCTGGTGCGCGAGGGTGGTGGCATCGACACCGTGCAGGCGCTGCGTGGCAAGATCGTCGCCGTCGGTGCCGGCGACTCGCCGCAGGCCACGCTCATCCCGCTGTCGTGGCTGCGCGATCAGGGGCTCGAGCCGGGGCGCGACTTCGAGGTGCGACGCTTCGACGTGTTGGTCGGCAAGCACGGCGATCACATCGGTGGCGAACGCGATGCCGCGCGCGCGCTGCAGGCCGGCGAGGTCGCAGCCGCGTGTGTCATCGACGGCAACCATCTCTTGTTCGCGCGCGAAGGCGTGCTGCCGCCCGGCAGCAGCAAGGTGCTCGCCCAGACGCCGCCCTACGATCACTGCAACTTCAGCGTGCTCGACGACTACGCGAAGCGTCCCGAGCTCGCGCGCTTCGTCGAAATCCTGCTCGCGATGTCGTACGCCGACGCGAAGGTGCGACCGCTGATGGATCTCGAGGGGCTGAAGCAGTGGCTCCCGGGTCGTACGAGCGGGTACGCGCAGCTCGAGCGCGCCATCGATGCGTTCGGCACGATCGACGCGTTCGTCGCGAGCGCGGGCAAGCCGTGAGCTCGGAGCTTCGCGTCGAGCTCGATGTGCTCGGGCTCGACGATGGCGGTGACGTGCTGCTCGGCTGGCAGCTCCGCGGTGCAGCCCCGGGCACGCGCGTCATCGTGTCGAGCACGCGCGACGATCTCGGCGTGCATGCGCACGCGTGGGCGCGCAACCGTGGACATGCGATCGCAGCGGTGCGCGGCGACGGTTGCGGCTTCGAGCTGGTGGTCGGCAGCGCGGATGCACAGCGGTGGCACGGCGCGACGCGTGCGGGCGCGAGCGATCCACGTGGCGAGGGTGCGATCGCCGATCGAGCCGCGGGCGAGTGGGCGCTCGCAGCCCGCGGTGCGCTGGTCGAGGCCGGCACCGCACCGATCGGCTTCGCGCTGAGCGAGCGCGATGCGATCTGGGCCGACGAAGCGCCGCAGCTCTATGCCCAAGGTGCCGGGGCGCAGTGGGATCCCGCGCGCGCGATCCCCTGGGACGCGCCCATCGAGCACGCGGCGCCGATCGAAGACGCGATCGTGCAGGTGATGACGTATCTGATCGAGAACGAGACCGCGGCGCTGCTGGTACCCGCGCGCTTCCTCGCGCAGATCCATCCCCACTTCCGCGAGGTGCTGCAGGTGCTCGCCTTGCAGTGCGCCGACGAGGCGCGCCACATCGAGGTGTTCACGCGCCGCGCCACGCTGCGTCGCGGCGAGCTCGGCACGTCGAGCGCCGGAGGTCAGGCCTCGCTGCGCACGTTGCTCGACGAGCCCGACTTCGCGCTCGCGTCGTTCCTGCTCTCGGTGCTGGGCGAGGGCTCGTTCCTCGCGCTCCTGTGGTTCCTCGATCGGCATGCGCCCGATCCGGTCACGCGCGCGGTCGCACGACTCGCGGCGCAGGACGAAGCGCGCCACGTCGCGTTCGGGCTCGCGCACCTGCAACGCCACGTCGCACACGAGCCTGCGCTCGCCGAGCGCATGATCGCCGCGGTGCAGCGCCGCCACGACGCACTCGCCCACACCTCGGGCCTCAACGCCGATGTGTTCGATGCGCTCGTGGTGATCGCCGCGGGTGCGCTCGTGCCCAGCGCGATCGCGCGTGGTCACGTGGCCGTGCGCGAGCTCGTCGACGACATGGATCGCGGCCGACAGAAGCGGCTCGCAAAGCTGGGCTTCTCATCCGAGCAGGCCCACGCGCTCTCGCAGCTGCACACGAAGAACTTCATGTGAAAGCTTGCGGCGCCGCGACGAAAGCGGGCAAAATGCGAGTGCGTGCGCGCCCTCGCAACGTTCCTCGTGATCGTGCTCGGCAGCTCGGTCGCACACGCAGCCCCGACCGCGAGCGGTCGCGCGCGGCTGCCCGAGAACACGCCTGATCGCCGCACCGGTTTCGGTTTGTCGATCGGCTCGCCGATGGCGCTGTCGCTCAAGCACTTCTTCTCGGTACGCCACGCGCTGCAAGCCGAGCTCGGCTGGTACCCGCTGCACCACGGTGCCGGCGGCATCACGCTCGACTACCTCTGGCACTCGCGCGTGCTCGGCAGCAACCCCGACGTCGATGCGGTCGGCTACATCGGCGGCGGCCTCGGCATGGTGGTGTGGGGGCAGAACACGATCGCGGGCTACGACGGTCCGCTGGTCGGCGGACCGCTCAACGGCGCGAAGGCCCACGCGGGTTTGATGGTGCGCGTGCCGGTGCTCGGCCTCGCGTTCCACTGGGAACGCGTGCCGCTCGACACCTGCCTCGAAGGCGGATGGGCCCCGCTCGTCATCGAAGGCCCGAAGGCGTCCTTCGGCCCGGCGCACATCATCGTCGGGCTGAAGGTCCGCTACTACTTCGGGCTGCGCGGCAAACAATCGCCGAGCATCGACGACGACGATTAGGGCGAGTCTCGAGCGCGACGTGGCTTCGCCACGGCGGAGCGCGAGCACGGCTGCCCGCGCCAGGAAGAGCGCCGGAGGGCGCGACCAAGACTACATGGAACCGCTCGTCTCGAGCTTGGTGTACGCGGTCGGCTTCTTGTCCTTGTCGAGCGCGACGCAGATCGTCTCGATGTTGACGACGGTGTCGGGAACACCGATGCCGGGCTCGGGGATAAACTTGCAGCAGTCGTCCTTGCACTCGAGCTTCTCCTCGGCGCTGATGAGCTCCTGCGCGGCCGCCTTGCGCAGCTCGTCGGCCTTCTTGGTCATCGCGTCGACGCCCGTGAGCTTGTTGGTCTTCTTCGGCTTCTTCGTGTCGTCGCATGCGCCGCAGAACTCGGCGACCTCGATGTCGCCCGCCGCAGCGAGCAGCGGCGGAACTCCGGCGGTCGCCGGAGCTTCGAGCCACGCGGCGAGCTGATTCGCGGCTTCTTCCGCGGTCGCGGGCGCGGGCGGAGCGGCCGGCGGCGCAGCATCGGCCTTCGCGTCGCCCGCCTTCGCTTCGTCGGCCTTCGCTTCGTCGGCCTTCGCGTCGACCTTCGCATCCGCCTTCGCATCGCCGGCCTTCGCTTCGGCAGCCTTCGCATCGGCCTTCGCCGGCGTCTTGCTCTCGGCCTTCTTGGTTTCGGTCTTGCTCTTCGCCTCGTCGCCCTTCGTGTCACAGGCTGCGAACGCGAGAACCATGGTGAGTGTGAGTGCGTGATGAATCCGCATGCGCCGGGTTCGTAGCACGCGCGCGTCGAAACGGAGGTCGAGCCGCGACTGCGTCTTCGCACATCGCGGAGGCGAGACAAACGTCGCGACCCGGCGTCGACCAGATCGGCTGACAGTCGACGAAGCCCTCGACCTTCGCCGACGCTCGCCACGCGTCGTCGTCGCTGACGTAGACGCCACCTTCGAAGCCGATCGTCTCGCCCTTCGCCAACACCTTCTGCAGGTCGTCGCTCGCGGAGAATTCGGCGATCGATGCGATCTTTCCGTCGGCGTTGCGGAACGCGACCACGTATTTCGGCGCACGACAGCCGCCGTCGCCGTCGTTGCGGATCGTGCCGCGAAAGGTCCGCTTGCGCTCGTAGCCGTCCTTGCCGTTGAAACCATCGACGACGTCGATCGCGACCGCGTGCGGTGGGTCGTCCGCGACCGTGCCGCGCTTGGGATAGAGCTTGTGGAACGCGACCTGCCCGTCGATCGCTGCGAGATTTCGCGTGAAGAAGAAGGGAACCGTTTGCCCCGGTTGCACGAAGTGCACTTCGGAATAGATCGCCTCGCCGGGCGTGAAGTCACCGGCATCCTGCGCGGACAAGGTGCCGATGGACTCCACGCCGAGCATCGCGCCGTCCTTCCCATGGAAGGTGATCTGCGCGCTCACGCTCTCCAGCACCTGGCTCGAATGGTTCGTGATCTCGCCGTAGACCTTGTACTGGACCCAATAGTCTTCCTCGGGAACTCCAGTGCGCGCTGGACTGACGACGGTGTGCGTCGCGACGGAAATCCCTCCGGAGACCTCCGCACTATCGACGAACTGCACACCGCGCGCCGGCGCGACCAGGAACATCAGGAGCCCCGAGAGCATCTTTGCTGCTGCCATCACGCTTCGTCAGTACCGCCCCGTCGGCGGCGGTTCTCGTCGCCGCGATCGAACCACCGACTCGCCGGTCTATCCTGGTCACGACAGGATGCACCGCGCGATCACACCGTTCGTTCTCGCGCTCGCGTGCACGCCCGCGCCGCGAGAGCCCGCGCCCTCCGAGCCGGCGGCCGCCCCCGTCACGAACTCCCCACGCATGGATCCGCCGCCGCCGGAAGACGACCTCACCCAGCTCGACGCGCTCGTCGAGATCGACGCCGAGCCCGGCGGCAAGAAATTCCAAGGCGTGTGGCTCGTGCGCGACGGCGGCACGCGCTTGGTGATCTCGTACCGCGCGGAGCCATGGCTGCGCGAGTTCGAGGGCCAGCGCGTGCACGCGAAGGGCCGCCACTACACGCCGCAAGGCCAAGCGATCAACGCGATGCACTTCCGGCTCGAGCACATGCGCGTGCTCGATCCGCAGGCGAAGCTCTCGACGTTCGTCGAAGTCGGTCCCGAGCGCACGCTCACCGGGGTGATGCGCGAAGACGTCGGCGCGGCGGGCACGAAGTCCGAGGGCGAGCGTTGGCACGTCTTCGACAGCGAGACCGACGGGCGCTTCCTGCTCGCCAACACGCCCGACGACATCGTGCTCGAGCAACGCATCGCCGTGCGCGCGCGCAGCATCGTCTACTCGCCCTTCGTCGCCCACCGCGGTGGACCGACGCTGTGGGTGCTCGACGTCGATCGCGATCCATGATGATCTGACCCACCGATGTCCGACCTCGACGACTACATCACGCGACTCGGCCGTGCCGCCGACGATCTCGCGCTGCGCCAGCGCCCGTCGAGCTACGCGATCGCACTTTTCGACTCGATCGCCCACGTGCGCGAGGCCGACTGGGATGCGGTCGTCGGCAACGCGTTCTTCCTCGGTCGCGACTATCTCGCGGCGATCGAGCGCGCGAAGCCGCCGCGCATGCGCTTCCGCTACGCGGTCTGCTACGACGGCAAGCGTCCGGCCGCGGTCGCGGCGTACCAGGTGATGGACATCGCGCTCGACGCGTTCGGCTCGCGCGCGGAGCAACCGAAGGCGCCCGAGGAATCGCTGCGCGACGTGGTGCGCAAGGTGCGACGCAACGTCGTGCGCACCGTCGGTGACGCGCTCGGCGAGACCGGGGCGCAGCGCCTGCTCATCAACGGCAACGGGCTGGTCAGCGGCGAGCACGGTCTCGCGATCGCGAGAGGTGTCGACCCGAAGCTCGCGGTGCACGGCCTCGCCGACGCCACCTACCGCATCCGCCGCGCGGAGAAGCTCCACGGCGGTATCGCGAGCGTGCTCATCAAGGACTTCTCCGGCAGCTCGCGCGCGCACACGGACGAGCTCGCGCGCTTCGGCTACCACCCGTTCGAGGTCGACCCCAACATGGTCGTGGAGATCGATCCGAGCTGGAAGAAGTTCGACGACTATCTCGCGGCGTTCTCCGCGAAGTACCGGCGCAAGGCCAAGGACGCGCGCAAGAAGGCGAAGAAGCTGCAGGCGCGTCGGCTGAGCACCGCCGAAGTCGTGAAGCTCGGCGGCAAGCTCCACGAGCTCTACCTCGCGGTGCACGAGAAGGCGAAGTTCCGCCTCGCGAATCCCGGGCCCGACTACTTCCCCACGCTGGCCGAGGCGCTCGGTGACGACTTCGTGCTGCGCGTGTGGGCGCTGGACGATCAGCTGGTCGGTTGCAGCGCCGCACTCGGTCGCGGCGAGCAGCTCGAAGCCCACATGGTCGGGCTCGACTACGAGCACAACGTCGAGCACGGCATCTATCAGAACGCGCTCTACGATTTCGTCGGCGATGCGATCGCCCGCGGCGCACGCGAGCTGTCGATGGGTCGCACCGCGCTCGAGATCAAGAGCTCGATCGGCGCGATCCCACGGCCGATGACGTGCTTCATGCGCCACGCCAACCCGCTCGGCAATCGGCTGATCGCGCCGCTCATCGCCCAGATCCAGCCCGAGGAGTGGACGCCGCGCAGCCCATTCAAAGACGAGGACTGATTCCTGGTCGCGCCCTCCGGCGCTCTTCCTGGCGCGGGCAGCAGTGCTCGCTGTCCGCCGTGCCAAAGCCACGCCGGGCTCGAGATTCACCGTCGCGGGCGAGTCGTTTGCTATCGTGCGCGCGCGATGAAGCGCGCCGTCTTCGTTCTCTCGCTCCTCCTCGCCTGCGACAACTCGCGCGGACCCGGTGCCGCGGCCGCGGCCGCCGGCGAGCCCGAGCCTCCCGCCGGTGCCGCCGCGGCCAAGCGACCGGACGCGAAGCCCGAGCTGCTCGACCCCTACGCGCACGAAGAGCAGGCGCCCGATCTCTACCGCGTGAAGCTCGACACCACGAAGGGCGACATCGTGCTCGAGATCCACCGCGACTGGGCGCCGCGTGGCGCCGATCGTTTCTACAACCTGGTCAAGATCGGCTTCTTCGACGACGTCGCGTTCTTCCGCGCCATCGCAGGCTTCATGGTCCAGTTCGGATTGCACGGCCACCCCGACGTCGCGAAGGCGTGGAAGAACGCGCAGATCAAGGACGACCCGCGCAAGCGTCCCAACAAGAAGGGCACGATCAGCTTCGCGAACAGCGGGCCCAACACCCGCAGCACGCAGGTGTTCATCAACTACAACGACAACACGCCGCTCGACAGCATGGACTTCGCGCCGTTCGGCGAGATCGTCGAAGGCCTCGACGTGCTCGGCCAGCTCGAGACTTCGTACGGCGAGGGCGAGCCCAAGGGCAAGGGCCCCGATCAACGCAAGCTCGAGCGCGAAGGCAACGAGTGGCTGCGCAAGAACTTCCCCAAGCTCGATTACATCGAGCACGCCACGCTCGTGCAGTAGATTCATGGCGGCTTCGCGACACTACGCGCCGGCACGCGCCGCGATCGAAGCCGACGGGCTCTTGATGCTGCAGGATCCGGCGCTGCCGAGCCTCGTCGGCATGGTCGCGGGCGAGCCGGTGAAGGGCTCGTGGTGGGCGCATCCGAGTGGCGGTGAGATCTTCGCGATTGCATCGGCGCTCGACGATGATCCCGACGTCGCGACGATGAAGCTCGTGGCCGGCAAGGTGACGTTCGTGCACCGTCGACTGTGGCCCGCAGTCGTCGCGATCGGGCGCGGCAACGCGCGGTGGCAGCTGGAAGGCCTCGGTCGCACGGCCCGCGCGTTGCTCGAACGACTCGAGCAGACCGGCGAGCTCGCGGCCACCGGCGAAGATGCGAAGCTCGTGGTCACGCGACTGCTCGCGCACGGCACCCAGCGTCACACCGACGCGGGCCACCACGCGAACGTGCTGCAGAGCTGGACGCGCTTCGCCCAGCTGCACGCGCTCGACGACGAGCTGCCGACCCCCACCGCCGCGCGCGAACAGATCGAGCGCGCGGTGAAGGCGTGGGCGCTCGACGAAGTGAAGCGCGCGAAGCTCCCCTGGGCTGCGAAACGCTAGCGCGTCGACAGCGTCGACCACTCGAGCGGGATGCGGTCGACGGTGGCGTCGTCACGCTCGCCCGGCTTGCGCAGCCACACGCTGATGCGGTGATCGTCGAGCTCGACCATGATGGTGTGCACGACTTCGGGCAAACGCACGCGCACGGCGAGCCGCCACAGGTCCTCGCGCGAGAAGCCGAGTGGATGACGTCGCGCCGCGCCTGCGATGCGGTCGTAGCGATAGCACTCGCGCGGCTCCGACTTCGCGCGCAGGTGATTCGTCGCTGCGAGCAGCTCGTCGCCGAGCGCATCGGTGCCGGCTCTGCGCGCGACCACGCCGTCGGCCTCGACCTCGAGCACGCGCGCGGGCAAGGCGACCCCGGGCTCGACCACGTGGAGGATCCAGCTGCCCACGTGCGTCGCAGCGCGCACCGCCTGCTCGATGTCGTCGGCGCTGCTGCGTCCGTCACCATCCACGTCGCGGCGCTCGAGCGCGTCGCGTACGAGCAGGTTCGCCGGTGCGAAGGCGCCGAGCATCGCGGTGGGCCCACCTGCGCCGTCGCCGTAGCCCATGTTGAACAGCGCGGTGACGCCGGCCTCGCTGACACAGCTGAGACACCCGATGTAGCCGGCGAACGCGATCGAGGCCAGCGGTTGTCGCTGCGGATCGCTCGGCATCGTCACGATGACGATCTGGTTCGCGAGGAGATCCGCGTCGTCGCTCCAATCGAGGTTGCGCACGACCACCGGGCCTTCGCCCGCGATCGCATCGCCCCACGCCGACACCGACGAGCACCCGACCGCGATGAGGTCGGTCATCGCGTTGAGCGCGAGCAGATCGGCGACGACCAGCTCGCGATCGAGACGATCGATGCGCGCACCACCGGCCGCGCGCATGCCGGCGATGATGCCCTCGGCCTCTTCGCGCAGGCTGGGCGCGATCGTTGCGCTGCGCTCGAGCACCGCACCGGCAGCCGCGAGCGTCGCGGGCGGGACCGCATCGAGCGCGTAACCGTCGACCACCGCGATGATGCGCTCGCGCAACAAGTAGCCGTGCGCGTGGCCCATCTCGCGCGGCGTGCCCCACACCCGCAGCAGCGGTACGCCGTCCTGCATGGTGAGCGTGCCATGCACGTCCTGCGCGGCTTCGACCGGCGGGGTCGCATCGATCGCGGACGCGACGACCTGCTCGCTCGCCGTGCTCGGGCTCGGCGTCGACGAGCACGCGCCCAGCGACAACAGCAAACCCGCGCCGAGGCGCATGCTCACCACACGCAGCCCATCGATGCCGTCGCCATCTTCGCAGCATCGAGCGCGGCCTCGCAGGCGGTCGCCAAGCTGCTCGCCGCCGGTCCCGTCGCCGCTTCGCGCCACGCCTTCTCGGTCGCATCCATCGCGTCGAGCATCGAGCTGCGCGCCGCTTCGGGCACCTTGTCCGCGATGCAGCGCCTGTACTTCTCGATGTACTCGTCGCACGCGGCGATGCCGATGCGTCCGGTCGTCGTGCCGACGCCGGCACCGGCTTTCTCGAGCTTCTCCGACACGAGATTGTACTGCGCCTGCAGCTCGGCGAGCTGGGCTGCGAGCGCTTCGTGCTTCGCGACGGCGGCCTTCTGCTCGGCCTTCAACGCCGCGAGCTCTTCCTGCATCGACTTCGTGTCGTCGAGCCCGGTGACCATCGTCGGCGCGCGCTCGGTGTCCTTCTTCTCGAGTGTTTCGACCCGTCGTTCCAAGGTGTCGAAGCGACCGCGATCGCATGCGGACACGGTGACCAACAGAGCGAGCAGCGCGACGCGATCCATGACGATCGATCGTAGCACGCGCCGTGCGAGGGTTGCCGTCTTGCTACAGCTCATGTGGATGATACTCTCGACCGAGTCATGCGCACGCTCATCACCGGCGGAACCGTCGTCACTGCCACCGACACCTTCGTCGCCGACCTGCTCGTCGACGAGGGCAAGATCGCCGGCCTCGCTGCGGCCGGTGGAGGCGCGCGCTTCGAGGGCAACTTCGACGAGACGATCGACGCTTCGGGCAAGTATTTGTTCCCGGGCGGCATCGACGCGCACACGCACCTCGACATGCCCTTCGGCGGCACCACGTCGTCCGACGACTTCGAGACCGGCACCATCGCGGCTGCGCATGGTGGCACCACCACCATCGTCGACTTCGCGATCCAACCGAAGGGCAGCACGCTGAAGGTCGCGCTCGACACGTGGCACGCGAAGGCCGAGGGCAAGGCCGCGATCGACTACGGCTTCCACATGATCGCCACCGACGTGCCCGCGCCGCGGCTCGCGGAGATGGGCGACATCGTCAACGAGGGCGTGACCAGCTTCAAGCTGTTCATGGCCTACCCGGGCGTGCTGCTCCTCGACGACCAGTCGATCTTCCGCG
>DASZPU010001117.1:0-1945 GCA_035550195.1 Nannocystaceae bacterium
CACCGTCGCGCTCTACGATCTCGACTTCGGCACGATCACCGCGCTGGGCTCGACGCCCGCGCAAGCGGTGGCCGACGCCGATCTCGTCGCCGGCGATCTCGACGGCAACGGCACCGACGAGCTCGTCGTCGCATGGAGCGGCAACGGAGCCACGTTGAGCTGGCGTCGCATCGACTTCGTGGGTGGTGCACCCGTGGTCGGCGCAGCGCAATCGATCGTCGCGTCGCTGAACTACTCCGCGGATCGGCTCATCGACGCGGAGCTCGGCGACACCGACGGCGATCATCGCGACGAGCTCGTGATCGCATCCGATCAGTACATCGTCGGCCCCGGACGTCGCTACGACGTGTACCTCGTCGACGAGCTCGAGGCCGCGCTCCCGGCCGCAGCGCTCACGAGCGGATCGTCGATTGGCGGCGTGCATCAACGCCCGAGCCTCGTCGTCGCCGATCTCGGCAACACGCAGCTCTCGCCGCTCGGTGTCGCGGCCGACGGACGCGAGGAGATCGCGATCGCCTACGTCGACGAGAGCTGGAGCCCGTTCACGCGCATCCGGATCTTGTCGGCAGGCGCTGGTGCGCTCGTCGATCGCGGCGGGGGTGAGCTGCAGTCCGGCGAGGCCGGCAACAACTTCGTCACCGGTCAGGTCGGCACGACGATCGCCGCGGCCGACGTCGATCTGGACGGCGCTGCGGAGATCGTCGCCGCGTTCACGGCGGTGCAGGCCGGCAACTACGGCGAGCGCTACGATCTCGGTGCCCGCGTCGCGACGGTACAGCTCGCGCCGCTCGCTTCGACGTGGTTCGCCAGCGAAGCTCAGCGCATCGTGCTCTCTTCGGGTCGGTCGAGCGCGATCGGTCGTCGCCCCGCGCTCGCGCTCGCCGACGTCGACGCCGACAGCCTGAAGGTGCGTGCCACCGGTGAGGTGCGGCTCATCTCCGGTCCGCCGCACGTCAACGCGGTGCTGATCGCTCCGCCGACGTGGCGCGGCGACGCGACCATCGAGCAGGGCACCAGCTCGTCGACCGCGTACGGAACCGCCGACATGCAAGGCAGCAGCGACGAGCAGCAGATCGGCGCGTCGGCCTCGGCGACGCTCTCGTTCGGCGGCAGCGTCCTCGACATCGTCGAAGCCGAGAGCACTGCGACGCTGCGCGTCGAGCTCGCGACCTCGCAGAGCCACGAGTCGTCGATCACCTACGGCAGCCAGACCGAGTCGGGCAACGCCGACGACGTCGTGGTCTTCCGCGTGACGCCGTATGCGTCGCATCTCTACGAAGTGATCGGTCACCCCGACAGCGCGCAGATCGGCACGTTGGTGAGCGTCGACGTGCCCGGTCACTCGGTGGAGCATCGCTGGGATCGCAGCTCGTTCATCGCGGAGTACGGCGCCGAGTGGCTGCCCACCGCGCTGTGGACCCACGAGATCGGCAACCCGCGCAGCTATCGCGACGCCGACGAGTGCGACGAGCAAGCGCTCGAAGCTCGCGTGCCGGATGCGAACATCGCAGAGATCTACGCGACGCAGCCCAGCGGCGTCGGCAAGCTCGTCGGTGGTAGCTCGTCGCTGTTCGTCACCGTCGCGGAGCAGACCGGCACGAGTGCGAGCGTGACGCTCGGCGTCGAGCTCACCAACGGTGCGAAGGTCGTCGGGCTCGGGCTCTCGCGCAGCATCGGCATCTCGAGCACGTTCACCCACGAGGTCGTGATCGGCGAGTCGGTCACGTACACCGGTCGCGTCGCCGACCTCGCGCCGACGAGCTGGAACGAGGACACGTTCTACGAGTGGGGCCTGTGCGTCTACCACTACGACGGACTGCACGGCTCGTTCCCGGTGGTCGACTACTACGTCGAGACCATCGAATAGTCGCGTCGGCAAATGCGAGCAGGCGCCCCCGGCACAACCGGGCGGCGCCTGCTCGCGTTCATGCTACGCTGCCGCGCA
>DASZPU010001118.1:0-11229 GCA_035550195.1 Nannocystaceae bacterium
CCCGACGCGCGGCACGGTCGCGCTCGGTTGCGCCTGCGCCCGCGCGGCCGCAGCGGGCGATGCGGTGGGTTGTGGCGCGCCGGCTTCGCTGCATGCCGCGAGCACGAAGAGCGCGAAGAGGCCGCGGCGGATCACCGTCGGCCTTGATACCACGACGCCGGTGCGCGGCGCCAAAGCACGGCTACTGCGCGTTGGCGTCGCCGAACGTCGCGGCGCAGTCGGCTTGCCACTCGCCGTCGGGTCCGTCGGGGATGCGGCAATACGACGTTGCCGCGGCCATCGCACCGTATGCGGAGAAGTCGACGATCTGGAGGTCGGCATCGAGCAACGTGACCGCATCGCCATCGGCCGACAGCCCGAACGGATGATCGGTTGCCGTCATTCCTTTGATCACCACGAGCCACTCGCCGGCCGCGAGCATGGTGCCTTCGGCGAACACGAGCTTCTCGAGGTCGGCGTCCGGATCATAAGGATCGTTCGGCGCCGCGAGATCGTCGGTGAGCGTCCAACCCGAGAGGTCGGCGTCGCCCGGCCCGGCGTTGTAGATCTCGATCGGGTCGTCGCCCGACGAGCTGATCTCGTTGAGCACGACCGGGCCCGCGACGACGCCGGTGTCGTCGGTGCTCGGGTCGGTGCTGCTGCCCTCTTCGGTGCTCGGATCCGTCGTCGACGATTCGGCGACGCCGGGCTCGTTGCTCGCGCCGAACGTGCGCGCGCAGCCTTGCCAGTCGCCATCGCCGTCGGGCAAGCGACACCACGAGGTGCTCGCATCGGCGCCGACGAAGTCGACGAGATCGATCACGGTGCCGCCGCCATCGACGAGCCAGATCGATTCCGGATCGGTCGAGCTGATGCCGAACGGGTAGTCGCCCATCATCGTCGTGTCGTCGAGCTTCACGAGCACGACGTACTCGCCCGGCATGATCGTGCTGCCTTCGGGGAACACGTAGGTCTTGTCGGCCGCGAGCTCGGCGTCGTCGGAGACCTTCCACCCGGAGAGATCGGCCGCGGCCATGCCGATGTTCACGATCTCGAGCGCATCGCCGGCGCCGGCATACGTGCCGTCGGCGATCTCGTCCGAGGTGATCTCGTTGAGTCGCACGACCGCACCGTTGGGATCCACGCTGGTGGTGGTGGACGTGCTGGCGCTGCCGCCTTCGGTGGTCTTGTCGGGGCCGTCGGCGTTGTCCTGTGCACCGCTGCACGCGGCGAGCAACAACGCGATCACGATGTTCTTCTTCATGGCGGCGACTCCTTCGAAGCAAAGCGCGCGAGCCCACGCAGCTCGAGCTGCAGGATGAAACGATGGGCATCGCTCGCAGCAGCGACGCCCGGCAACGGTGACGCGGCGCGACCGTAGCCTTCGAACTGATAGCCGGCGTAGACGCGCACGCGCCGACGATTGCGATCGATGTGCTCGAACACGTCGGAAAACACCGACGCGCCGATCGTGTGCACGACCGCTTCGCGGAGCGACAGATCCTGGCTCGTGCGATCGTACTTCGCCATCACGCCGAGCCAGCGCGGCAGGATGCGCCCGCTCACCCAACCGCCCAGCGTGCTCGCGCGCAGATCACCGCGGCCCGCGAAGCCGAGCGCGTGTACGTACTCGAAGCCGGCGTAGACCCACGGCGATGCGAAGGTGATGCCGGCCATGGCGCGGCGATCGGCGATGCGCGCGATGCCCAGCGAGCCGTCGCGGAAGCCACCTTGTACCGCGAGCACGATGGGGCCGTTGCGGTGCTCGCGACGCAGCGGTCGCACGGTGGCGATCGCGGTGAAGTTCTTGCCGGTGTTGAGCTCGCGCTGCGCTCGACCTTCGCCGTTGACGATCTCGAGATCGACGTCGACGAGGTTGTTCCAACCGCTCACCGTGAGCGTTGCACCGAGGTCGGAACGATCCAGCATACGCGTGCGATCCGACGGCAACGCATCGAACCCACGGGTATCGTAGCCCTTCTCGAGCTGTTCGATCCATCGTTCGGGTACGAGGCCGGCGCGCGCGCCGATGTCGATCGGGCCGACGTGCAGCGCGGCATGTCCGTACGCTTCGAGCAGGCGCACCACGAGGCTGTCGCCGTCGATGCCGGTGACGCTCTGGGGGCCGGCCGAGCGGATCGCTTCGAGCGCGATCACGCCGCCGGTCTCGAGCCGCGTCGTCGGCTTCCACAAGAGGCCGCCGCCGAGCTCGGCGCGATCGAGGCGGAACTCGTTCGCAGATCGCCCGCCGATCTTGCCGGCACGAAACCCGGTGAAGACGTCGGTGCGCACGGCGACGCACAGCGGCGCGCGATCGGGATCGAGCGCGCAGATCTGTCGCGTCGGCCAGGCGTTCGGCACCCACGGTCCCGACTGCGCCCACTTGCGTGTGCGAGACACCGTGGTCTTCGGCGTCTCGGCGACCGGCGGCGGTGTTTCGACCGGCGGCGCTTCGCTGGGCGACGCTTCGGGCTGCGCCGACAAGCACAACGCGATCGCGAACGCGCTCACCATGATCCGTACCCCAGATCCGCGCCGTGCTCCGCGACGAGCTGCGCGAGCCGATCACGATCGTCCTGTACCACCGGCCCGTAGTGCTCTGCGAACGCGACGACGTCGTCGATGAACGCATCGGCGTCGTCGATCGCGTGCGCGATCGCAGCACCGGCGATCGTGCCGCGAGCACGGCGCGCACGAGAGTGACTGCGCGCGAGCACGCGCCCGCCCGTGCCCGCGAATTGCTCGACGTCGCCGACGGTCCACTCGCCCGCCGCGATCGCTTCCTCGAGATCCTCGAGGTCGACGCTGTTCTGGTAGCCGCTGCGCTCACGCACACGGAACGACTGCGCGCCGTCCTCGGCCCAGCCCATCAGCGGATCGTCGTCCACGAAGGCCTGCAGCTCGCGCGCGAGCATGACGACGCGCTGCCCGTTCTTCGGATACGGCGCGTCGATCGGTCGGCGCAGGCCCGGCAACGGCGGCGGGTCGCGGACCTCCTTGAGCTCGAGCATCACGTCGTCGTCGGGCCCATCGCTCGGCCCTTCGAGCAGCACGTACCAGCGGTATAGAGGATAGCTCGACACGCCCGCACCGAGCCGGCGCGCGACGCTGATCACCGGCGACGCGGCGATCGCCGACGGATCTGCAACGGTGGTGCGCCACGCGTCGATCAGCGCGCGCACGCGCATCGCAGTCCCCGCGTCGACGGCTTGCAGCGTGTCTTCGAACACGAGCTGCTTCGTGTCGCCGTAGGTCAGCATGCGCGTGGGCTCGAGCTCGCCGTCGAGGAAGTGCCGCGCATCGCCGTCGACGATCGTGTAGTCGTCGAGCGGCTTCGCATCGTCGCCGTCCTCGCGTGCGTCGAGCAGCAACGCGTCGAGGATGACGCCCTGCGACACCGCGTCCGTGACGATCGTGGCGTTGGCGGGATCTTCGGCGAGCGCCGCGATCTCGTCGGCGTAGCCGCGCGCGACCGCTGCCACGATCGTCGAGCGTTCGCCGTCGCCGAGCCCCACCTGCGCGCCGGCGATCCAGAAGCCCACCGCGAGCCGTCGAACGTCGAGCTCGAACGGCCCATAGCTCGCGGCATCGAAGTCGTTGAAGTCGATCGTGATCGTGCCGTCGCCGGTGCGATAGCCCCCGAGGTTCTCCGGGTGCGGGTCGCCGACGAGCGCGACGTCCTCGACCTCGGTGTCGGTGAAGCGACACGGCTGCACTGCGGCGCCGCCCGGCTCGAGCATGTCGCGCATCATCTGCGCCGCGCTGCCGCGGAAGTATCCGAAGGGTGTCTCGCCCATCTTCGCGAGCTTGCCCGCGGCGAGCTCGACGTCGCGCTCGAGGAAATCCTGGTTGTCCAGCACGAGCGTGTGTCGCAGCCACGCGCTGCGCTCGTCGTCCGCGACTGCACACGCGCTCGTGTACACGGCGAGAACGATCAGCGCGGGTCTGCGAACCACGGTTCGGCGATATGAGCACGCCCATGTCACATCCAAGTGACCTTGCGTTGGCCGCCGTGAGACGCGTCGCCGTGCCGTGACGACGAATTGGCGAAGTCGAGGCGTGATCCCGGCGACGGCCCGGGTCACCTTCGTCCGGTGATCGATCGTAGTTGGTGGACGAGCAACCTCGTCGGACGCGCGCGTGCGTTGCTGGTCGCGTCGTTCTGTCTGCTCGGCATCGTGATCTTCGCGCGCGAGCTGCACGAGGTCTATCCGATCGCCAGGTGGCTCGCGTGGCCGGTGCTGATGCTGTGGACGTACACGCTGCTGTTCACCGGCGGCTGCATCGTCGTCGGCCACTCGCTCTTGGTGCGCGTGCTCGGCGAGCGTCGCCTGCCGTTGCTCGAGACCTGGCTCTTCGCGATGGCGCTCGGGCTCATCGCGTTCACGTTCGCGATGTATCTGCTCGGTGCGCTCGGGCTCTTCCATTGGCTCGCGGCCTTGCTGCTGCCGTTCGCGCTCGCAGCGATCGGGGCGCGCGACGTCCCACGCCTGTGGGTGCGCACACTTCGTGCGCGTCGCCGTACGCGACCACCGACGCTCTTGCTGTTCGCGATCCTCGCGTTCGGTCTCGTCGGCTGCGTGATCCTCTATCTCATCTCGTTCACGCCGCTCACGATCGGCTTCGACGCGAGCTGGTACCACTTCCCGGTCGCGCACGACTACGTGCGCCACGGCAGATTGGTCGCGTTCCCCGGCGACTACGTGCGCACGCTGCCGCACCTCGACAGCCTGGTCTACACGTGGGCGTTCCTCCTGCCCGGCACTTCGATGCCGTTCGACTGGATGCTCGCGCTGCACCTCGAGTATGCGATCGTGATCTGGAGCGCGGTCGGCATCGCCGTCGCCGCGCGCTGGATGGTGAGGAGCGATCGACTGCGCGGCGCATGGGCAGCGCTGTTCCTCTTCCCGCAGATCTTCGCGTTCGGCTACTCAGTCACCGGCGGCGCCGATCACTTCGTCGGCTTCTGGGCCGTGCCGATGTTCATGGCCACCGTGCGCGCGCTGTCGCAGCTCGAGCTGCGTCACTGCGCGCTGCTCGGTGCGATGGCCGGTGGCGCGATCCTGTCGAAGTACCAGGCGATCTACATGATCGTGGCCTGCGGCCTGATGCTCGCGGTGCGCTGGCTGATCCTCGCGCGTCGTCGCACGCCCGGGCTCGCGCTCCCGCCGCTCGTGGTGATCGGCGTGTCGACGTTGGTCGCGGCGCCGCACTTCATCAAGAACGCGGTGTTCTACGCCAACCCGTTCTACCCGTTCGCGCAGTCGCACTTCGGCGGCGCCCCGACGCACCCACGCGCCGCGGAGCTGTTCGAGAACATGCTCGGCGAAGCCGGCAACCATCCCGACGGCGAAGGACTCGCGCGCATCGTGGAGACCGTGCGCCTGATGTTCGACTTCAGCTTCCATCCCCACTACACGGTGGGCTGGGTCGCCGACTGGCCGGTGTTCGGCTCGCTGTTCACGCTGCTCTTGCCGTGTGTGTTGATCCTGCGCAAGCCCGGTCGCATCGCGCTCGGTGCTTCGGCGTGCCTCGTCGCGCTCGCGATCTGGTCGAACACGTACCTCACCGACCGCTACCTCGTCGCGGTCACGCCGATGTTCGCGGCGGTCACCGCTGCGCTGGTCGTGGAGATCCATCGCATGGGCTGGCTCGCGCGCGCGGGCCTCGTGCCGCTCGTCGCACTGCAGATCGTGTGGGGCAGCGACGTCTGGGTGTGGTCGGGCAAGAAGTCGATCGAAGGGACGATAGCGCTCGCGCGCAGCGGCTGGGAAGAGCGCACCGCGGCCGACGATCGCTTCCCGTACTGGCGGACCTTTCGCAAGGTCACCGCAGCGACGCCCGCGGATGCGAAGATCCTGATCCGCGGATCACGACCGACGCTCGGCATCGATCGCGACGTCGTCGAGGATCTGCAGTGGAACCAGGCGCTGCTCTGGTACGAGCCGATCCACGACGCGCGCGAGCTGTGGCAGCTCTATCGCGATCGCGGCATCACCCATCTCTTGTGGCTACCCAACGTGCACTACAGCGGCACGATCCAATCGAGCGTGCTCTTCGCGATGCTCGTGCACGGCACGCGGGGGCCGCACACGCCCATCGACGCGTGGCGCATGATGGAGCTGCCGACGAATCCCCCGCGCGCCGCCGCTGCGCCGCTCCTGGTCGTGACCAACAAGCTGCGCTTCTACGACGACGGGCTCTACCGCCTCGAGGATCTGCACATCTACGGTCGCATGGAAGGCCGTGACCACGCGGAGCAACACGCCGAAGCGCTGCGCACCCACGACCGCAACGACGACGCCGCGTTCGCCGAAGTGGTCGCGCGCGCCGACGCAGTGGTGCTCGGCAAGGACGCGAAGCCGCCGACGCGCACGCAGCACGAGCTCGACACGAAGTTCGTGCGCGTCGAAGCGCTGGAGAAGGCGAACATCTGGCTGCGTCGCGCGCTGGTCGTCAGTCGCTGACGCGACGTGCGACTCGTGCGTCTGCAACGAGCGATCCCAGGCGGCGAAGAGCGGCAGCAGATCTCGTACCGGCTCGACGTATGCGTAGTGGCCGAGCGGATCGTCGGGTGTCGTGTCACACGCGGGTGCGAGCACGAGGTAGCTCGCGGCGATGAGGAGGAAGCGGTTCATCGGACGGCGTCATCGTGTCCGACGCCTGTGTCGCTGCGTTCACACGCGCCGGGAGATTCGGTGAACTCGACGTCACGCCGCCATCTCAGCGGCCATACCAGCGCGCGAACGCGGCGTGGGTCATCTCCGTACGCGTCGTCGCGTCGAAGCCCGACCACGCCGACGGAGCCGCGCTGGCGCGTTGCAGGACGTCGAAGAGCAGCGAGCACAGCGTGGTGAGGTACGCGAGCACGAACGTCGGCGCGCTGGGATCGCGACTGCCCAACACGACCGCGTCGATGGGATAGACGCGATCGCGATGCACGATGTCGGCGAGTCGTTCGACCCGCGCGGCGGAGCCGAGTCGCGCGATCAGCCGGTCGAGATCGTCGAGCTCGGGCAGCGCATCGTTCACGCCGCGCGAACGAGCCGCGGGCGAGTGCTGCGATCGAGCATCGCGATCATCCGGCGCCGTACGTAGCGGGCGAAGTCGCATGGATCCTGTCGCGCGATGATCGGATCGCCGAAGGTGACGTGGACGCGCAGCAGCGATCGCCCCAACATGCGCGCGTAGTGGGGCAGGAACCAGTCTTCGCCGATCCACGCGGCGCCGGGATGCTCGTAGCGCAGCACCACCGGAACGACCGGCACACCGAGTCGGCTCGCGACGCCGAAGATACCGCGACGCAAAGGCAACACCGAGCGACCGACGGTGGTGGTGCCTTCGGGGAACACCAGCACGTCGACGCCGGCTTCGAGCGCACGCGTGGCGCGACGCAGCGCGCGTGCACCATCGTAGGGATCGCCGCGCTGCACGAGCGCGACGCCGAGCGGCTCGAGCGCGGGGCCGAGCACCGGCCAGTCGCCGAGCTCGCGCTTCGCGATCGGCAGCGCGGGCACGAGCGAGAGCATCACGAGTGGATCGAAGTAGCCGACGTGGTTCGCGACCAGCACCGCGGGCGCCTGCGGCAGCTCGCCGTCTTGCACGATCGACACGCCGTGCACCGCGCAGAGATTCTCGGCGAGCCACGAGAGTCGCTCCGCGCATGCTTGCGGCGAGCGCGAGGTGGTGCGCGCATCGGCGGCGGCTTCCCAGACCAGCATCGACGCCTGCGAGATCCGTCGACCGAGACGCGCGGTGGCAGCCGCGATGCGCCCGGGCGTGCGCACCCACGAGAGCGCATCTGGCAGTAGACCGGGCACGCTCACGGCACCGCCTCCAACGCGACCGGACGCGGTGCGACGAGCCCGAGTCGTTGATAGCGACTGCGCAGCTGCTCGAAGCGTTGCGCGTCGATGCGAGAGAGGATGCGGCGATCGCCCGGCCCGTAGTAGTCGAGGCAACTCGCGATCTCGCGGGCGCCGAGCGTGGCATGCAACGCGCGCGCGGCCTCGTTGTCGGGCGTCACCGTGAACCAGCAGACGTCGACGGCGTCGGCGATGCGCTGCACGAACGAGCGCAAGAGCAGCGCGACGACGCGCGAGCCTTGATACTCCGGCGCGACCGCGAGCGTCGTGCAGTGGGCCTCGCGGTTGTTCACGAAGCACAACAGGTACGCGACCGGCTCGTCACCATCGAGCGCGACGAAGCACGTGTCGCGATAGACGTCGCAGCAGATCCGCACGTAGTACGGGCCGAGCACGCCCGGTGGCTCGTCGCCGAAGATGCGTTGCTCGAGCTCCATGAGCGCTGCGAAGTCGTCGCTGCGCAGGTTCCTGACCGAGTAGTCCGCCATGACGACATCTTCCCCGGCGTGCGTCACGGGCTCGTGCATTCGTCGCGACAAGTCGATCGCGGCGATCGAGTTCACCTGCGTGTCGCATTCGCGTCTCGTCATCGCGATCCGTCCACGCCACCGTACGCTCGCGATGGATCAGCAACCGTTCGAAACCTACGTGCGTCACGGGCTCACTCCGTTCTTCCGACTACCGCCTGCGGACGCGGCTCGACTCGGCCACGACATCTACGCGGGCTGTGACGCCGCGTTGCTCGGCGTGCCCTACGACAGCGGCACGACCTACCGATCGGGTGCTCGGCTCGCGTCGTATCACATCCGTCGCGTGAGTGCTCTGGTCGCGGGCTTCCATCCGATCCATCGCATCGATGTGTTCGACCAATTGGCCGCGCGCGACTGCGGCAACGTGATGGCGCCGCCGTTCAACGCCGCTGCGATGCGCGAGCTCGTCAACGCCGAGATCGCGGCCGTGCTCGACGCCGGTGCGACGCCGTTCGTGATCGGTGGCGATCACAGCGTCAGCCTTCCGGTGTTGCGCGCGCTCGCGAAGCACCACGGCCCGGTCGCGCTCGTGCACGTCGACGCGCACTTCGACTGCAGCACCGCCGAAGGCTGGGGCGAGAAGTTCCACCACGGCACGCCGATCCGCAACGCGATCGAAGAAGGCCTGCTCGCCGAAGGCAAGGTCGTGCAGATCGGATTGCGCGGGCCGTGGAGCGCGAGCAGTGACGGCGATCTCGCGGAGGCGTTCGGCGGCATGCGCCTCACCGCGGACGAGCTCGCGAACGTCGGAGCGACGAATGCGGCGAAGCGGATCGTCGAGCTCGTCGGCGACGCGCCGACGTACATCTCGATCGACATCGACGCCGTCGATCCCGCGTTCGCACCGGGCACCGGCACCCCGATCCCCGGCGGCCTGACCGCCCGCGAGCTGCTGGGACTGCTGCGCGGGCTCGCGGGTGTGCAGCTGTGCGGCTTCGACCTCGTCGAAGTCACGCCGATGCTCGATCACGCCGACGTGACCTGCTTGCTCGCCGCGCACGCGCTGTTCGAAGGCCTTGCGCTGGCCGCGATCGCACGCGCCGCGTGACTCGTGACCTGGCCGTCACAATCGGCGGCTACCGTGATCGGATGCATCTGCACAAGGTCGAGCAAGTGCAGCTCGTGTGGCACGGCGACGCCGGCGTGCGCGACGAGTGCGTCGGCGAGTGGGCGCCCGCGAACGCGATCGTGAATCGCTGGCTCGCCGAGCCGACCGCGCGTGCGTCGTCATCGTTGTCCGTGCGCGTGCGCTGGGAGGGCGGCCTGGCGTACGAGTCGCGCGTGGACATCCACGGACGTCAGTACGACGTGCCCGATCTCGCGACGCGGATCCGTCGCGACGTCGATCTGATCGCGCGACCACCGGAGCATCCCTCGGGGCTCGCGCCGCACGAGTGGCGCGTGTTCGGTTTTCCGTTCACGCCCGACGAGCGCCGACGTTGTGCCGAGATCGCCGACACCTGCGCCTTCGACGACGCGCGCTGACGAAGTCACGTCGCGATCGCAGAGCCGACACTCGGCGCGGTCATGCTGCCGTCGCAATGACCGACTTCGATCCTCGCTCCCACAAGCCATCGCTCCACCAAGCCGTCGGCCACGCGCTGCGCGCGAACGGACCGACGCGCGTGCGGCACGACGACGGTGACACGCTGGCGGAGATCTACATCAACCGCGGCTTCGTGATCCATGCCCACGTGAACGGGCTCGGCGGCGTGCCGGCGATCGCAGCGATGATCCACGAACCGCTGTCATTCGAGATCGAGTACGACGTGTGGCCGGCGCAGTGCACCTTGATGGCGACGTGGGAGGCGCTCTGTCACGAGGCCGAGCGCCTGCGTGCGCGCGCCGACACGCGCGTCGAGCTGCGCGACGACGACTCCACGGTGCCGCTCGATCACTGACGCCAGAAGCGCGTCGGCGACATCGCGTCTGCGACTGCATGTGACGATCCCGTCGACGACCGCGGAGCTGCGCGTGACAATCGACCCGCACGCGCGTCAGAACCAAGCGTCACGCCGTTCGAGGAACGTCAGCTCTTCGGGCGTGGACGTCCGCCCCAGCAACGCGTTGCGGTGGGGGAAACGACCGAACGCTCGAATCACGTCGACGTGGCGTTTCGCGTAGTCGAGCGCGAAGCGGAAGAAGCCGACGTTGTCGGGGCTGCGCGTCGTGGCGAGCTCCACGAATTCCTCGAAGGCGGCCAACATCCGCTCCTGCAGGATCAGATCTTCCGTGTGCATGAGCGGCACCGCGATGAACATGCGATGGACGAGCGGAAGATCTTCGCTCAGCTGCGCGCGCGCAGCCTCGCTCGCCAGTAGGCCGAGCGCATCGTGCGTGTACATGCGCGCGGTGTCGCGGTACATGTTGCGCGGAAGCTGATCGAGCAGGATCGTCAGCGCGAGCAGTCCGCGGGGATGACGACGCCACTGCCGAAGTGTCGCGTCCCAGCTCTGCCCCGATGCGGTCACCGCATGCAGGTGGGGCGCGAACGCAGCGCGGATCGACGCGTCCACCTCCGCGCTCTTGCCGTACCAGCGCTGGAAGTGGAGCGCGAAGGGCTCGCGCTCGCGGTTCAGCGGCGTGGTGTCGTCGATCGCACCGAACCAATAGTCGAGGATCGTCTGCGCGCGCTCGTGGGCATTGGCGGTCGTGTTCGTCATCGTGTCCGCGAAGACGGAGCACGGCCCGAAAGGACGCAGGCTGGGGGCGCGCAGCGAAACAACGACCGCGCGCGGAATTCTTGCGTCCTTTTCCCGGGTGCTCCGTCTTGGGGGCCGGAGACACTCGAATGACCCACGCCGAAGTGCGCACCGCGGGGCGCGACCAGTATGCGAAGGCAGCGACGATCCCCG
>DASZPU010001119.1:0-2483 GCA_035550195.1 Nannocystaceae bacterium
GGGTGGCGGCATCTCGGGCGGCCAGATCCCCGGCGGCTTCGGGCGCAACGCGGAGCCGGAAGGGTGCGCATGCACGAGCGCGCCCGCACCGTCCAGCGGGCTGGGATGGTCGGCGTTCTTCGGCGGTCTGCTGTTGGTACGACGCCGACGCACCACGACACGGCCGGAGTGACACGAGCGTTCGGAAGGAATCGCGTGCACGCGCTGCGTGCACGTGCGATGATGGGGATGCGCGATGTGGCGCGCTGTCCCGATGGTGGTGTGGATGTTGGTCGCCGGCTGTGGCCGCGGCCCGCTCTGGCATTTCCCCGGTGACGATGCCGGTGACGACGGTGAAGCGGTCGACGTCGACTGCGATCGCGCCGACTTCGTGTTCGTGATCGACGACTCGCCGAGCATGCAGGCCTACCAGCGCGCGCTCGTCGAGAACGTGCCGGTGTTCATCGACGGCGTGCAGCGAGTGGTGCAGCACGGCACCGACCTCCACGTCGGCGTCGTGACCACGGACGCGTACGCGGGCAATCCTGCGCCGTGCAACGTGCTCGGCGGGTTCGTCACCGCGACTGCGGGCGCGCACTCGAGTCGCGCGACCTGTGGGCCGTATGCCGAGGGCGCGAGCTACATGACCGCGGCCGACGATCTCGACGAAGCGTTCGCCTGCGCGGCGCAGGTCGGGACGCAGGGGAATCAGGTCGAGCGGCCGGCGGATGCGTTGCGCGCGGCGATCGATCCGGACGGTGAAGCGGCGGCGTGCAACGAGGGGTTCTTGCGCGGCGATGCGCTGCTCATCGCCGTGCTGCTCACCGACGAGCCCGATCAGTCGTCGGGCTCGCCGAAGCAGTGGACGAAGGATCTACTGCAGGCGAAGGGCGACAACGCCGATGGCGTCGTGGTGGTTTCGTTGTTGCGCAACGACGAGGATTGTCCCGACGGGGTGTCGACGAACTGTTATCCGTGGGCGCTCGAGACCTTCACGGACTCGTTCGACTATGGCTACATCGGGCCGATCACCGGCGACTATGCGCAGCTGTTCGATCAGGCGGTCGACGTCGTCGCGAACGCTTGTGCGGGCGACTAGAACTCTTTCTCGTTCCAGCCGCAGAGCGTCTGCAGGTGCGCCGCACTGTCTTCGCAGAAGAGCGAGCGCGTGACCCCGGCGACCAAGCGCTGCACCGAGTACTTCATCCCCGAGATGCTCGCACCGCCGAAGCCGAGGCTGAGCAGACACCCGAACGTGTAGTTGTAGACGAGCCCCACCCACGGCGCCTCGCCGGGCGTGCGCTCGATCAGCTCGAACGCGGGCCCGAGATAAGGATGCCGCGCGAGATCGTCGTGTTCTTCGCCCGCGGGCGGCGTGAAGCGATCGCGCCACAACGCGACGTGCGGCGCGAGCTTGGCGAGCTCGGGACGGCGCGCGAGATCGGTGGTGAAGCCGGTGCCGACGATCACGAAGTCGAGCTCGTCGGTGCGCGTGGGCGTGGTGACGACGATCGTGTCGCCCTTCATCTCGACGCGCTGCCACGGACTCCCGCCGTGCATCTGGAACTGCGGGAAGGCGCTCGCGCGCCGCAGCGTGTCCGCGGGCGGCAGCTGACCCATGCGCAGGATCTGTCGGATGAAGCGCCAACGATCCGCGTCGGGCAGATCGCCCATGTGCTTGAGGAAGCCGACGAACTCCGCCCACCGATACGCGTTGGTGTCGACCAGCTGCTTGCGCCGAAAATACAGATGCACTTCGGACGCGCCGTGCTCGAGCGCGACCGCAGCGTTGTCGAACGCCGACGCGCCGGCACCGAGCACGCCGACGCGACGACCCTTCAGCGCCGTGAAGTCGATGTCGTCGCGCGTGTGCGCCCAACGATCGCGCGGGATCGTCTCGCGGATCATCGCGGGCACGTCCCACGCGCCCGAGCCGTCGATGCCGGTCGACAGCACCACGCGACGCGCGAAGATCCGGCTCGCGACGCCACCGCGCACGCTGTCGATCGCGACGATGCCGGGCTCGGGCCCGGCGTCGAGCCCCACCACGGTCGTGTCGGGCTGCACGTTCAGCCCGAGCACGCGGCGATACCACGCGAGATACGCGGCCCACGATTCCTTCGGGACCAGGCCCATCGTCGCCCACGTGCCCTCGCCGTGCTGCGCCTCCCACCAGCGTTGGATGGTGAGGTTCGGAATCCCGAGATCCGGACCGGTGAGATGCTTCGGCGTGCGCAGCGTGATCATGCGCGCGAAGTTCAGCCACGGGCCGGCGCGATCGAGCGGATGATCGTCGAGCACGAGCACGCGCTCCACCTGCTCGCGCTGCAGCGCAGCGGCCGTGACGAGCCCGCCCTGCCCTGCGCCGACGATCACGACGTCGTGCACGCTCGTGCCGTCTGCGAGCGTGCGCGGCGAGAGCCACGAACGCCCGGGAGAGGACATCAACGCGAGGTCGCGTTGCAGCTCGGCTTCGAGGGCGGCCAGGCCTTGCACGGCCACGA
>DASZPU010001120.1:0-13440 GCA_035550195.1 Nannocystaceae bacterium
GAGGGCACCCATCAGGTCGCCTCCTCCTCGGGCTCGTCGCGCTTCGGCGCCTCGGCCGGCCGCGCTGCGACGGTGATGGGCTCGACCGGTGCTTCACCCGGCGGCGGCAGACCAGCCGCGCACTCGAGCAGCCGCACACCGAAGTGGAACGCGAGCATCGACCAGCCGAACGGATACATCAGCTGGAACACCCACTCGTCGGCCCACGGCACCAGCGGACGCGGATGCTCGTGGCTGATCGCGACGAGATCGCTGCCCGCACGCGCGAGCACGACGCACACGGTCACCGCGAGCGCGTTCGTGACGATGCCGAGCAAGCGCCGCGCGTTGGACCCGAGCAGCTTCGACAGCGCGTCGACGTTGATGTGCTTGCCGCGATGGGTCGCCAACATGCCACCGAAGAACGCGACGAGGATGACGAGCTGGCGCAGCACCACGTCGATCCAGTCGAGCTTGATGCTGTCGATGAAGGCGACGCCCCACGCCGCGAACGAGCCCTCCGGCGGCGGACCGCCCTGCGGGCCCTCGTCGGTCGCGCTGGGCTTGTTGCCGACGCCTTCGATGCGCGAGAGGTTGGCGAACGGATCCTCTTCGTCGAGAAGCTCTGCTTCGGTCGCGTCGTCTTGCTTCGGCGCCTTGCCGTCCTTCGCGGGCGGCGGCTCGGCCGCGTCTTCGACATCGCCGTCGTCGCCCTCGCCCCAGTCGCCGCCGAATCCTTCCGCGGCCTCGGCGTGCTTCGCGGGCGCCTCCACCTTCGCAGGCGGCGGCTCCACTTCGTCGCCGCCGTCGTCGTCGCCCTCGCCCCAGTCGCCGCCGAATCCCTCGGCGGCGCTCTTGCTCGGCGCGTCGACCTTCGCCGGCGTCTTGCCGTCTGCGCTCGGCGTCGCGATCGGCTCTGCGGTTGGCTGCTGCGCCACGATCGGTGGCCCGCTGTGCGCCCAGTGCTTCTGCAAGGGCACCAGCAGGTTGCGATAGCAGACGTTGTAGCCCGCCAGCACGAGCATCGTGAGCACGAGCGCGACTGCGACCGCGCCCTCGACCCGGACGATCGTCGACTCGAGCGCGCGCAGCGACTTCATCAGCTCGGTGCGCTCTTCAAGTGGCCGAGCATCGTCTCGACCAGCTTGCCGTCCAGCGTCTTGTCGGAGATGAGCTTCTCACGCACCTGCACGGCGACGTTGGCCCACTCGACGATGTTGCCCGGCTCGACGACCTCGAGGCCCTTTTCCTTGAGCGTCGACATCGCCTTCTTGTTGTCGGAGCGGATGCGCTTGAGCAGCGCGCCGTAGTTCTCCGCGGTGATGTCGGTGAGCACTTGCTGCGCCTCGGGCGAGATCGACTGCCACGCCTTCTGCGTGAGCACCGAGCCGCCGATGCCGATCGACAGCTTCAGGTTCGTCACGTAGCGCGCCTTCGTGTACCACTGCAGCGCGATCGAGCCGTACGGGGAGTTGGTGAACGCATCGATGAGCCCGGTCTCGAGGCTGGGCAGCACGTCGGGCACGCCCAGCGGCACCGCGTTCACCTTCGCGACCGCCATCACGGCCTTCGACACGGGGTCCGCGTCCCAGACCCACATCTTGGTCGACTTGATGTCGGTGGGCGTCTTCACCGGCGTGTTGGAGAACAGGAAGATCCAACCGACGTCGCCCCACGCGCCGAACTTGAAGCCCTCGGCCTCGAGCATCCCTTCGAAGGTGGAGCTCATCGCCCCGCGCACGTAGTCGAGCTGCGCGTAGTCCTTGAAGAGCAGCGGCAGCTGCAACATGAGCAGCTGCGTGTTGATCTCGCCGAGCCCGACGCTCGTGACCGCGGCGCCATCGAGCTGACCGTGCCGCATCTTGCGGATCATCGCGCCTTCGTCACCCATCACGCCGCCGTCGTAGATCTTCATCTCGACTTCGCCAGCGGTGCGCTCCTTGACCTCGCGCGCGGTCTTCTCGAACGCCTTCGCCCAGCTCGATCCCTTCGGTGCGAGCGTGGCGATGCGCAGTTTCTTGCTCGCGCCCTTCGCGATGTACGGTGCTACGAAGGTCGCGGCGGCCGAGGCCGCGGCGGTCGTGTAGATGAAACGGCGGCGGGTGGGTCGGAAGAGCATGCTCATGGCGTCTCCTCAGTCATACGACGAGATGGCTGGCGCAAAGAAGCCCTCAGCCCTTCTTCTCCTCGGGATCGGGCGGCAAGATGAGATCTTCGGCACGTGCGCTCCAGTAGAACGCGCGCGAACGTGCGACTTCGTTGTTCAAGCGCAGGTCGGGATGCTTGGTGACGTCGGCGCCGAGCACTTTGCCCATCAGCTCGTCGAACAGCGCACGGTCCTGCACCTCGGGGCAGTACACGCGCGCGTAGAGATACGGCACCAGCAGGTTGCGATCGCCCCAGCTCTTCATCGCCTTGTCGAATGCGATCTTCGCCTTCTCGGGATGACCACCGAAGGCCTTGGGCTTGCTGCCCAAGTACACCGCGTGGAAGATGAGCGGTGCGCCGGAGTTGTAGTCGGGATCGAGCTCGAGCACGCGCTGGATCATGTGCTCGATGGTGCCGAGCCCGGTGAGCATGTCGGGATCGTCCTTCGCGAGGTTGATCGCCGATGCCCATCCGTAGGTCGCCCAGAAGAGCCCCGGTACCTCTTCCTTCTTCAGCTTCTTCAGCTGGTGATCGAGCGCCATGAGGTCGCCCTTGAACGCCGCCTGCTCGAGCTCGGGCTTGTCGAGCAAGCGGAAGCCGTACGCGCGCCCGCGCAAGTAGTGCATCTTCGCGCGGCGTGCGAGCTCGTCGACTTGCTGATCGGTGCCGTCTTGCTCCGCGCGCTCGAGCTCGCCCTCGAGCACCGCGAACGCGTACGAGTTGTAGCCGCGCGCGAGCAGCAAGAGCAGCGACTCGTTCTTCGGCGAGGAGATCAGGAAGGTCTCGAGCGTCTTCAGGCTCGCCGGAAACGCGTAGCGTGCGAACTCGAGATCGCTCTCGCGATCCATCGCGATCGCACCGAACTCGAGCATCCCGGAGGTGGCGTTCGCGGTGAGCTTGTTGAGGTTGCAAGCGCTCGGCAGCAGGCCGATGGCGAGAACGCAAGCGAGAGCGCGCGGCAACCCGGGACGAAACATCTGCAGACCGACCTTGTCCGCCCCGCTCGGGGCGCGCGAGTATCGCAACGCGTTCCCGGCGTGACAATCCCCGGGCACGCTCGGATCGCGTGGTCGCAGCGTACGGCTAGCCGCGCGCAGGGTCTACGGCGTACGCTGACGCGGGGGGACGGGCGCATCGAGCCGGGCCCGCTCGCCCCGAGGCGTCCATGACCAAGCACCACCGCATCCTTTCCTCGATCGGCCTCGTCGCCGCGCTGGGCATCGCCGGCTGCGACACGAAGGTCAATCAGTGCAACAAGCTGATCGACGTGGTCAACAAGCACACGACGACGCTCTCGACCTCGATCGAGAAGCTCGCCGACGTGCAGAACAACCCCAAGGTCGCCGACGAGTTCGCGACCACGGTGAAGGCCGCGACCGACGACATCACGGCGTTGCAGTTCACCGACGAGAAGGTCGCGGGGTTCTCGAAGGACTATCTCGAGCTGCTCGGGCAGGCCGACAAGGTCGGCAAGGCGATGGCCGAGGCGGCGAAGAGCGGCAACGTCGAGTCGTTCAACAAGGCGAACGAGGAAGCCGACAAGGTCGTGAAGCTCGAAGACACCATCGTCAAGAACGTCAACGACTACTGCCAGGCGCCCTGAGGAGCGCGCAGTCGCGTCGACATGAATCTCGCTGCGGATCCTTGGGCGCTGGGGATGATCGGGGCCGCCGCGCTGTGCGGGCTCGCGGTGCTGTGGTGGTTGGTCGCGGTGATGATGCGGCAGCCGGCGCGCGGCGCCGGGCGACTGTTGTCGTTCGGGTTGTTCGTGTACCTCGGCGTCGCGGTCGGGGGCACGGCGGCGCGCGTGATGGCGCAGCCGCCTCCCGTCGTGGAAGCGCCGAGTGGGCCGCCGGTGGTGATCAGCGCGAACACGCCGAGCGCGGATGCGAAGCACGGCGACGCGAAGGGTGATGCGAAGAACGGCGACGCGAAGAAGCTCGACGCGAAGGCCGACGCGCCGCGCGACGAAGGCCCGGCACCCGCGCCGGTGAAGCCCAGCGTCGCGATCGTCGGCGAGGCGCACGTCGATCTGCCGGCGCCGACGATGGCGGGCCGTGAAGCGCTGCGTTTCGTCGACGCGGTGAGCAAGAGCGACGATCGCTGTCGCGACGTCGACGAGCTCGCGAAGGCCGCGGCGGAGCTGCCGGGTGCGTTGTCGGAGGTCTCGGCGACGCGCGCGGAGAAATCCGCGGAGAAGCTCGAGGCCTGCCGCAAGAAGGTGGTGTGGTCGCGCGCGTATGCGATTCGCACCGCGCGCGTCGAAGACCGCAGGAAATTCTCCGACGAGCTGCCCGCACGGATGAAGCGCGAGCACGGGCTCGCCGTGCTCATCACGATGCGCGGCGCGGCGGACGAACGCATCCGCATCGGTGGTGGCGGGCTCGACGAAGCGAAGGCGAAGTCGCTGCTCGACGGCGGTCTGCGCGACGAGCTCGTGTCGTTCGGCTTCGAAGAAGTCGTCATCGCGAACATGAAGACGTCGTACAAAGAAGACCTCGACGCGCCGAGCGACACGCAGCTCGCCGAGCGCGAGCTGGGCCCGAAGGGCCTCGACCGCAAGATTGCGCTGCCCTGACGTTCGCCGCGCCGACTTGCACGTGCACGCGTGCGGGGAACGATGGCGGCACATGAACGTCATCGAACATCGACTCGTCCTCGCGCTCGCTGCGACAATGCTCGCGACCGGAGCCTGCGCCAAGAACACCAACGACGGCAACACCGGTGCCCCGGTGCCCGCGATGAACCCGGGCGCAGCGCCGACGCCGAGCCCCACACCTCCGGACGACACGAGCCCCAGCGACACCACGCCGATGGACACCACGCCGGGTGGTGTCGACAGCGGCACGCCGCCGCCCAGTGAAGGCAACGATGGCGACGGCAATCGCGGCGGCGACAACAGCGGCAACGGCAACCGCGGCGGAGTCGACGGCGGCACACCACCGCCCAGCGAACCGTGAACGAGGCGACGGTACTCCCGTCGCCTCGCGCACGTCCGCGATTCAGCTCGGCGGCAACATCTTCGAGCGCAACAAGAAGGTGTACTTCGCGTTGCTCGTGCCGTTGGCGATCCACCAGAACTCGTCGGACATGCCGACGTACTCGTAGCCGCCCCAGTCGACGCCGTCGGGCCAGAACTGGCTCTCCGCCATCACCGCGAGCCGCGACTCGAAGCCGTCGTGCGTGGTGACGTCGAGGAACTGATTGGTGATCGTGCCGACGCCCGAGATCTTCTTCGACTCGAAGGTGGTCCACGCGGTCTGCACGCGGCCGCACTTGTTGGTCAGACGCACGCCGACGAACCCGATGAAGTCGTGGTTCTTGGTGTTGGGAATGAACTGCGCTGCACCGGCGACGCCTTCCGCGACCGCCGCGACGATGAGGCCGTAGCCACCGACCGCAGTCGCGACCGCAGCGACCGCGTGCATCGCATCGATGAGCCCGGCCTTCGCGTCCTTGAGGTCGGAGTTGTCCTGCTCCTGCGCCGCGATCGCGAGATCGACGACCTGACCGTGCGAGATGGTGCCGTTGAAGAGCACCGGGCTCGCGACGTGGGTCTCGTCCTGATTGGTCCAACCACTGGCGCTCACGGTCTTGCCGTTCTTGGCCTCGTAGTAGTCGTCCGCGCTGGGCAGTCGCTTCTGCTTGCTGGTGGTGCCGGGGCCGAGCTGACCGATCGAGATGTAGAGCTCGTCGCGATCGCCGTCACCGCTGGTGTTCGTGGTCTGATTCACCGTCATCTTCGGCAGCTCGAGCACGACCTTGCGCTTGTAGTTGTCGGGCGACGATCCGCACGAGTAGGGATTGGCCTGGGGCGGCACCGGTTCGCCCGCCTTCGGCTTGTGCACCAACGTCGCCGCGTTGGCGCTCATCGCCTTGGGCTCGTCGTCGAGCTTCGACTGGATGCGCACGAAGTACTTCTGATCGCTCTTGCCACCGTTGTGCAGCGGCAGCAGGTTGTCGAGCTTGATCTGGAACGAGGCGCTCGTGCCCGACAGCGATCCGGACGACAACAGGCCCGACGCGATCTTCATGTCGTTGGGCGAGCTCGGGTTGTCCTTGTAGAGCTCCCAGCGCGCCCAACCGACCGGCTTCTTGTCGAGCCAGCGCACGCAGACGCGATCGGGACGATCGTAGAACTCGAGCTTCGAGGTCCAGTGGGGAAATTCGCTGGCGCATCCCGGATCCACCTCGACGCGCCCGTTGATCACGTGCTGCGGCAGCGAGCCCGGGTTCACCCGCGGCATGGTGCTGCCCTGCCCGGGCAGCTTGGGCGCAGCATCGGCTACGTTGGGGATGGTGGATGATTGCAGGGCGAGCAGGCTCAGGCCCGCGACCAGTGTCTTCGCGACGTTCATCGACGACTACTCCGTTTCCAACGACCGCTCGGCATCGGCGAGTACCTCTCGCGCTCGCCGTCGGTCGAGGAGGTGGAGTGCGCGACTTGTGCGAATGTGACGAGGCGCTTCGCTTCGCAATCCGGCATCATCGCGGACGATGCCGATCTCGCACGCGTGGCAATCCGATCGCACGCACGTCTTTGCCGTAGGCCTCTTGCAGTACGCCGACAAGGCGCACTGGCCACTCGAAGGGCGTCGCGATCAGGTGTTGATGGACGTGCTGCACGCGCGCGGCGTCCCGCGCGAGCGCATCGTGTTCATCAAGGACGCGGATGCGACCGTCGCCGGGGTCGAGCGCGCGTTCGTCGAGACGCTGCAGCGCGCGGCGCCGGGTGATCAGCTGCTGCTGTACTACGCGGGCCATGGGGCGCGCGACGAGAAGCACGGGCGTGGCGCGTTCAAGCTGCGCGACGCTCGATTTCCCGTCTCCGCGATCTTCGGCGCGATCGAGCGCCACTTCCGCGGCGAGCTCGCGATCGTCACCGCCGACTGTTGCTACTCCGGATCGCTCGCGCTCGAAGCTCCGCTGCGCGCCGGACGAGTGGCCTACGCCGCGCTGGGCTCGTCGCTGTCCACCGAGACGTCGACCGGCGCGTGGACGTTCACCAACTGTTGGATCGACGCGCTCGAGGGCCGCGTGCTCGTCGACCTCGACGGCGACGGCGTGCTGCGCTTCGACGAGCTCGCGCGCTATGCCGAGCGACTGCTCTGCTTCCGCGACGGACAGGTGTGCTCGTTCGCGGTCGCGAACGGTTTCCCGTCGACGTTCGAGCTGGGGCCGGCGACGCGCCGCACCCACGCGCGCCAAGGCGAGCTCATCGAGGCGAAGAACGACGATGGCAACTGGACGCGCGCCGAGATCGTCGACGCACACGGACGCGGCCTCGTGGTGCGCATGATCGGCGAAGACGGCGAGCGCGTCGTCAACGAGGCCGAGACCCGGCGCTGGTGCCCGCCGGAGCTACCGCTGGGCAGCAAGGTCTCCGTGCGCACGTCGGATCGCTGCTGGCCCGGCGAAGTGATCGCCGTGCGCAACGGCATGCACCTCGTCCGCTTCGACGGCTGGGACGAGTCGTGGGACGAGTGGGTCTCGCCCGATCGCATCGAGGATCTCGATGCGCGGGCGAGCAACCTCGTCTAGTGCACCGACTCGCTCTCGCGCGCGCGGTCGGCCTTCTCTTGCCGCTCGCGCTCGCGGACCCACTGACGCACGAGCCGCCAGTCGTCGGCATCCGCCGGAGCGGTGCCCGCGAGGAAGCTGCGCAGCGCGGCATTGGGATGCTCGTCGGGCAGCGGTGCAATCGCGGTGCGCAGCACGTCGTCGATGGTGTCGGCGAACTTGAACTCGATCGCCTTGAGCACGTTCTTCGGGACCTCGTGCAGGTCCTTCTCGTTCTCGCGCGGGCAGATGACGGTGGTGATCTCGGCGCGGTACGCCGCGAGCACCTTCTCCTTCAAGCCGCCGATCGGCAGCACCTTGCCGCGCAGGTTGATCTCGCCGGTCATCGCGACGTCTTTGCGCACCGCGACGCGCAAGAGCGCCGACACGAGGCTGGTGACGATGGTGACGCCCGCGGACGGGCCGTCCTTCGGCACCGCGCCCTCGGGGAAGTGCACGTGGAAGTCGACGTACTCGTAGAAGTCGGCTTCGAGCCCGAGCACCAAGCTGCGCGCGCGCACGTAGGTGACCGCGGCGTGGGCCGATTCCTTGATCACGTCGCCGAGCTGGCCGGTGAGCGTCACCTTGCCCTTGCCGCTCGTGATCACGGTCTCGACCGGCAGCAGGTCGCCACCGAACGCGGTGTACGCGAGCCCGTTCACCATGCCGATCGCGTCGTTCTCTTCGGCGCGATTGAAGCGGTACTTGCGGGGCCCGAGCAGCTTCTGGACGTACTTGCCGTCGACCTTGAACTGCTGCGGCTTCTTCGGCTCCTTCACGTGCTCGCGCGCGATCTTTCGCAGCACCGCACCGGTCTCACGCTCGAGCGAGCGCACGCCCGCTTCCTTCGTGTAGTGGTGGATGAGCTCCTTGATCGCCGGGTCGCCGAACTGGATGTCGACGCCCTCGAGGCCGTTCTGCTCGGTCTGCTTGGGGATCAGGTACTGCTTGCAGATCTTGAGCTTGTCTTCGTCGGTGTAGCCCGACAGCTCGATGATCTCCATGCGATCGCGCAGCGGGATCGGAATGGTGTGCAGCGAGTTCGCGGTGCAGATGAAGAGCACCTCGGAGAGGTCGTAGTCGAGATCGAGGAAGTGATCGACGAACGCGACGTTCTGCTCGGGGTCGAGCACCTCGAGCATCGCGGCCGACGGATCGCCGCGGAAGTCCATCGACATCTTGTCGATCTCGTCGAGCAGGAACACCGGGTTGGCCGAGCCGGCCTTGCGGATGCCGTGGATGATCTTGCCCGGCATCGCGCCGATGTACGTGCGGCGATGGCCGCGGATCTCGGCCTCGTCGCGCACGCCACCGAGTGACACGCGCACGAACTTGCGGCCGGTCGCACGCGCGACGCTCTTCGCGAGCGAGGTCTTGCCGACGCCCGGAGGCCCGACCAGACAGAGGATGGGCCCGCGGATCTTCTTCACCAGCTTCTGCACCGCGAGGTACTCGACGATGCGCTGCTTGGGCTTCTCGAGCCCGTAGTGATCCTCGTCGAGGATGCGCTCGGCTTCTTCGACGTCGAGCTTGTCTTCGGTGCGCTCGAACCAGGGCAGCGCGAGCACGACGTCGATGTAGTTGCGCACGACGGTCGCCTCGGCGCTCATCGGGCTCATCATCTTGAGCTTCTTCAGCTCCTTCTTGAGCCGCTCCGCCGCTTCCTTGCTCATCTTCTTGCGGCGGATGCGTTCCTCGAGCTCGGCGATCTCGTTCTTGAACTCGTCTTGCGAGCCGAGCTCCTTCTGGATCGCCTGCATCTGCTCGTTGAGGTAGTACTCCTTCTGGTTCTTCTCCATCTGCTTCTTGACGCGAGTACGGATCTTCTTCTCCACCTGGAGAATCTCGATCTCGTTCTGCATCAGCTCGAAGAGCTTCTCCAGACGGGCACGAACGGACTCGGTCTCGAGCAGCTCCTGCTTCGCAGTGAGCTTGAAGTTCACGTGCGCGGCGATGGTGTCGGACAACCGCGAGGGGCTCTCGATGCTCTGCACCGAGACCGCGAGCTCGGGCGGCACGCGCTTGTTGAGCTTGACGTAGTTCTCGAAGGTCGACTGCACGGAGCGGACGAGCGCAGCGAGCTCGGGATCCTCTTCACCTTCGGCCGCGGGCTCGATGGGCTCGGCCTCGACGAAGAAGCACTTGCTGGTGTCGAGGTAGCGTTCGATGCGAGCGCGGCTCTTGCCTTCGACCAGCACCTTCACCGTGCCATCGGGCAGACGAAGGAGTTGGATGATCGTGCCGATCGTGCCGACGGTGTGGATGCCTTCGGGCTTCGGGTCGTTGACCTTCGCCTTCTTCTGCGCGCACAGCAGGATGTGGCGATCATCGGCCATCGCTTCTTCGAGCGCGTTGATCGATTTCTCGCGACCTACGAAGAGCGGCACCACTTCGTGCGGGAACACGATGAGCTCGCGAAGCGGAAGCAGGGGGATCTTGCGTGCCATGGTGCCCTCGGCCCTCGCAAACGCGATGAGCGGCGTTCGAAAACTAGCATCGCGGCTTTCGAGGGTCAAACCTAGCGACGTGGTCAGGGCGCTCTGCGCGGCCTCGGATCAGATCACTGGCGCGGATGTGATCGCGATCGCCCCATCGTCAATCACCCGCCGCGCCGAGCGGCCCCGCGTACCATCGCCACAGACGGGCCGCTGCTCCGACGACGAGCACCGACCAGGGCCACATCGCCTCGGTCGGTAACGACGCGACGAGCACCGCGAGCTCGAAGAGCGGTGCTCCTTCGAGCGCCGCAGGCAAGGTGATCCCGAGTCGGGCCGCAACCGCGTGCGCATCGGGTAACGCGAACACCGGTGCTTCGCGTCCACGCAAGAGGAAGCGCGCCTGCACCAGCGCGAGCACGCAGGCGCCCGCACCGGCTGCGAGCAACACGAGTCCGGCGATGTCGGCGCGATCGGTTTGTGCGACGAGACCATAGGTGAGCCCGCCCGTCATCGCCGCGTGGCCGAGCGGTCGCGCCGCGCGTGCGAGTCGCTCGCCCGCGACATCACCGGTGTCGCGATCGACGTTGCGACGCAGTCGACGGATCGACTTGATGAGCTTGCTGGTGTGCACGCCGAGCAACAGGCACAGCGCCGCGAGCGGCACCGTCGGACCCGCACCGACCACCGCGAGTGGCAGCGACGCGGCGACGAGGATCAGCGCGAGCAGCTCGAGCTGCGCGACCGGACCGCTGCGCGCCGCCATCATGCGCAGCGTGGGCAAGCCGATCCATCGCCGCCACAGCGACGCGGCTTGCGGGAAGATGTCTTCGCCCGCGATCACCAGCGCTTCGGCGCGCGCGCGATCTTCGGGGTAGACGATGCGCACGACATCCGCGGAGCCGATGCCCTCGGGGTACGGCAGCTCTTCGCAGATCGGCAGCATCGCGGGCACGCTCGCGAGCTCGCCGACGAACGTCGCCGCGGGACGGCCGAGCTCGTCGTAGAGCGTGAAGCGCTCGTCGGCCTCGAGCGGGTGCGCGACCATCAGCTCGAGCAGGCCCGCGCGGATCGTCGTGCTCTCGTACACGACGAGCGCAGGACCATCGTGGGGATCGCCGGTGGCGACGTCCTTCGCACCTTCGGTGATCGACTGCGTGCCGGGTGCGAAGACCACGTGACCGAAGCCGACGCGACGTGCCGACGCGACCAGCCGCGCGATCGAGCTCGCGCCGAGCACTTCGCGTTCCACGGGCACGCGTGCCTCGGGGTCGGGCAGCACGACGAGCGTGGGCGGACGGGCGTGGGCCTCGGCACCGGCGCGCTCGAGCTGGGAGATCGCCTCCTGCACTCGCGTTCGAGCGTAGCGCAGCGGTGGATCGCCGTCACCTCTTCCCGAGGGCGCGCACCATCGCTAGGCTGCAACCAAATCGTTGCCATATGCAACCATCACGGAACACCCCGGCCCTGCCCCAAGTGGCGCCGCTGCGCGAGGCCTCGCGCGAGGTCGTGCGCGAGCTCGGCATGCTCGACGATCGCTGGGGCCCCGGCGACATCACCCACTCGCAGTGCCACGCGTTGCTCGAGCTCGAGCGCGGCGGGGCGCTCGGTGTCGTCGAGCTGTCGGCGCGGCTGCGGCTCGACAAGTCGGTGGTGAGCCGCGTGCTGCGACGGCTGCTCGCGCGCAAGCTCGTCACGTTGCGCCAAGGTGATCGCGATCGGCGGCAGCGTCGTGCGCAGCTCACCGCCGCAGGCCGTCGTGCGGTCGCGAAGATCCACGACGACGCGAACGGCCGCGTCGATGCGGCGCTGCGCCTGCTCGACGACGACGAGCGTCGCCGCGTGCTCGACGGCATGCAGGTGTACGCGCGCGCGCTCGAGCGCTCGCGCCGCGCCGCGGGCATCACGTTGCGGATGATCCAGCCGGCCGACGACGCCGACGTCGCGCAGATCATCCGCAGCGTCATGACCGAGCACGGCGCGGTGGGGCCGGGCTTCGCGATCGTCGACCCCGAAGTCGGCGCGATGTCGATGCACTACGATCCCGACGCCGATCCGCCGGCCGCGTACTTCGTGCTCGACGACGGCACCCACGTGCTCGGCGGAGCCGGCTTCGCTCCGCTCAAAGGCGGACCGAAGGCGACCTGCGAGCTGCGCAAGATGTACCTGCGTCCGCAGACGCGCGGCTGTGGGCTGGGTCGCCGCCTGCTCGAGCACGTGCTCGCGCAGGCCCACGCGGCCGGATACCGCCGCTGCTATCTCGAGACGATGGCGACGATGCAGCGTGCGCGCGCGCTGTACGAGTCGGTCGGCTTCGCGCCGCTGCGCAAGCCCGAGGGCGCGACCGGTCACTACGGCTGCGATGCCTGGTACGCGCGCACGCTATAGCTGCTCGCGGAGCTCGCGGATCGCCGCGATGATCTCCGCGGACTCCACGTCGTCGGCACCGAAACCGAGCGCGTCGTCGGCGATGCGACGCGCGCGACCGGCATCGGTGTCGCGCAACGATGCGGCGAGGTAGTAGCGCCGCAGCACGCGGTTGTAGATCGCATCGTCGGCACGCTCGTCGTACATCGCGCTCTCCAGCGGTGCGATGGCCTCGGCCTTGCGTCCGCTGTGGAACAGCGCGCCGCCGAGCTGCGTGCGGTTGTTGACCAGCTCCTCCGCGCGCATGCCCGGCACCGCGCTGCGCAACGCGATCGCGCGCTGCAGGCTCGGCACCGCTTCGGCGTTGCGCCCGAGCTCGATGAGCGCGGTCGCGTAGTTGTGGTGGATCGCGGCGAGCCCGATCGGATCGGCCTCGGGATGGGCCGCGAGCGCGCGCAGGGCCGGCCCCACCACTTCGACGGCCGTCTGCGCCTCGTGGCGCTCGACGTACGACCAGCCGAGGTTCGCGAGCACGCCGATCGCGTCGGGATGCGCGGGCCCGACCTGCTCGACGAGCGTCGCATGCGACTGCCGCATGTGCGCGCGCCCTTCTTCGATCTTGCCCGCACCGATCTCGACGGCGCCGAGCATGCCGAGCACCACGGCCGTCTCGGGATTGTGCTCTCCGAGCGCGCGTGCGAGCACGTCGTGCGCCGCCGTGCAGTCGTGCAGCGCGCTGTCGTGATCGCCGAGCGTGTCGCGTGCGATGCACAGCTTGAAGCGCGCGACCGCGGTGCCGGGATGATCGGCGCCGAAGCTCGCGCCCGCGATGTCGACCGCCTTGGTCGCGTGCGCGAGCGCCTGCTCGCGGTGGCCCAGCGCTTCGTGGACGGTGGACAGCTGCGCCTCGAGATCGAGCCGCGCCGCACACGGTGGAGCACAGCGCGCGTCG
>DASZPU010001121.1:0-2999 GCA_035550195.1 Nannocystaceae bacterium
GAGCCGCACCCGCACGCGCGACCTCCGGTGCGAAGCGGTTGATCAGGTCGTCGTACAGCCGCTTGCGCGGGTTGCCGCGGCGCTCGACGAACGTGCGCGCACGCCCGAGCTCTTCGGTGATCACGCTCTCGAACACCGCGAGCGGCTGCCCGCCGGAGAGGAAGCGCCCGTTGATGAAGAACGCCGGCGTGCCGGTGACGCCGAAGCGCTGCGCGGTGCCCTGGTCTTCTTCGATGCGACGATCCAACGCCGGATCGGCGAAGTCGGAATCGAACTGCGCGAGGTCGAGGCCGATCGCACCGGCGAAGTCGCGGTACTTGCCGGCGAGCTCGTACTGCGACTCGAACAGCTTGTCGTGCATCGCCCAGAACTTGCCCTGACGCGCGGCTGCGAGCGCAGCCTTCGCGGCGTTCTTCGCTTCCGCGTGCATCGCGAGCGGATTGTGGCGGAACACCAGGCGCACGTCGTCGCCGTGGCGCGCGAGCACCTCGTCGAGCGTGGAGGTGACTTCGCGACAGTAGGGGCACTGGAAGTCGCCGAACTCGACGATGGTGACGAGCGCGTCGGCGCGCCCGCGGACCTGCGCATCGGTGCCGACGTCGACGCCGTAGTTCACGTCGGCGCGCGGACGTCCGCCGTCGCCGGCTTCGCTGCGCGTGTTGGGCCAGATGTCCTCGACGTAGGGCACCGGCTGCGGCTCGGGCTCGGGCGGCAATAGCCCGACCTCGGCGCCGCCGCACGTCGCGATCTCGGCGAACGTGGTGGCCTTGTCCGCGCACGCGATCGCTTCGGGCGTGGCCTTGCTCTCGCAGACATCGCGCACTTCGTAGCTCTGGATCGTGCGCGAGTTGTCGGTGACCGCGATCTGCGTGAGGTGCTCGAGGTGGCGCGCACAGTCGGCGACGCGACGCTGCTGTTCGAGCGCCGACGCGAACTGGGCGCCTTGCACCTTCAGCAGGCCGCGCACGAGCGTCGCAAAGCCGTCGTCCGCGTTGGTGTGCACGGTGAGGCGCACGCGACCGATGCGTTCCTCGGTGGAGGCGCGCACCGTGACCACTTCGATCGGGCCCCATGCCGGCTCGGCGTCGGTCTTCTCCTTGCGATCGCGCTCGGACAACAGCGGATCGACGGCGGCGAGTAGATCCTTGATGTCGACGTACATCGACAGCGTGTCGCCGGGCGCGAGCGCATCCGCGATCGCATCGTTGCGCGCGCCGTCACGCAGCGACTTGCCGGTCTTGTCGATGATGGCGCGCGCGTCGACGTCACCCACCGCGATCCACAGGTGTCCGGCCGCGACGAACACCGACCACTCGAGCGTCTTGGGCGGTGTGGGCGTCGGCGGGGTTCCGTCGGCGCGCGGTGGCTCGGGCTCGCCGCCGCGCGTCGGCAGCGTGAAGGTGTGCACCGTGGTGCCACCGATCGTCTCACTCGTGGGCGGCACGTCGACGAGCTTCTGCAGCGCGGGCAAAGCGGCGGTGAGCGAGGTGTTGGCCTTCGCTTCGTCCTTCACGCTCGCGTAGACCACGAACGTGAAGTCCTCCGCACCGCGTGCGGTGGGCAGCTTCAACAGCGCGCTGCCGACCTCGCCGCCGATGTTGTCGAGGATGTCGGTGCGCAGATCGAGATTGCTCGCGGCTTTGAAGTCGCGCTCGATCTCGGTGATCGCACCGGTGACGGTCAACAAACCCACCACCGCCTGCACCGAGGGCTCCGCGGCGAAGGCTGCATCGATCGCCGCGAGGCCGGGGCCGGGGATGCGCTCGAGCGCCTTGCCGCTGCGCGACACGTCGGCGACGTAGCGCAGGCCAGGCGTGCCTTCACGGAGCACGGTCTGCAGTGCGAGGTGCGTGCGCGGACCGTCGCGCGACAGCGTGAGCGACACCGCGTCGATCTCCGCGAACGCGACGCGGGCCGCGAGCATCTCGGCCGCGCTGCCGGGGATCGCGGTGCGAGCCGACACGCCGTCGACGTAGAGCACCATCAGCGGATCGCCGGGCTCGCGGCGCAGCTCGGTGAACCCCGGCCGCGCGGCCAGGCTCGTGCCGCGCTCGACCTTCGCGACGCGCTCGGCATGGCGCGCGACGTTGGCGGAGTCGCTGCCGGGCAAGCCGACGATCGCGGTGGCGCGACCGCTGCGCAGCAGCACCGCGGTGGGCAGCGGCGTCTCGATCCACAGCGCAGGCACGTTCTCGAAGCTGCGATCGGAGACCTCGAGCCTCGCGATGCCCATCAGCTTCGCGGCCTTCTCGGGCAGCGCCGCGCGGAGCTTGCCCTGATCGGAGACGCCGAACGACACCACGATGGTGGGCTTGCCGACGTCGATCCACGCGACACCCATCGGCGCATCGGGATCCACACCGAGCTCGCTGATCGCGGCGACATCCAGCGGATCGAAGCCGAGTCGTGCGGTGATGTCCTTGCGCGCAGGCTCGGGCACGGCGTCGCCGACGAGCTCGATCTGCGTGCGTGGTGAGGCCCACGCGACGAACCCGAGCGTGTCGTCGGGCAGCTCGCGCGCGATGGTGGTGGCGAGCACCGAGCCGCGCGACGTGAACCACTTCACTGCGAACCACGTCGCGGCGCCGAGCATCGCGACGATCGCGACTGCGAGCGCGGAGAAGCCGAGGATGCGACCGAGCTTGCGTGGTGGTTTCGGTGCGACGATGGGCGAGGGGCCCGTGGCCGGACGACCACCGGGCTTGATGAGCGCGTTCGCGACCGGCGGACGACGCTGCTCGCCGACCGCAGGCGTGGGCACGGTGCCTTGTGCCGGCATCATCGGCGCGGTGGTGTGCACCGGTGCGGGTTGCGTGAGGTGCTGCACCGGCATCGTCGCGTTCGGCACGGTGACGTCGGGCGGTGTCGCGGCCACGAACGCGTCGCTCGGCTGGGTCGCGCGCGACACCAACGCATCGACGTTGGGCACGGTGCCGTGCGGGATCGTGATCGCGGGCGAGGGCGCATCGACGACCGGCATCGGCGTACCCGGCAACGTC
>DASZPU010001122.1:0-12449 GCA_035550195.1 Nannocystaceae bacterium
ACGAGCCGTTGCTCGGCGCGGCGATGGGCGCGATCGAGATCAACCAGTACGCGACGCGCGACGTCACCGCCGCGCAGGCGCACCGGCTCTACGAGGCGGCGGCCGGACAGATCCGGTCGGCGCTCGAGCCCTACGGCTACTACCACGCCGAAGTCGACGGCGATCTCGCCGAGAATGGCGACGCCTACGTCGCGACGCTGCATGTGAAGCCCGGCGAGCCGGTGCGCGTCGCCACCGTCGACATCCGCGTCGACGGCGGCGCCGATGGACAGAAAGCCGTCCGGAAGGCCATCCGGACGTTCGTTCCGGCGAAGGACCAGCCGCTCGATCACGCGCTCTACGAAAAGAGCAAGGCGACGGTCCAGGCTGCGCTGTTCGGATCGGGCTATCTCGAAGCCGAGCTCGTCGAGCACCGCGTCGCAGCGCGTCGCGACCTCGGCGTGGTGCACCGAGCCGGGTGGCCGCGCACCGGCGATCGTGCGCACGTCGGCCAGCATGCGCTCGCGATCGACACACGCGGCGATGCCGACGGCGTCGGCGGCCGCACAGATCGGTGCGGCCGCGCGGGGCTCGAGCGGTGGCGTGACGACCGTCGCTGTCGCGGCACGACAGGCCGCGAGCACGATCATCGCGATCGCGGAGCTGCGCACGTGCCCGCGATCATGGCATGACGCCGTCGTAGACGACAGCGCTGCCGGTGCCGATCTGCGCGCACGCGGCGAAGCTCGCGAGGTCGCGCGCGTCGCCGCCGTCGCTGTGCACCTCGGCGAACAGGATGCGCACCACGCCGGCGTCGTGCGACGACGCCGCGATGCCCTGCAATGCGAGCGGCTCGTCGAAGCAGTGGCTGCCGATCTCGATCCACGACGCACCGTCGCGCGAGCCGTCGCCCGCGACGCACGTGCCGTCCTGCGTGACGCGCATGCGCACGAACGCGACGCCGGGCGGATCGAGGGTGCCGGGCTGCGCGACGTCGGCTTCGATCGCGGAGCTGTCGGCCCCCTGCGTCGCGCGCCACTGCACGCGCAGCGGCTCCTCGTCGGCGGGCCGACACACCGCGAAGTACGGCGCGTCGTCGTCGATGCGCGCGCGGGCCATGAGGCAGCCCTTCGCGAAGGGCTCGACGTGGCTATTGGCGGTGGAGACGAGCGCCGACCACTCGCCATCGGGGGACGCCGAGCGATCGTCGTGGACGAGCCACGCGGAATCCGACTGCGCCCAGACGTCGCCGGAGTCGACGTCGATGCCGATCACGGTGCCGGGCTCGGGTGCGATCGCGGCACAGCTGTCGAGACACGTGAACGGCCAGCCCTCGGCATCGTGGGTGACGGCCCAGGGATCCTGCAGGTACGAGACCTTGTCGGTCGCGATGTGGTGCGCACCGGCGGCGACCGCCGCAGCCCAGCTGCGCTCGTCGTTGTTGTCCCACACGCGCACGACGTGGCCCGCGTCCGCGACCGCGCCCGCGAGGGCGACGTCGGCCGCCGCGAAATTGAAGACGTCGGTGCCCGGCCATTGCGCGATCGCATCGACATCGCCGATCGCGGGCGCGACGAAGGCGAGCCGCGACCCGGGCGCGTCGTGATACGTGCGGAGATTTCCGGAGCCACCGGTGAGCACGACCATCACGCGCCCACGCAGGAGCGCGAGCTCGGGCCAACCGCACTGCATGACCGCGCTCTGCACGTCGCTCGCGCCGTCGCACGCCGCCACGAGCTCGCCGGGCGCGAGCACGGATTCGCCGAACGCCTCCTCGATGCGCGCATCGAGCTCGACCGGCCCATGCCCGTCGTCCCACGGATCTTTCAAGTCGATCCACACCGTGACGATCTCGTGCTTCGCGATCGCACGATGGAACGACGCGAGCTCGCCGAGACAATCATCGAGCTGCACGCACCAGGTCTCGTCGTCGGTCACGTCGGTGTGATAGACGAACCAATTTCCCGCGACGGACTCCTCGAAGGATTTCCCGACGTGGATGTCGAGCTCGAGCGATCGCACGCGATGAAAGAGCAGCTGATCGACGAGCGCCTCGAGCCGCTGATACGAGTTGTGCGCAGACTTCTGCCGCACCTCGTCATAGCGCGGCCCGACGACCTCGGCACCGGTGCTGGAGGAGTCGCCGCCCTCGCTCGACCCGACACCCGAACCCTCGGAGCTCTCGTCCGCCGTCGTGGTCGTGGTCGTAGTCGTAGTCGTAGTCGTAGTCGTGGTCGTGGTCGTGGTCGTGGTCGTGGACGCACCGTCGTCCGACGAGCCCGCCCCACCCGAGTCGACCGCACACCCGACGATCCCCACCACCAACGCCGCGCGCGTGCCCCCCACGCAACCTCTTATACTCCCCCCGCGTGCCCGAGCTCCCCGCCGCCTTGCGTGCCTACGTAATCCACCACCTCGGCACTCCGCTCCGCACGCACTCGCTCCCCGCAACGACTGCGTACGTCTGGCGCATCGAGCTCGATCACCGCGAACCGATCATCCTCAAACAACACGCGCGCGGCCGCGGCTTCACCCAAGAGCGCACCGCGCTCCAGCAAGTCGCCCCGCTCGCCGATCGCGTCCCGCAGCTGCTCGCCGCGGACGAAGCCCTGCGCGCGATCGCGATCACGACCCTCCCCGGCGAAGACGCGATCACGTCCCCGCCGACGCCCGCGCTCTTCCACGCCGCGGGAACGCTACGCGCCGCGTTCGATCGCCTCGCGATCACCGAGGACGATCCGATCCCACTCGCCGACGCGATCGCAGCCCGCCGCGATCGCTGGCTCGCACGCGCGACGCGTTGGCTCGACGCGACCACGATCACCCGAGCCCACACCGCGATCGATCCCACCGCGTTCACCCACCGCACCCGTCGCTTCTGTCACCGCGACTTCGGCCCGCACAATTGGCGCCGCGATCCCACCCGCCCCGCATGGCTCGGCTGCCTCGACTTCGGCCACACGCGTCCGGACGATCCACTCGTCGATCTCGTACGCGCCACCGCACCTCCGCACGACGACCCAACGCTCGTCGCAGCCTTCCTGGCCGGATGGGGCATCGCCTCCGATGCAGCAGCCGAGACCGCCCTGCGATGGCTGCACGCGATCGCGACCGCGACGTGGGGCCGCGAGCACAACGATCCGGTCTTCACGGCGCTCGGCGATGCTGCGTTGGCCGGGTGCAACGATCGTTAGGCCGCGGACCGATCGAACGGGATCGGTTCGACGCCCGGCCGCACTCCCCACTGTACTTGCGTCGCGCGCGATGCAAACGTCGCTCGCGCGCCGAGCTCCCATGCGCCCGCTTCGATCGATCCCTGCGCTCTGCCTCGCCGCCGTCGGGCTCGCTGCGCCGTCGCGCGCATGGTCGGCACCGCCGGAGGAACCGATCGCATCCGAGCCCGTCGAGCCACCCACACCGATCGAGCCCACCGAGCCCGATCCGCCGGTCGAGCCCGCGCCGGTCGTCGAGCCCGAGCCCCCGCCGCCCACGCCACCGGCGCCCGCGCGCGTCGAAGCACCCGTGCCGCACGTCGACGCGAATGCAGTCGCAGCAGCGAAGCCCGCGGATCCACCCTCGCGCCTGCGTCCACCCGGTGAAGTCGAGCGCATGGCCGAGCGCCCGCTCGGCAGCGGCAGCTTCAAGCCCGGCAAGGGCATCACGTGGCAGACCGCCGACAAGCGCTTCTCGGTGAACCTCGGCGTCGTCACGCAGTGGCTCTACACGTTCTCCGACGTGCATCCGCGCAAGCCTCGCGAGCAGAACACGTCGCAGATGTTCGAGATCCGGCGCGCGCGTTTCATCATCCAAGGCAACGTCTTCACCGAGCACATCAAGTACTACGCGCAGGCACAGTTCTCACCGCGCGACCTCGGCATCCAAGACGGCAAGATCACGCAGTCGCCGGTGTTCCTCTGGTACACCACGTTCGATCGCTTCCGCGATTTCACGCCGGTCGTCGGCGTGCAGTGGGTGCCCTTCTCGCACCAGCGCACCGCGCCGATCACCAAGCTGCAGTTCGTCGACTTCTCGCTCGCCAGTCAGGAGTTCGGGCTCGAACGCGACATCGGCGTGCAGCTCATGTCGAACGACATCGGCGGCCTCGGCAAGCTCAAGTACCACGCGGGCGTCTTCATGGGCGAAGGCGTGCAGTTCATCAAGCCCACCGACGTCGGCATGGTGTACGTCGGTCGGCTCGAGGTGCTGCCATTCGGCGACTTCGACGACTATCCCGAGGTCGACTTCAACCGGCGCCTGAAGCCGAAGCTCGCGATCTCGGCGGGCTACGCCTACGACCACGGCGATCGTCGCAACCGTCCGATCGGTGGCGCGCCCGGGCTCGGCGTTCCCTTCGCGGATCTCGGCACCACCGACGCGCACAACGCCACCGCCGACGTGATCTTCAAGATGGCGGGCTTCTCGTTCCTCGGCGACTTCTGGTTCCGCCACGGCAAGCGCCACTCCGGTGAAGCCGAAGATGCGATGACCGGCAACGACATCGCGGTCGAGCTCGCGCGCAACGGCATCGGTGGCACCGCGCAGGCGGGCTTCTTGATCCCACGCGTGCCGTTCGAGATCGCCGGCCGCTACTCGGGCGTGCGCCCGATCGGCAACGCGACCAGCTTGCTCGCGCTCAACGAGGCCGGGCCCGCGCTCTCGTACTACTTCTACGAGCACTCGGTGAAGCTGCAGCTCGACTACCACCACGGCTGGGGCGAACGAAACGTGCGCACCGACAAGCTGCGGTTGCAGCTCACCGTCACGTTCTAGCTACGCGCCCTTGCCCTTCGGCGCCTTCGCATCGCCGGGCGCCTTCGCATCGGGGGCCTTCGCATCCGCGGGCGCCTTCGCATCGGGAGCCTTCGCATCCGCGGGTGCCTTGCCTTCGGCCGGCGGCGCCTTCGGTTGCGGCGGCGCGGCCAACACGGCCGCGATCTTCTCCGCGCGCTTCGTCTCCCACTCGTCGAGCGGATCCTCCGTGCTCCACTGCTGCAACAGCGTCCACTGATCCGGCGTGACCTTCAGCTCCTCGCCGTACGTGTCGCGCATGTAGAAGTAGATGCGCGCGATGTCACCGCGCAGCTTGTCGGGCGGCTCGAACACGCCGGCCTGGCCATCGACCTCGATGTCGCACGCACCGTACATGCGCGCGTCACCCTTCACGGTACCGAGCGCATAGTCGGAGCGATCCTTGTCGACCTCCGCGATCTCGGGCACGAGGTTGTGCAGATCGGTCTCCATCCGCGAAAACACCGGATCGCGCTGTCGACAGCACTCGATGCCACCGAAGCTCGAGCCGTCGTCGCGCTTGCACGCCTCGGTGGTCCAACACGCACGATGGGCCCCGAACGCGCGCGCGGGCACGACGTGCGTCCAGGTGATCTGGTGCGCGAGCGTATCGTCGGCGCGCGTGCGATAGCCACACGACTGCCGGATGTTGCGCATGTCGGTGGTGTAGCTGCAGCCGCAATAGAACGTGACGCGATGATCGGCATAGACCTGCGCCGCGGCGGCCTCGGCATCGTCGAGCGACGCGGGCATCGTGGGCAGCGGCTTGCTCGGCAGCGGCTCGGGATCCTTGGGCGGCTGGGGATTCGCCTTCGCTTCGGGCTTGCTGGCCTTGCCCGCGCCCTTGCCCTTCTCTTCCTTCGCGACGCCGCCGTCCGCCGAAGAGCCGCCGCACGCGCAGCACAGCGCCACCACCACCACGAATCGCCCGAGATCCGCCACTTCCGCGAAGCCTACTCTCGACCCACCCCGCTGCGCAAAAGACGTGGGGCGGTCACGGTGGACCGGGCGCCAGCACCACCGCGGAGAACGCCACTGCCAGCGCGCGTCCGGGGTTCTTGTAGCCATGGTTCTGATCGCCGCGGAACACCACGACGTCGCCGGGGCCGAGCCGGTACTTCGCGCCCGCGACCGCGAGCTCGAGCGTGCCGATCTCGCAGGTGAGGTACTCGCGGGTGCCGGGCGTATGCGGCACGCCGGCGAAGCCCGCACCCGCGGGCAGCTCGATGCGCTCGACGTCGAGACCCGGCAACGGATCGGGGAGCAGCTTGCGGATCGCCACCTCGCCGCGCGCGACCGCGACCCGCACCAGCACGGTGAGCGTCGGATTGCTCGCGCCCGACTCGAGGTTCGCCCAGGTCGCACGCGGCAGCTCGGCGATCTTGCTGACCTGCGCCTGCGTGAGCCCGCGGGCCTCGCGGAGCATGCGTACGTTGGTCGCGAGCATGCCCGCTGGATCGGTCGCCATGTCGGAAAAGGGTAACGCTGGTAGCGTCCATGTTGGGCGGAACCTGGCCGTCGCCGGGGCAACCACCGACCGCGGGGGCGGAGCATGACGAGGTCTATCGCGAGCCGATCGCTCGGAATCGCAGCAGCGCTGGTCTCGCTGCACACCGCCGCGTGCGGTGGAGAGGACTGCGCGCGGGGCAACTGTGGGCAAGCGTCGGTGGGATCGATCGGCACGTCGCTGACGACCGCGGGCAATGGTCCGGGGAGCAACGCATCGAACGACGACAGCGACACCGGTGCGGGCACGGCCGGCACCGGCAACGACGACGATGCGCCGAAGTTCGATCTCGGCAACGCGCCGGGCAGCGATGCCGGCGGTCCCGCGCCACCGATCATTCCGGCGACGTGCGACGAAGCGCAGGCCGGGGTGAGCACGGTCGGCTGTCTGTTCTACGGCGTCGACATGGACGCGCACGACAGCGTCGAGACCAGTCAGTTCGCGATCGCGGTCGGCAACGTGCAGCTCGCCGCCGATGCGACGGTGAGCATCGAGACGCGCAACGCCGGCGTGTGGACGACGGTCGCGGGACCGCAGGTGGTGACCGCGCTGTCGCTCTTCACGTTCCCGCTGCCCGATCGCCACGCCGACGACACGATGTTGTTCGCCGCGGGTGCATATCGCGTCGTGTCCGACGTGCCGATCATCGCGTACCAGTTCAATCCGGTCGATGGCTCGTCGTCGTTCTTGTCCGACGCGTCGATGTTGTTCCCCGTGCCGTCGCTCGACACGCTCAACCACGTCATCGCGTGGACGTCGATGATGGACAACACCGGCGGCTTCCAGCACAGCTACGCGACGGTGGTCGCGACCGCCGACGGCACGATGGTCACGGTGACGCCGGCGGCTGCGACGGCCGCGGGCGCAGGCGTGCCCGCGGGTGCACCCGGTGCGCCGTTCGTCATCGCGATGCAAGACGGCGACGTGCTCGACATCGCGGCCGCGAGCCTCGGCACGTCGATGACCGGCACGCGCATCGAGAGCAACGACGGCCATCCGGTGGCGGTGTTCGCCGGACAGGAGTGCGCATTGATCCCCGCGGCGGTGTGCTGCTGCGATCACCTCGAGGAACAGATCGCAGGGCTGCGCCAGTGGGGCACGCACTTCATCGCGGCCCGCATGCCGGTGCGCAATCCTGGATCGCCCGAAGCGACGCTGTGGCAGATCTACGCGTCCGAGGCCGGCACCACCGTGAACATCGACGCCTCGCCGTCGGTCACGGGAATTCCCGCAGCGCAGTTCGTGCTGAACGCGGGCGAGGTGCGCGAGATGTACGTGACCGGGCCCGCGGGTGACGAAGGCGACTTCCACATCACCGCGGACAAACCGATCAACGTGCTCGGCTACATGGTCGGCTCGGAGAACATGCCGGCGCCGTACATGACGACGGGCGATCCCGCGGCGGTGCAGCTGTCACCGGTCGAGCAGTTCCTGCCGCGCTACGTCGTGCTCGTGCCCGGTACATGGATCAACGACGTCGCCGTGCTGACCCGCCAGACCGGCGCGATGCTGACGATCGACGGCGTCGCGGCCGACGACACTGCATTCCGGCCGATAGCCGGCAGCGACTACGAAGTCGCACGCATCCCGGTCGGCGACGGCGTGCACGTCTTCGACGGCGGCGACACCCCCTTCGGCGTCGTCATCGTCGGCTACGACGAGTGGGACAGCTACGCCTACTTGGGCGGCACCGGCACGGGGAAGATCAACCCGAACCCGGCGGGGTGATCGCGCGATGGCCCAGTCGTCGCCTACGGTTGCGTAGCTGCCGAAATGCGTGCGCGGCCGCGGCCTACGCCATGCGAGCGCGCCGGCGCAGCCCCACGATCGCGAGCGCCCACCAGGCCCAGCCACGCCGCGTGGTGTTGCGGCAGCCACAGCCTGCGTCCGCGTCGTCGACCGCCGGCGCGTTGGTCGTGCTCTCCCCGTCGCCGTCGTGGCTCGTGCCCGCATCGTCGATCACGCCGCTGGTTCCTTGCGTGGAGTCGGCCGCGGTGCTCGTGCCCTCGCTCGTGTCGAGCGTGGTGCTGGCTTCGGTACTACCGCCCTCGGTCGTGCTGCTCTCCGCGTCACCGCCGTCGTCGCTCGTACCGGGCAGCTCGGCGCTGCAGCTCGCGCTGCAGCCATCGCCATCGCTCACGTTGCCGTCGTCGCATTCTTCCGCTGCCAACGGATTCATCGTGCCGTCACCACACTCGACGAGCGTGCAATCGTCATCGCACGTGGAGGAGATGCCTTCGTCGCATTCCTCGTCGCCTTCGACGATCGCGTCACCGCACTCGGCGAACGCGACGTAGGCGGATCCGAACATTCCGATACCGCTGTTGCCCTCGTCGATCACGCTGCCGTCGATCGACGAGATCACCCACCACTCGCCCGTGCCACAGACGATCGTGAGCTCGTCGGGCCCCGACGCCGCGACGCCACCGGTCGAGTTCGGACAGAGTCCCTCGCTCTCCAAGGTCACTTGCACGGCGCCGTCCTCGGGATCGATGCCGTGCATTGTTCCGAGGCCCAGCACCCACAGAAGCTCCCCGTCGAAGCCGAGTCCCTCCACGAACTCGGCACCGGGTGGGAACGAGATCGTGCGGATGAACGCGCCCGTCACGGCATCATGCACGTCCATCTGGGTCTGTCGGGCGACGAACAGCTCGTCGTCGACGAGCTCGAGACCCCCGACAAGGCCACTTCCCACGTCGATGCTGCCGAGACTTCCGCCCGCGAAGTCGTAGAGCTGGATCTCGTCGACGTCCACGTTGTAGCCGACGTAGATCATGGTGCCATCGCTCGCGACGCCGTCGGGAAACGGATAGGAGAGTGCGAAGGTCGACACCTGATTCATGTCGTCGTCGAGCACGTGGATTGAGCCCGTGTAGCCGTCGGCGACCACGTGCTCGGCGTGGGCGATCCGCGTGAGGAAGAGCGCTGCGAACGGAGCGAGGAGGTACGCACCGCGGGGCGCCCGGTGCGAGCAAGTCAGTCCAGGCATTCGCTTGGGGTGATGCACGAGCCCGCGTTTCGATCGCGCCGCCCTTCGACCTGCTCGATCCCGTCACCGTGAGGACAGGACGGAGGAAGGGGCGTTCCGCGTGGAAGCGACCGGTCCGTGATGCGCACTGGCTCGAGGTCTTCGGCGCAGACTTGCTCGGCCGTACGGCTCGAGTCGTGCGCACGACCGCGCGGCGGCGCGGGGGCTGCCTGTGAAGGCGCCGCGTCACTTCACGTCGCCTGCGCCGCAGATCGGCGCCTCGAACCCACCGACCACCATCGCCTTGCCCGGATCGCGGAACGCCGCGTAGACGCGGCCCTTCACGCGCTTTGCATCGATCGCATCGATCACGAGGAGCGCGTCGCCGTCGCCGAACGTTCGGATGTGATCGGTTTCCGCCGAGCGCAGCGTGAGGCGGGCGTACACGGGCGGCTTGGCATCGCGCTCGCTCGTGCCGTGGTACTCGAGCGCCTCGCCGCGCTTCGGGGTCACGCCGAGTGCGAACGAGAACGATGGCGTCGCGGCGCCTATGCCGATGTGCAACGCACACGGATCCGGCGGCTCGTCGACGAACAGATCGAGGAAGAGCGGAGAATCGGGGAAATCCGGCAGCCGCGCGGCCGCGACGTGCACGATCGGTCGGGCCGCACCGGCGATGTCGGCCGCGACCGGTGTGCCCGGCAGGTCCTTCGCCGCGGGCGGCTCGCCCCAGCGCACGCCGGCGATCGTGCCGCCGTGCGCGGCAGCGATCGGCGCTGTCGATGCCGGTGGGGCTGCGGGCTCGGCCGCTCGCGAAGACGTCTGCGCGGGCGCGGGCTCGACCTTCGGCGCGGCCGCAGGTGTCGGCTGCGCGTCGGCGAGATCGGACTGCTTGCGACACGCGAGCAGGGTGAGCAACGCGAACGGCAGCGCGGCGCGCATGGCGAGGTGGATCGTCACCCGAGCCGCAGCTCCGTGCAACGGCAGGCGGGTGGCTGACGCCGCGGCGTGTACCACAGGGAGAAGGGCCGCTAGGGCGGCGAGCCTTCGACGAAGAGCGCGTACTTCTCGGCCTTCGCTTCGTACTCCTGGATCCGTACGTCGAAGCGCGCGCTGCCGCCCGCGTCGAGCACTTCGGTGTCGGCGTAGGTGTAGTCGAAGCCGAGCAGCTTGCCGGCTGCGTCGTAGCCGTGCACCGTGACCTTCACGAAGCGTGCGGGGCCCGTGCCGTCGTTGAACACTTTGCCTTGCACGCGTGCGCCGCTGTATTGCTCCTTCATCACCTCGCCGTGCTCGAGGCGCAGGCCTTCGACCTTCGGCGGGATGTAGCTCGCCTTGCGCGCGACCACTTCGTATTGGATCTTGTCGTGCTTCGGCGGATCCATCACGAGCACCATCGCGGGCACGCGCTGGCCGGGCGCGATCAGATCCTCCGCGTAGCCGAAGTCGGTGCGCAGCTCCTTGCCACTCGCGTCGAGCAGCACGGCGTTGATCTTCGGCTTGTCGATCGTGTAAGGCGCGTCGTGGGTGACCCAGCCGTACACGTAGAAGTTCGTGCCGCCGCCCGAGCGGCGGTGCTCGGGCTCGAAGGTCGCGTGCACCGGCGCGTCCTTCTCCGGCGGAGTCTCGGACGGCGCGCCGATGACCACGGGCGTCGACGATCCACCGCCTCCACCTCCGCCTCCGGTCGGCGTCGCGATCTGGGGCTGCAAGGCGACCGGCGACGGCGGTGCGTCGGGTGTGCGCGAGCCGAACGCGAACACCATGCCGACGCCCATCGACACCAACACGATCGCGATCGCGAGGAAGAGCACCACCGACGGCGAGCCTTGCCGCGCATTCGTCGTCGTTCCGAGCTGCGTCGGCGTACCGGCGGTGATGCGATAGCGGACGCCGCAGTAGACACATGCGTGGATGCCCTGCGCATCCGGACGCGACGAATCGGCGGCACTACAGCTGGGACATCGCAGCGCTTCGATCGGCAAAGCGCCGCCAGGGTAGCACTCGTGCGGTGACGCTGTCGCAGGCGCGCGCAGGTCCGACCGGAACCGGCGCCGCGCCGCCGCGTGCTACCGACGCCGAACCCACGCGCACACGCGCGCGGGAAGGTGTCCCCCCCTCATCGCGACGCACGCGTCGCACCGACAGCTCCGCGCCCCGGCGTTCGCGCCGGTCGGCTTCGCATACCCGAAGGAAGGTGATCCGTGTCCCCTCGCCTGCACATCGGTGGTCTCCTCTGTGCGCTCTGCTTCGCCCGCACTGCCGACGCCGCACCCCCGCCCGAAGCGAAGGACAGCGGTGTGAAGTACCACCGCGATCCCACCGCGAAGGTGCCCGGCAAGAACCTGCTCGAGACGCGCGTGAAGAAGGCGCAGTCGAAGGCCGACGCGGATCGCAAGAAGCGCGTCACGTTCATCGACCCGGAGATCTACGGCAAGCAGCGCGCTGCGACCGCGGAAGACATCGCCGACGTGCAGATCAAGAAGATGCGCGAGCTCATCGCGATCACCGAGAACAACTCGCCGGAGCTGCCCGACCTCCTCTATCGACTCGCCGATCTGCACCTCGAGAAGAAGGCGTTCTTCATGCGCCAGGCCGAGGCGCTGTACGAGCCGATCTACGAGCACGAGCAGGCCGGCAACCAAAAGGCCGCGAAACAGCTGGCCGCGAAGCAGAAGCGGCTCGAGCAGCAGGGCGCGGCCGCGGCCGCCAAGGCCGTCGATGCGTATCAAGTGCTCGCGACCAAGCCCGTCTTCGCGAAGTACAAGAAGCTCGACGAGGCGATCTACTTCCTCGCGTTCGAGCTCGGCCAGCTCGGACGCGAAGCCGAGATGCAGGACGCGTATCTGCGATTGCTCCGCGACTTCCCGACCAGCAGGTACATCCCCAACGCGCTCCTGTCGTTCGCCGACTTCTACTACGGGAAGAATCGCATCGCCGAGGCGCTGAAGCTCTACCAGAAGATCACGGACGGCTACCAGGACAGCCCGGTCTACGCGTACGCGCTCTACAAGATGGGCTGGTGCTACCTCAACCCCATCGGCACCGCCGAGCCGGAGTACGCCAAGAGCCTCGACAAGTTCGTCGCGACCATCGAGGCCACGCTCGAAGGCCGCGCCGGCAACGAGGAGAACGCGAAGCAGCTGCGTCGCGACGCGCGTCGCGACCTGGTGAAGGCGTACGTGCACGCCGGCAAGCCGTCCAAGG
>DASZPU010001123.1:0-11726 GCA_035550195.1 Nannocystaceae bacterium
GAGGCCTTCGACCTTGCGTTCGGCCGATGCGAAGGTGGCCGAGGTCTGCACGACGATGGTCGCGCACAGCACCGGATCGGCCTTGATGCGCCGGCACACCTCGAGCCCGCTGATGTCGGGCAGCTTGATGTCGAGCAGCACGAGGTCGGGGCGATCGCTCGCGACGAGGCGTAGCGCATCCTCGCCGCACGCAGCTTCGAGCACCTGGTAGCCGCCGCGCCGCAGGATGTTGGTCATGACGTAGCGCGTCGCGGCGTCGTCGTTGACGTTGAGGATCGACGCGATGCGCTCAGGCGGAGTCATGATCGCCTCCGTTGCGACGGCCGGCACGGATGCCGGCCTTCTCCAACGCTTCGCGAATGCGCGCGATCGCGATCTCGCGCGACAGGCTCTGCTTCGACACGATCGCCGAAGCATCCTGCTCGAGTCGCTTGCGCTCCTCCGCCGCGAGGTTCTTCGAGGTGTGCACGATGACCGGGATCGATCGCGTCCGCGGGTCGCGCTTGAGCTCGTCGAGCACGTCGAACGCGCTCATGCCGGGCATGACGAAGTCGAGGAAGATGACCTGCGGTGCGAGCTCGTGGGCGAGTCGGACGCCCTCGAGGCCACCCGCCGCTTCGACCACGCGGTACGGCAGGCCCATCAGGTGCTTCTTCACGAGGTAGCGCGACACCTGATCGTCGTCGATCACGAGCACCGTCTCGATCGGGTGCGTGCGCGCGAGCGCCTTCAGCTTCGCGACCAGCCAGTCGCGATCCATCGGCTTCATGAAGAACTCGTCGGCCCCGAGTGCGCGCGCCTTCTCTTCGCGGCTCGTCACCGTCACGACGAGCGTGGGGATCTCGCGCGTGCTCGGATCGCTCTTGAGGTCCTGCAGGAACGTCTCAGGTGGCTTCGCCCTCGAGCATGATGTCGAGCACGATCGCGGCCGGCGTCATCGTGCGCAGCGCCGCGCGGGCTTCGTCGACCGTACGCGCCGGCACGACCTGGAAGCCCGAGCCGCGCAGGTACTTCTCGTACAGGAAGAGCGTCTGGCGATCGTCTTCGACGACGAGCACGGGCTGTTGATCGGGCGCGAGGTTGCGACTGCGATCCGCGAGCGCCGACAGCTCGGTGGCCTCGGGATGTCGGCGGGGGATCGTGAGCGTGAAGGTCGAGCCTTCACCGGGTGCGCTCGCGAGCGTGATCTCGCCGCCCAACCGCGCCGCGATGTGTTGCGACAGCGACAGCCCGAGCCCGGTGCCTCGCAGCGTGCGCTGCAGCTCGCCGTCGACCTGGTAGAACTCGTCGAACACGCGCTGTTGGTGCTCGGGCGGGATGCCGATGCCGGTGTCGCGCACGTGGAACGAGACCTCGTCGCCCTTCACTTCGGCGGTGACGCGCACCGTGCCGCTGGGCGTGAACTTGAGCGCGTTCGACACGAGGTTGCGCAGGATCTGGGCGATCTTGCTCTCGTCGCTCTCGATCTCGATGCGCGTCGTGGGGTCGACGAGCTCGAGCTCGACGCGCTGCTGGGGCACCAGCGGGCGCAGCATGCCGCGCATCGCGGCGAACAACGGCGCGACCTCGAACGTGCCGATGTGCAGCGAGACCTTGCCCGCTTCCATCTTCGACAGATCGAGCAGGTCGTTGACCAGCGCGTACAGGCTCTCGCACGACTGGCGGATGAAGCCGAGCTGGATCTCTTGCTCGTGGTTGAGGTCGCCGTCGGCGTGCGAGAGCAGCAGGTTGGTGAGCCCGAGGATGGAGTTGAGCGGCGTGCGGAACTCGTGGCTCACGTTGGCGACGAGCCGCGCCTTCACCTCGTCGGCGCGCCGCAGCGAGTCGTCCTTCTCGCCGATCTCGTGGTGCAGCGCGACCACGCCGCGATGGCTGTCCTCGAGCTCGCGATGCAATCGCACCAGCTCTTCGTGGCGGCGCAGCAGCTCGCGTTGCTGGCGATCGGTCTCGCGGTGCAACGCCGCGAGCTCCGACATGCTCGCGCCGAGCTGGCCCAACGTGCTCGCGTAGTCGGCCGGCACCTGCGATCCGGTGAGCGCGACGACGCCCTCGGCGGAGCGGCGGCTGCGAAATGCGAGCACGACCGGCTCATCGCGTACGGCGAGCACGACTTCCCACGACGCATCGGGGGTGCCGTCGACCAACAGTCGCTCGATCTTCTCCTCGGTGCCGGGTGCGGCGAGCTCGGCCAGACGCGCGCCGCGATCGATGCCGAGGACGTCGCGTGCGCGTCGATCCAGCCAGACGATGGTGCCGTCGGGCGCACAACGCAGCTGCAGCTCGCGGCTCAATCCGTCGAACAGCTCGCCGGCGTCGTCGCTCATGACCACCCCACGGGGAAGAGCGCCTCGTCGATCGCGCGGCGTGTCCACGCGGCCCCGAACGCGTGCGCGAGCACGCCGAAGCTCTTGTCGTCGGTGCGATGCGCCGCGAGCCAGCGCCGCGTCGCGACCGCAGCATCATCGGCGCTCGTCGGGCGGGGCGAAGCGTCGGCGCGCAGCTCGGCGAACGAGCGCGCGAAGTCGCGGAAGATCCCGCGCGCGGCTGCGGCGTGCACGAGCTCGATGCGCGCGAAGACGTGGTGCGGCGACATCAACCCCTCGCACCACTGCGGGAGGGCGCCGGCGCGGGGCAGCTCGGGGCGTAGACGCAGGCGCTCGACCAGCGCGCCGAGATCGTCGTGCGCTGCGCTCGTCGGCGACAGATCGAGCACGACGAGCGCGCGCGTGGGACCGATCGCCACGAGATCGGCGCCGAAGATCGGCAACGCGAACGAAGGCGGTGCGATCGCGAGCACGCTCGCGACTTCGATGCCCGCGCCGACCACCGTCGCGAAGCGAGCGCGCACGGCCCCACCGAGGTGCTCCACGCGACAGGTGATCGGCTGGCCGTGCAGCTCGGCGTCGGCGTGCGCGAGCTCGTCGGCGATCGGGAGCTCGCGCAGCCCGAGCCGAGCGATCATCGCGTCGCGGACGTCGTGCATGGCGGCGATGAATCCCAGCTCGCTCATGCGACGACTCCCCGCGCGGCGCCGAAGAGTGGCGCGAGCTCGTTCCACTCGTCGTCGGACAGCCGCGTGCGTAGCTGCGCACCGAGCTCGTCGAGACACGCATCGAGCTCGATGCGCCCGACGCCACGGCGCGCGAGGAAGCCCGCGATGAAGTCGATGTAGCTGCGAAAGCTCGACACTTGTCCGGTCGCTGCGGCGTCGGCGAGATACGAGAGGTGGTAGGCGATGTCGTCGGCGCAACGCACCGCCGCGCCCGCCTTCTCGGCCCACGCGGGATTGCGCGCGAGCAGGACCGACGAGACCGCGAGCGCGAGCTCGTCGGCGATCGCCTCGATGCGACTCGCGACGCCGTCGCGACGCGCGAGGCCGCGTTGTCCGACCGCGAGCACCTCGAGCGCACGCTCGACGCCGCTCGGAGCCGCCTCGCTCAGCTCGTCGGCGAACGCCGCGAAGTGTTGCGCGAGATGGCGCGAGCACATGCGGCGCGCGACCAACAGGTCGCGCAACCATCGCGCATACTCGGCGAAGAGCTCGGGCTCTTCGAGCCGCAACGCGAGCACGAGATAGCGCAGGTGATACTGCCCGTCGTCGTGGCTGTGGGGCTGCGCGCGGTCGCCGAAGCGCTCCTCCCAGAACGGATTCGCGAGCACGCGTGCAGTCGCGCGCCGGGCCCAACCGACGCCGTGCTCGTCGAGCGCGTCGAGCAACGGATCGCCGGTCACGCGAGCAGCTCCCGGCAGTCGGCCACGAGCTCGTCCGCACTCATCCCCAAGCCCTGCACCGCGAGACGCTCGCGCAACGCCGGCAACCACGCGACCACGTTGCCGCCGACGACGATCGGCAGCTTCGGTCCATGCGACAGGCGCACGGCGGCCACCGTGCGTTCGAGCGACGGCACGTTGAAGCTCATCGCGACCGAGAGCCCGAGCACATCGGGACGCACGGCATCGATCATCTCGAGCAAGCTGCGCGTGGGTACGTCGGCACCGAGGTAGCGCACGTCGAAGCCCGCCATCTCGAAGAAGTCCGCACCCATGCGCGCGCCGACATCGTGGTGCTCGCCTTCGACGCATGCGACGAGCGCGATGCGACCGATCGCCGGGGGCCGCGGCAAGCGCGGGTAGAGATGCGAGAGCACGAGCTGCGAGATCGCGGTGGCGACGTGCTCTTGCGCGACGGTGATGCGGTTCTCCTGCCAGAGCCGACCGATCTCGCGCTGCGCGGGCTGCACGACCTCGAGCTGCATCGTCGGCACCGTCTCGCCGCCGGCGAGGCCGCGCTCGACCACGAGCTCGAGCGCGGCGCGCCGATCACCTGCGAGCTGGGCGTCGAGATAAGGCGCCAACAAGGGGTGGCGTCGCGGGAACGTCATGCGGCGAAGCGCGCCGGCAGAGTGCGATCGCATCGGCGGGTTGCAAGCGCTGAACGGCGACCTGAACGGTGATCATCGAGTTGCAGTGGGTCCAACGCGCAGCAAGTTGTGGCACCGATGGCGATCCTCGCGCGACTGCGCGCCGAGACACGACGCGAGCACACGATGGTCGAGCGCGCGATCCTCGGCTCGGGGATGATGGACGATCGGCGTGCGTACGTCGCGTACCTGCGCAACATGTTCGGGTTCCACGCGACCGCCGACGCGTCGCTGCAACGCAGTGACACGCTGCGCGAGGCGCTCGACGATCTGAGCGAGCGTCGCAAGGCGGCATGGCTGCGTGACGATCTCGTCGCGCTCGGTCACACGCACGCCGACGTCGACGGCATCGCTCGACTTCCACTTCGCGCGCCGCTCGAAGGCCCGCGCGCGCTCGGCTGGGCCTACGTGCTCGAAGGTGCGACGCTGGGCGGTCGCGTGCTCGTTCCGCGACTCCGCGATCGCCTCGGGCTCAGCTCCGGCCTCGCGTTCGTGACCGGCTACGGCCCCGACACCGACGCACGCTGGCAACGCTTCGGCCGCGCGCTCGAGCACCACGCGACCCCCGATACCGCGTCCGAGATCGTCGCCGGCGCAGTCGCAGCCTTCACTGCGATCCACGACTGGTGCGTCAGCCGTGCAGACGCGGTTGACCGGTCGCTTCGGTGACGGCGAGCCACATCGCGCCGTCGGGGTCGACGCGTTTGCGTTCGTGGGTGACGAGCGACAGCGGCACGTGCGTGAAGATGTGGTGCGCGCGGCCGATCAGCAGATCGGTCTTGCCGGCCATGCCCGCGTGCACGGCGTTGCGCGCGAGCGCGTCGCAGAAGATGCTGTCGCCCGCGTTCGCGGGGCCACCGCGGATCATGTAGCTCGGGTCGATGTACTTCACGACGATGCGCTTGCCGAGCTGCTTGAAGTGCGCCGCGATCGCCTGCTTGAGCCGCTGACCGAAGTCGAGATCGGGGCTCTGGTAGTCGACGTTGCCCGATGCGTCGCGCTTGCTCTGCGCCGTGACGAACACCGATGCGCAGCCTTCGGCCGCGACGATGAGCGCATGACGACGCGCCTCGAGCCGACTCTCGAGCGCAGCGAGCAATCCTTGCGGACCTTCGAGCTGGAAGCCCACCTCGGGGATCAGGCAGAAGTTCACGTCGCGGCTCGCCAGCGTCGCGCTCGCGGCGATGAAGCCCGCATCGCGGCCCATCAGCTTCACGATGCCGATGCCATCGAGCGCGCTGCTCGCTTCGGTGTGCGCGGCGTCGACCGCCTGCCGTGCGACCTCGACCGCGGTGTCGAAGCCGAAGGTCTTGTCGACGAACGGGATGTCGTTGTCGATGGTCTTGGGCACGCCGACGATCGCGATCGTCAGCCCGCGCTTCGCGACCTCGGCGGCCAGCGCATGCGCACCGCGCTGCGTGCCGTCGCCGCCGATCGTGAAGAGGATCTGCACGTCGCGACGCACGAGCTCGTCGACCATCTGCTCGACGGTGGGTGCGCCGCGCGAGGTGCCGAGCATCGTGCCGCCGTGGCGATGGATCTGCAGCACCTCCGCGGGCCCCAGCTCCATCGGTGAGATGCCGCGCCCCGGATCGAGCCCTGCGAAGCCGTAGCGGAAGCCGAGCACCTTCGCGATGCCGTACTTGTGATGCAGCTCGAGCACGAGCGAGCGCACCACGTTGTTGATGCCGGGACACAGCCCGCCGCAGGTCACGATGCCGGCGGTGGTGCGCGCGGGGTCGAAGAAGATGCGCTCGCGCGGTCCGGCCTTCTCGAACGCGAGCGGCCGCGCGCTGAGATCGCTCGCGCGCACCTCGACATCGAAGAGCACGCGGGCATCGTCGGGCACGTAGTCCGCGATCTCGTCGCCCGGCACGGTCGAGAGCTGCAACGGCGACGGTCGCGTCGCCGCGCCCAGCGTCGGAATGGCGAGATCGCCCGGAGTCATCGCGGGCGCAGGATAGCAGCCGGTCGCCCGGCGCGACGACCGATCACCCCACTTCGGGGATCGTCTTGCTGATCGCGCCGGTCAGGCAGCGCACCGCGGGGCTGAAGTCGCTGCTGCAGATCGACTCGATGCAGCAGTGCACCTCGTTGTCGATTTCTTCGGTCGCGGGGTTGTCGGGCACGTCGAGGCTCTGACAGACCTCCTGCACGCGCGTCGGGAAGATCGCGAGGCCGCGATCGTTCGAGCATCCGGGCGCGATGTCGCCGAACTCCCAGACCTTGTCCTCGACCTCGACGCCGCTCATCGCTTCGGCGGGCGGGATGTCCGATTCCTGCCACCTGCGATACTCGAGATCGTACACGCCACCCATCGTCGGCTCGTACGGCGGCGCAGGATTGTGCTGCGTCACCTCGGGCACGCCGAGGATGCCGAGCATCACGACCTCTTTCTCGTCCTTCTCCGCGAGGTACTTCAGGTACTCGACGTAGCGCGCGGTCGGGTGCAGCACGTCGTTCACCGCCGACACGCACTCGCCGTAGTTGCCCTCCGCATCCGGGCCGGTGCACGTCACGCCCGCGTTCCAGCAGATCGCACTCGACTGCGACTTCTCGCCGGTGTGCGGGTTGGTCTCCCAGTACTCGTTGTGCGTGGCTTGTGTGAAGTAGCCGTAGCCGTCGGGCGACGCGACCGAGCAATCGGTCTCGTCGGTGACGATGACGATCGCGAGCATCGCGTCGGGGCGCAGGAACGGCTTGTCGAAGTGACTCCACTCCGGATCGGCTTGGCATTCCGGGTTGCCGGGATCGTTCCAGCACGACTCGGGATTGAGCGCCTGCAACATGGTCTCGAGCGGCGCTTCGTAGCCGCAGCCGTCGATGCCCTGCGGGCCGATGCACGCCAGCGCCTTCGCGGGGTCGGGCGAGTTGGAGTTGCCGTCGCCGTCGAACCACAGGAACTGATCACCCGGCGCGATGTCGACCGGGCAGTTGGTCGTGCACGCCTCTTCGACGACGAGCGGATCGTTGTCGCCGAGCCCGGTGAACCGGTTCTTGCGCGCGTTGCAGCCCTCGTAGACCGGCGCGCCACGACGCGGCGTGTAGTCGTCCTTCTGGTACTTCGTGCACAGCGGATGACCGAAGTCCGTCGTGGTCACCATCACGTTGACGCTGGCGTTGATCGGGTTGCCCTCTTCGTCGGTGAGATTCTGCAGCTGATCGACCAGCAGCGGGAAGTTGGCCGCGAGGTTCAGCTGCTCTTCACCCATCGTGCCGGAGTTGTCGATCACGAAGAGCAGATCGATCGCGGTGCAGTGCCCATCGCCCGCGCAACCGAGGTTGCCGGTGTCCGGCAACGAGTCGAGGTTCACGCCGGTGCTGGTGCCGCCGCTCGACGACTCGACCGCCCCGGACTCGCTGCTCGTGGCCGATGTCGAGATTCCACTCGTCTCGGCGGCAGTCGTGGACGCAGCAGGGGAAGGACCGCTGCAACCCGCGACGACGGCGAGCGCAGCGATGACACCATCGCAGCATTTCATTTGGTGCATGAGACGCGACCACCCCGGCGGGGCGGCTCACGTCGCGACCATTTTTCCGCGGCTCAGAGGCCGGTGAAGGGCGTCGATGCGCCGCTGAAGGATCCGAGCGGAGCGTCCATCGCGTGCGCGAGCGCGAGCAGCACCGAGTCGTACGACGAGCCCGCGGCATCGACGAGCCGCCCGGGGTTCAACGCACCGGCACCACCGCCGGCGATCATCGCGGTGAGATCGCCGTGCGCGTGGGCCCAACCATCACCGACGTCGCTGCCGATGTAGATCACGCTGTCGTCGAGCAACGTCGCGCCGCTGCCGTCGTCTTGGCCGTCGAGCGCACCGAGGAAGTACGCGATCTGATCCATGTACCAGCGCACGATGCCCTTGTGCTTCGTGATGATGTCGGCCGTGTTGCCGCTGTGCGAGAGGTTGTGGTGCTTGCACGACCCGTTGCCGAGGAACGTGAAGTCCTTGTTGCCGAAGCCGTAGTCCATCGAATAGGTGATGATGCGCGTCGAGTCGCAACGCAGCGCGAGCACGATGACGTCGAGCATCGCCTTGGTGTGCTCGGCGAACGCGAGGCCATCACCCGGCGCGACCGAGCCGTCGCCGCACGACGGCGGCGGTGGATCGACCTGCAGGCCCATCTCCACCTCGCGCACCGCAGTGAGATACTCGTCGAGCTTCTGCTTGTCGTCACTGCCGAGGCGCGCGTCGATCGAATCGATCTGATCGATGGTGTGATCGAGGATCGACTGGCGCATGCGGAGGCGCTTGGCCGCCAGCGCAGGATCGGCATCGGGCGGCACGTAGACCTGATCGAAGGCCACCTGCGCGCTCTCCAGCGGCGCGTTCGGTGCGGTCGGCGACGACCACGAGATGTACGTGTTGTAGCCCGACGGCCAGCCGGTGTCCGAGGGCGGCCCCGATGCATACGGCGTGGGCCCGAGGTGCAGCGAACGGATCGTGGTCGGCGGATCGATCGCATCGGCGATCGCCTGGTCGATCGAGAGATCGACCTGCGGTGTCGTCATGTCGTTGATCGGCGCGCCGGTGAGGAACGACGCGGTGCCGCGCGAGTGATCGGGCGCGCCACCGTAGTCGCCGTTCAAGTTCTTGAACATCGACAGCTTGTCGCGCAGCGGCTCGAGCGACACGTGGGCCTCACCCATCGTGTAGTCGGTGCCGCTGCCCGACAACGTCCAGTCCTGACGCATCGTGCTGCCGTTGGGGAAGAACAGCGCGACGAAGCGTTTGATCGCGCCACCGCCCGCACGCGCGTCGCGGGGCAACAGCGAAGGCAGAGCCGGCAGCGCGATCGCGACGCCGGACGCGGTGAGCATCATGCGGCGGGAGATCTTCACGGCGCCACCTCCTCGCTGCCGAACGCATCGCTGGTGACCACCGCCCACAGCAGATCGGAGAGCGTCCCGTCGACGGTCACGTTGCTCGTGCCGATGTCCTCGATCACGCAGTACTCCTCGCCCTCCATCGTGCGACCGAGCGCGTACGTCATCACTTTCGTGGTCACACATGTGCCGTACAAGCTGCCTTCGTTCGCGAGCAGACCCGCGAGCTCGACCATGCCGTGGTAGGTGGTGCCGTCGGGCAGCGCACCGAGATCGTCGATCGCCTCGCCGTCGATGTCGTCGCGCCAGCGACCGATCGCGTCGTAGTGCTCGAAGCCGAAGCCCAGCGGATCGATGAGGTTGTGGCAGCTGCCGCAGCTCGGATCGGCGCGGTGACGTTCGAGTCGCTCGCGCTCGGTCTCGCCGGGCTGCGGATCCGGTGGCGGCGGCACACCCTCGGGCGGCGGCGGTGGAGCAGCACACAGGATGCTCTCGGCCAGCCACACCCCGCGCTTCACGATGTTGGGCTGCGTGGGCCCCGAGGTCATCGTCAACACGGCGGGCATCGTCAGCACGCCCGCGCGCTGCGTCGCATCGAGGCTCACGGCTTCGAGTGCGTCGCCGCTCGGACCCTCGACGCCGTAGATCGACGCGAGCGTCGCGTTCGCGAACGTCTGCGTGCCGTTGACGATCTCCAACGCACTGCCGTCGCGCGTGCGGATGCCTTCGAAGAACATGCGCGTCTCGTCGAGCATCTGCGCGCGCACGGTCTCGTCGAACTCGGGGAACGCGGTCGCATCGGGGGTCGCGGCCGCGAGCTTGCCGAGCTGCAGCCACTGCGTGACGAAGCCGTCGTAGAGCGCGCCCGCCTTCGGATCCGCGAGCATGCGATCGAACTCCGCACGCAGCATCGCCTCGTCGTGCAGCGCGCCCTCGCCCGCGCGTGCGAGCAGCTGATCGTCGGGCGTGCTGCCCCACAGGAAGTAGGACAGCCTCGTCGCGAGCGCGAAGTCGTCGAGCGCGACGATCGTGCCGCCCTCCGGCACGACACCATCGGGCGGCACGCTCTTGTAGAGGAACTGCGGCGACATCAGCATGCCCGCGAGCGCGTGCTCGATCGCGGCGGGGAACGCATCGCCTTCGGCGGTCGAGTCGGCGACGAGCTCGAGCAGGTCGTCGAGCTCGGCGTCGCTCGGTGGTCGTCGATACACGCGCAACGCCAGCGCCGCGAGCGTGTCGCGTGCACACGTCGTCGTCGTCGCGGGATCGCACGCGATGATCGTTCCACCTTCGTTTGCGATCGCGTCCGCAGCGACCGACTCCGCCGCGTCGAGCAGCAGCGCCGCGAGCTGTGGGCTCACCGTGAGGCTCTTCGCGTTGTTGTCGAAGCCGGAGGTCGCCGAGTCGGGCGGGAACGCATCCGCGGGCGCGCTCGTCACTCCGAACAGATCGGCGACGGTGCGGTTGTACTCGGCCCGCGTGAGCCGCTGCAGCCCGACGCGCAACGGCGACGGCGCGCAGCTACCGGGCTCGGTGTCGCCGCTCTCGGCACCTGTGCCCCCACTCGAGCCGCCCTCCGAGCCCCCGTCGGCCGGCCCGTCGTGCTGCGATCCCCCGCCACACGCGAGCACCGCGGCGATCGTGAAAGCCCCCAACGATCTCGCGGATCTGCGCACGCAAAAACCCCCCGCCGCCGCCGGCGACAGGGGGTTGGTCACGCGAGCACGCCTGCGATTACAGGTTCTTCAGCGCGAACGTCACCGCTTCGATGATGGTGTACTGCTCGGGCTTCTGCACGGGCGCATCCGCGGGCGGCGTCTGCAAGCCCTCGGAGTGCCAGCGCACGATGCCGCGGTCGTCGAGCAACACGATCGCCGGGCTCTGCCCGAGGTTCTCCATCACCGTGTACGCGTTCTCCATGCCGAGCTCGCGCGCCGCGTTGAACTCGACCTTGTTGGGTCGACGGTAGAACGGAATCATCGGCAGCTTGTTGCCGTCGTCGCCCTTGACCGACCACTTGTCCGACCACGCGCGGAGATCGGTGTCGTTCATCGCGATCTTACGACCGGTGGGGAACTGCACGTGCACGAACATGATCTCGATGCCCTTCGCATTGAGATCGGCCTGGGCCTTCTGCAGCACCTGCATGAAGGAGACCGCGTAGCCCTCCTCCTGACGATCGCCCCAGTCCCAGTACACCATGAAGCGCTTCTTGCCGTAGAGCTGACGGCCATCGAAGATGCCGCCGTTGATGCTCACGACCTGAACCATCGGGCTCGCGTGGCCGAACATGCGGCGACGTGCCCACTCGCCGGGCCTGCCCGGTGCCGCGTCGAGCTGCTTCGCGCCCACCGTCCAGAACGGCGGCACGTCCTTGAGCGGCGGCAGGTTGCTCTTCGGCGTCGCGGTGATCTCGACGGACTTCGGCTCGTGGGTGCTCCACGCGAGCAGGTCGAGCTTGTGCGGCTTGCCGTCGGCGA
>DASZPU010001124.1:0-1662 GCA_035550195.1 Nannocystaceae bacterium
TGTCGCGGTGTCTTGTAGTCGGCCAGCGCGGCGCGACAGTGTGATGCGAGCTGCTCGCGCGTCGGCGTGCCACCACGCGGCACGACCACCGCGACCACGCGCTCGCCCCACTTCGCGTCCGCGACCCCGATGACGGCGACCTCGGCGACGCCGGGATGATCGCGCAGGACCTCCTCGATCTCCGCGGTGGAGAGCTTGAAGCCGCCGCTCTTCACGATGTCGGTGCTCATCCGGCCGAGGATGCGGACGTACCCGTCGGGATCCTGCTTCGCGACGTCGCCGGTGCGAAACCATCCGTCTACGAACGCGGCCGCGGTCGCGCTGGGATTGTTCCAGTAGCCGCGCATGAGCGAGTCGCCGCGCACCTGCAGCTCGTCGTCGACGATGCGGATCTCCACGCCGTCGACCGGGCGACCGACGGTGCCGGCTCGACGCTCGCCGTGCAGCGGATTGGACAGCGTGATGAGCGTCTCGGTCATGCCGTAGCGCTCGAGGATGCGGGCGCCGGTGAGCTCTTCGAAGCGCACGAGCACCGAGGGCGCGAGCGCGGCGCTGCCGGCCGTGAACAAGCGCGCGCGCGACAACGGCACGGCATCTGCGGGATGGCGGTCGAGGTGCTCGAGCAGCTGCACGTACATCGTGGGCACGCCCATGAACACGGTGGCACCGCGGTCGCGGATGTCTGCGACGATCGCTGCGGCATCGAAGCGGGGATGCAGCAGGATCGTCGCGCCGGTGAGCAGCGCGCCGTAGATGCCGATGCAGAGCCCGTGCACGTGGAACAGCGGCAGCGCGTGGCTCAGCACGTCGGCGGGCCCGAAGCCCCAGCCGCGACACAGCGCGCCCATGTTCGACGCGAGCGCGCGCCACGGCAACGCGACGCCTTTGCTCGGCCCGGTGGTGCCCGAGGTATAGATGATGAGCGCGACGTCGTCGTCGGCGCTGGGGTAGGGCGGCGCGCGTTCGCCTGCGTGCGACGGCGCGAGCGCGGCGATGTGCCGGGCCAGCGGCTCGACGCGCGCGCGCAACGTGTCGTCGACCAGCACGCGCGAAGCTCCGCTGTCGTGCAGCACGTGCGCGAGCTCGGGCGCGGTGTGCCGAGGATTGAGTGGCACCGCGATCGCGCCGGCGTACTGCACGGCGAGCGTGGCCACCACGAGCTGCAACGACGGCGCGCCCAGCAGTGCGACGCGCTCGCCCGGCGCGACGTCGAGGCCGTAGCCGGCGATCGCATCCGCGAGCTCGCACCAGCTCAGCGTGCCGTCCGGTGCGACGATCGCCGGGCGCTCGCCGAAGCGTTCGAGCGCGAAGAACGAGGACGCGAGCATGTCGTCACCCGAGCAGGATCGCGGCGCCGCCGATGATCGCGAGGTACACCACGAAGCCCGCGACCTTGCCGCGACCGACCAGCACCAACAACCCGCGCAGCGCGGCGAGCCCGACGACCAGCGACGTGACGAACCCGACCGCGTAGGGCACGGGATCGATGGGCACCGCGTCCGCGGGCGCGAGCGCGACCTCGAGGCCTTCCTTCGCGACCGCGCCGGACACCGCGATGACGCTGATGAGGAACGAGAAGCGCGCTGCCATCGCGCGATCGAGCCCGAGCAGCAGCGCCGACGAGATCGTCATGCCGCTGCGCGAGACGCCGGGCAACACCGC
>DASZPU010001125.1:0-14495 GCA_035550195.1 Nannocystaceae bacterium
CACGATCGCCGAGCCGCTCGTAGGCCATGCCTTCGAGGTACTTGTACTCGACGAGGTGGAACATCCACCACGCGTCGGCGAAGAACTCGAGCGCGTGCTCGTACTCGCCGCGCTCGAAGTGCAGCCAGCCGAGCGAGGATGCGTGCAGCGCAACCAGGCCGTACGGGCTGTTGACGTTCATCCCGAACGGCGGCTGCACGAACGCCACGAGTGGCAGCTGCACGTGGTGCGCGCCTTCGAGGAACGCGCCGTCGCTTTCGTACGCGGACTCGAACGCACCCGCGAGGCACTCGCCGAGCTCCGCACCCGCTTCGCCCTGCCACTCGAGCTCGCGCAGCTCGACGCCTCCCGACGAGACCTCGAAGCGCGGTGCGAAGCGATAGGTGACGTGCCCCAGCCGGCGCGCTTGCACGGCGACGAGCAGCGCAGGCGCTTTCACGATGATGCGCGGGTCCTCGGCCATCTCCTGGCTGAGGCACAGCTTGATCGCCGGCCGTGCGCGCTTGATCATCGCCATCATCATCGCGCGCACGCGCGCGCGCTCTTCGAGATCGCCGTCGCAATCGCAGATCGGCCCCGACGTGCGCAGCAGCAAGCGATCGATGTACAGCTCGCGCGGCCGTCGTGACTCGGCATCGCGGATCGCCGCCCGTGCGAGATCCTCGGGCGTCGCGAAGCGCTTTCGCGGCACCACCACCTTGCGCACGATGCCGTCGGCTTCGACGACTTCGTCGTAGTGCTGCTCGGGCTCGGCCTCCGCCATCGCATCTTCCCGCGCAGGCGCTTGCCACCGCGGTGCGACGTCGCGCTCACGGATCAGCGGCCCGGTCGCGGCGAATCGTTCCTCGCGCACGAGCTGCAGCACCGGCGAGGGCTCGAGCACCATCGGACGCGCGGGCGCACGCGTCGTCGGATCGGAGGCGCGTGTGCGCCCGACACCCTTCGGCGCACAACAGCCCGACAGCACGATGAGCGATGCCCACGCCGCGATCCTGCGCAGCCCCATGCCACCCCAACGCGGCACCGTGCGAGCGCTTGCACCGGTTCAACCTTGCACGGGCGCGTCGCAGCTCTGGCCGACCGGTCGCGTGAGCTCGCACGACACTTCGACCACCGTGCCCGGGGGCTCGACCACACCTTCGGGTCGCTCGACCACGAGCTCGAGGTTCGCGCCTTGCGTGAGGCATTGCCGCGAGAGGTCGTCCCACGGGGTCGGCGTGCTGCCGTCTTCGTCGATGAGCGGCCGATAGCACAGCTCGGGGCTCGTGCCCGGGAACTCCCACGCACCGCTGCCGATCATGCAACGGGGTACCACGCGCTCGACACCCGCGGCATCGCGCTCGATCAAGCGACAGTTCGGCTGCAGCCCGGCATCGTCGTCGTCGCGATCGGCGACGCAACCGGGCACGCACGTGCGCGCGCTGAGCTTGCCGAGCGCGCCGGCGATCTGTTGCAGCGCGACCGTGTAGTCGGTCGAGCACACCGAGAACACGTTGCGCCCGTCGGTCGCGAACGCTTCGGCGAACTCGGCGAGCCGCACCGGCGGAATGCCGGGCGGGCTCTTCACCGTCTCGGTGCCGCGTCCGCAGCCCGGTCCGATGCCGTACTCGTCGTTGAACTCGGGCAGCTCCGAATCCTCGAACAGCATCTCGCCGGTCTCGGGATAGTCGAGCGGCACGCCACCGATCGCCGCGACCAGCACCTGCCCCGTGCCGCCGCGCGCAGTCTTGTCCGACGCCAACAGCGTGAGCGCGTCGATGTAGCGCGACACCGGGTAGAGCACGGAGCCGTCGTCGTCATCGGTCGGCTCGCCGTCCCAGTCGACGTCTTCGGCGTGACACTCGTCGTAGATGCCGGGGCCACCGCTGCACACGGTGCCCGCGTTCCAGCACACCGCCGACGTGGGAAAGTCGCCCAGCGGATCCGACCAAAGCGCGCGCCCGTCGTCGCTCTGCAGCGGATCGCGATTGCCGATCGGCATCGAGCAATCGGTCTCGTCGGTCACGAAGATCACCGCGAGCAACGCTTCGTCGCGCAGGAAGCCCTTCGAGTTGCCGAGGCCTTCGATGACCGCGCGCATCGCTTCGAGCGGGGCCTCGAAGCCGTCGCCGTTGATGCCCTGCGGACCGGCGCAACGCATCGCTTCGGCGATGTCGACCCCATCGAGGTTGGTGACGTTGCCGGCCTTCTCGATCCACGGACGCGGCGCAGCGACGGTGTCGTCGGCGGTGAGCGTCGGGATCGTCGCGACGACGTCCGTCGAGCACGACGCGAGACAGCCGGCCTGCTGCTCGTCGATTGTGGTCTCGAAGTCGGTGTAGATGAAGTCCTCGAGCCGACCACGACAGCTCGACACGTCGAGGTGTCCGAGCGTGAGCGGGTCCGTGGTGGTGATGCCGATGCGATAGCTCGCGCCGAACTGCTGGCGCTCGAGCACCTCGAGGAACACCGGGAAGTTGCCCGCGAGCACGCCCTGCTCGACGCCCATGGAGCCGGAGTTGTCGATCACGAACAGGATGTCGACCGAGCGCTGCAGCTTCGCGACTGCGGTGCACGCATCACCCGCACAGGGATCGAGCTGCGGCGCCTCGAATGGCCCGCGCCCGCAGCCGACTGCGAAGAGCGCGAGCACCGAGGTGCGCAACGACGTCACCCCATCAGGCTAGCACTCTAGCCGGCGCGATCGACCGCCGCACCGAGCGGGCCGAAGCTCCACCGCCAACCGAGCTGTTGCAGCTTGGCGGCGATGCCGTCGCGCCCGGTGTTGCGCAACAAGTGCTCGAAGCGCTTGCGCAGCCCTTGCTCGGCTTCGAGCCCGGTGGGCCCCTGCGGATCGAGATCGCCGAGCTGCAGCACCAGCTGCGGCACGAACCCTTGCTTCTCCGCGAGCTCGAAGAGCACGCGCACGGTCGCGATCGGCAGCATGCGAAACGTCGCGCTACCGATCGTCATCGTCTGTCCGCCGAGCTGCAGCGCCGGTTGCGGCAGCTCGACGACCGCGCCCTCGCTGCCCGCGAGCGCGAAGCAACCGCCCTTCGCGTCCTCCGGGAGATTCTCCAGCCGTTGCGATGCATCGATGCGATAGCCCGCGGCGGCGAGGCCTTCACCGAGCCACGGCTCGCAGCCATCGACCGCGAGCTCGGGCGCGCGAAACGATCGCACCTGCACACCGGCCGCGTCCTCGATCGCTTCGCGACCGCGGCGCGCGTCTTCGGCGAAGCGATCGGGCCCGAGCCGCGCGACCGAGGTGCGCGACAGGCCTTGGCAGCCGAGCTCGTGACGCGCGGCGAGCTGCGGCCACAGTCCGCGATCGATCTCTGCGACGAGCCGCCCTTCTGCGAAGAAGGTCGCCGACACGTCGAGCTTCTCGAGGGCCTCGAGCGCCCGCGCGATGCGACGCTCGACCAGCGCGGGATCGCCCGGGCCGACCTGACCCGTGCGCTCGCGATCGACACGCACGTCGTCCTCGAGCTGGATCGAGAGGATCGCGTGTGCGCGTCCGCCTTCGGGTGCCGACTCTTCGCCCATGCGCAGCGCCTGTGTACCCTGCGCGCGCCGGATCGACCAGTCGAAAGCCGGGAACGCTCCGCCGCTGCGCGTCCACTACCATCGCCGGTGACCGACGGGCTCGTGAACGCGCTTCGCACTGCGTGGTACCATCTGCGCGCGGTGGACGACTTCGCCCTGCTGCAGCGCTGGAAAGATGGCGACAAGGCGTCGGGCAACGAGCTCTTCGAGCGCCACTTCGCGACGCTGCGCCGCTTCTTCCGCAACAAGGTCGACGACAGCGACGCCGAGGATCTGGTCGGTCGTACGCTGCTCGAGTGCGTGCGCTCGCTGCCGGCCTTCCGCGGCGAAGCCAGCTTTCGCACGTACCTCTTCACCATCGCGCGACGCGAGCTCGGTCATCACATCCGTCGCAAGCTGCGCGACGCCGATCGCCGCGAGCCCGATTTCACGGTGTCCTCGCTCGCCGATCTCGGGCTGTCGCCGAGTCGCATCGCCGCGCATCAGCAGGTGCACGAGCGCATCCTCGCCGCGATGCAGCAGATCCCGCTCGACTTCCAGATCACGCTCGAGCTGCACTACTGGGAGGGACTGAACGGTCCCGAGCTCGCCGAGGTGCTCGGCATCGCCCCCGCGACGGTACGCACGCGGTTGCATCGCGCCCGTGAGGCGCTGCGGGATCGGCTGCGCGAGCTCGGGGACGAGCCGCAGACCGAGCAGGATCTCGAGGCCTCCATCACCGCGATTCCGCGGGTGGTCTGAGGTCGCGATGGACGAGCTCGACGGGTTGCTGGTCGCGCCCGCCGAGGCCGCGCCCGGCCTCGACACCCAGCTCATGCGCGGCTCGCTGCAAGCGCGACTGTTCGATCGCGACGCCGCGCCGCTGCGTGTCGGTCGCTTCGAGATCATCGCGCGCATCGGGCAAGGCGGCATGGGCTCGGTGTACGCGGCCCACGATCCGCAGCTCGATCGCAAGGTCGCGGTGAAGCTGCTGCGCCGCGATGCAGTCGCGCACGATCGCACCGCGACGTTGCTGCGAGAGGCACGCTCGCTCGCCCAGCTCACCCACCCCAACGTCGTCACCGTGTTCGACAGCGGCATCGTCGACGACGAGGTGTTCGTCGCGATGGAGCTGCTCGACGGCGGCTCGCTCGCGACGTGGACCAGCGCGCACCCACCACAGACACGTGCCGACGTCGCGCGCACGCTCGAGCTCTTCGTCGCCGCGGGTCGAGGGCTCGCAGCCGCGCACGCAGCCGGGCTCGTGCACCGCGACTTCAAGCCCGCGAACGTGTTGCTCGGCCAGGACGGCCGCTTGAAGGTCGGCGACTTCGGGCTCGCGCGTCCCGAGGCGAACGCGAGCACGCTGCCCGACGACGCGACCGAGCACACCGCGGGCTCGGGCGGAACGCCGGCGTACATGGCCCCCGAGCAATTCGCGGGGCTCGCCGATGCGAAGAGCGATCAGTTCGCGTTCTGCGTCGCGCTGTGGGAAGCGCTGTGGGGCGAGCGTCCGTTCACGGGTTTGTCGGTCGCGCATGCGATTACGGAGCAACCGCCGAAGATCCATCGTCGCGGCATTCCGGTCGCGCGTCGCGTGCACGTGGCGCTCTTGCGTGGGCTCGCGTTCGATCCCGGCGCGCGTTGGCCCGACATGGCCGCGCTGCTCGACGAGATCGATCCGGCGCGACGACTCGCGCGCTCGCGACGACGATGGGCGCTCGGGCTCGGTGCGATCGCGATCGTCGCAGCGTTGCGACCGTGGCAGCGCGACGCACCCCCGTGCGCGCGCGATGCCGACATGCTCGCCGGTGCGTGGGACGAGCAAGCTCGGCAACGTACCGCGGCCGCGTTCGCGTCCGTCGCAGCACCGATCGCCGCGGACACGTGGGCGCGGCTCGAGCCCGAGCTCGATGCGTACACGCAGGAGTGGTGGCGTGTGCGCGACGAGGCCTGCGCGGCGAGCCTCGTGCGTCACGAGCGATCGGAGGACGACTACGCGCTCACGATGTCGTGCCTCGATCGTCGCCGCGACGCGCTCGCGGCCGTGGTGATCGCGCTCGTCGATCTCGATGCGGAGACTGCCGCGAACGCGCTGCTGGCCGCGCGTCGACTGCCCGCGATCTCGCCCTGTGCCGAGGCCGATCCGGACCGCGAGCTGTTGCCGCAGGACGCGGGCCTACGTGCGGAGATCGAGGACGTGCGACGCGGGCTCGCACGCGTCGATGCCGAGCTCGCGCTCGGACATCTACAGGTCGCACGCGAGAGCTTGTCACCGCTGCTCGCGCGTGCCGATGCGCTCGAGCGCGCGCCGTTGCAAGCCGAAGCGCGCTGGCTGGAGGGCGAGCTCGCGCTCCAAGGGATCGACTACCCCGCGGCGCGAACGGCCTACGAGACCGCGCTGGGGCATGCGGCGCGCGCGGGCGACGATCGACGCGCAGCGCTGATCTGGCCGAAGCTGATCGACGTCGTCGGTGGCGGCATGCTCGAGCCGACCCACGCACTCGCGTGGGAGCTGCCCGCGGTCGTCGCCCAACGACGTGCGGGTGGCGATCCGTTGCTGCGCGCACAGATCCATGATTCGGTGGGCACTGCGCTCGCACGCATACCCGATCCCGCGCGCGCCGAAGCGGAGCATCGCGCCTCGCTCGCGCTGCTGCGTGCGAACCTACCTGCCGACGATCACCGCATCGCGGCCGCGCTCGGGGGCTTGGCGCGAGCTGCGAGCGCGCTCGGTCGCCTCGACGAAGCGCTCGCGCTGCAGCGCGAAGCGTTCGCGCTCTACGAGCGTGTGCTCGGCAACCACCATCCGAAGGCCGCGAACATGCAATACAACGTCGCGGTGACGCTGACCCAGCTCGGACGCACCGAGGAAGCGGTGACCGAGCTGCGCGCGGCACTGCGGCTCCACGAGGAGATCCACGGGCCCGATCACGTGCAGGTCGCGATCACGCTCGCCGCGATGGGGCCTGCGCTCGCGAAGAACGATGCGCTCGACGAAGGTCTCGCGGCGTGCGAGCGCGCGGGGCAGATCTGCGATCGCCATCCCGACACGCCTGGCAGCGACTGCGCCTTCGTCTATTCCAACCTGGGCACGCTCCGTGACTGGTCGGACAAGCTACCCGAGTCACTCGAAGCGCAGCAGAAGGCGATCGCGCTCATGGAACGGGCCAGCTCGCCGGAGATCGGTGTGCTCGCGATCGCGATCACCAACGCGGCCACCCTGCGCGCGCGGCTCGGCGACCGCGAGAGTGCGCGCGCGCAGCTACGACACGCCATCGAGCTCTACGAGCGCGCGCTCGGTCCCGATGCCGCCGCGCTCTGGCATCCCCTTTTTCGGCTCGCACGCATCGAGTACGAGCAAGGCCGCGTGGCAGAAGCGCTCCCGCTCATCGCGCGGGCCTCGAAGATCCTGCGTGTGCACCCGTTCTCGCCGGCACGCATGGGCAACCTCGAGCACGAGCACGCGATGATCCGCTGGGACGCGGGGCTACGCGATCGCGAGACGATCGCGATCGCCGAGCGCGGGCGCGAGCTCGCGCAGCAAGGCGACGATGCCGAGGAGGTCGCGGCCATCGACGACTGGCTCGCGCGCCATCGGCTGCCGCGTTCAACGCGACGCTGATCGCCACGCGCCGAGCGCAGCGAGCGGATAGAAGCGCGTGGTGATCGGATAGCGATAGAACATGCGCGGGGGCAGCGACGGCGCGAGCCAGTCGTGATCGGGCCACGCACCGTGCTCGTCCTGGGCGTCGAGCAGGTAGCGGATCGCCTTCGACGTGCACGGGTGATCGCGCTCGCCGGTCGCGATCATCGCGCTCGCGACGAGGCCGGTGAGGCCCGGCATGCTCGTCTCCGCTGTGCCTGCGCGCGACGGATCGGCGTAGCTCTCGGCGCACTCGCCCCAACCGCCGTCGGCGCGCTGCTTGGATTGCACCCACGCGATCGCGCGGCGGATCCACGGCGCGCGGAGATCGGCGCCGATCTCCGCGAGGCCGAGCAGGATGTGCGCCGTGGTCGGCAGGTAGTTCACGAGCCAGCGGCCCCACCAACCTCCGAAGTCGGTCTGCTGCGCGATCAAGAACTCGCGCGCGCGCACGAGCGCGACGTCGTCGGCGCGCTTGCCCGCGAGCCCGAGCGCACGCACGCATCGACCGCTCAAACCTTCGGTCGACGGGTCGCCGATCGCGAGCGGGAGATCGGCCCAACAGCGACGCAGCTCGCCGAGTCGCGGCGGGAACCGCATCGGTGCAGTGATGCCTGCGCCCGGTCGCTTCGAGCGATGACCTTTCGTGTACGCCGCCCAGCCACCGTCGGGGTTCTGCATGCCGAGCAGCCAGCGCACGCCGAGCGCGTGCGAGCGCGCGAGCTCGGCCCGCAGCGACGAAGGCAGCTCGCGACGCCGCAACGCCGCACCGAAGAGTGCGAGCACGACCGCGGTGTTCGTCGTTGTCGGGCAAGCGCTCGTTCACGCGTTGGAACGCCCAGCCGCCGCGACGCAGCGCGCCGCGCTCGGGGTTGAGCTGCGCGACTTGATCGACCATGCACTGCGCACCGACGAGCCAACGCAGCGCTCGTACGATGCGCGGATCGTCGGCCGCGACGCCGCTCGTCAGCATCGCGTGCGCGAGATATGCGGTCGTCCACACCACCGAGCTGAAGGTGCTGAAGTTGAGCCCGTGTTCCTCGGGCCACGCTTGCGTGCGCAGCCACGCGAGCGCGCGCTCGTAGCGATCGCCGTGCTCACCGCACGCGTGCAGCGTCGCGAGCATGGTCGCGGTCTGCAGCGCCATCTCGTTGAAGCTGCCGTCGGAGTTCTGGAAGTTGTCGTAGGTGTCGCGGCAGGCCGCGCGCACGCGCGACGCGGCTGCGCTGCGATCCGGCGCGCCGAGCTTCAGGTGCCGCGTGATGAGGTAGGCCTCGAACGGCAGGTTGAGGAAGTACATGCTCACGCGCCGCTCGAGCCAGCGGCGGATCGTCGGACGCGCGATCGTCGTGACCGGCCAGTCGGGCAAGCGCTGGGGATCGATGAGCCCGGCCATCGCAGCGAAGAGCGCTCCGAGATCGCCTTCGGCGAGTCCGTCGAGCAAGCGCTCGATGCCGCCGTTGCGCATCACGTAGTCGCGCGCGGCCGCTTCGGCGTGCGGCTCGCTGCGCGCGACGTGCAGCGCCGCCCACACGCATGCAGTGGTGCCGAGATCGCCGGGCCCACCGGGATGGATCGGCAGCGATCCGTCGTCGTGTTGCTGCGCGGCGAGATGCGATGCGACCCCGGCCGCGAGCGCGTCGTCGAGCGCACCGATGTAGTGCAGCACCACGAGCACATGCGTCGTGATGAGCGGACCGGTGTCGCCGCGACACTCCCAGGTGCCGTCGTCGTGCTGCTCGCTCCACGCCAGCGCCTGCGCGCGGGCGATGGCCAGCTCGAGCTCGTCGTGTGCGCGTGCTTCAGCGTGCATGGGCGTGCAGGGCCTCGAGTGCCATGTGGGTGGGGAACGCGTCCGAGCGGTAGTAGTAGCGATGCGGGAAGATCACGCCGTAGCACGCGTCGTCGTCCCAGCGTCCGTCGTCACGTTGGTGCGCGAGCAACCAGTCGATCGCGCGCGTCACCGTCGCGGTGGTGCCCAGCCCCGCGTCGCACAAGGCGATCGTGACGATGCTGGTCACCTGCACCGACGACGGCCCCTGCCCCGCGCGCCGCGGATCCGCGAACGCATCGGGGGTCTCGCCGAAGCCACCGTCGCGATTCTGCCGCGCGCGCAACCACTGCAGCGCGCGTTGGACCATGCGCGAGCGCGGATCGACGCCGACGGCGACGAGACCGCTGACGATGTAGCTGGTCGCGGGCAGATACGCGATCGCCCAGCGGCCCCACCACGATCCGTCGCCGAGCTGGTGGCGAGCGAGAAACGTCACCGCGCGATCGATGCAGAGCTCACCGCGCCGATGCCCGACCGCGCCGAGCCCTTGCAGCACACGGCCGGTGACGTCGGCGCTCGACGGATCGCCGTGCTCCGCGAGCCAACGCGCGATGCGATCGCGCAGCCCCGCGCGCGGCAGATGCAACGCACCGAGCGGCGCGGTTCGCTTGCCGTGGGAGAACGCCGCGAAGCCACCGTCGGGGTTCTGCAGCGCGCGCAACCAGTCGGCGCCCGTGCGCACGGCGTGGCGCACGTCACCGCGCGCCCAGCTGTCGTGACGCGCGAGCGCGGCGAGCACGACTGCGGTGGTGTCGATGTCGGGGTTGCGCGCGTTGCCGCTCTGCCACGACCAACCACCGTGGCGCGGTGCATCGCGCGGCGGTGTCTGCCAGTCGCGCGGCGCCGGCCCACGCGACTGTGTGGCCACCAACCACGCGAGCCCGCGATCGATCGCTGCGTGATCGTCCCCGAGGCCGCGCAGCGCGTGCGCGGTGTCCCAGCTCTCGCAGTGGAACGGTCCCACGTGCAGGCCGTGCTCGTCCCAGCTCCACGTGCGTCGTGCGAACGCGATCGCACGAACGATGCGATCGTCGCCCTCCGGCACGCCGAAGCGTCGCAGCACGAGCGCCATGAGCATCGTGTAGAACGGCACGCCGGCGAGGCTTCCGCTCTCGTCCTGGCGCGCGCTCAGATAGTCGATCACGCGTGCGCTCGCGCGCGACGGTCCAACGTGGCCGCGGCGCAACGCGTACGCGAGCGCGGGCAAGGTGTGCAACGGCACGAGCGCGTTCACGCCGAAGAAGCGCGCGAGCACGGACTCGTGGCCGGGCACGAGCTTGTACGCCAGTGGAATCGGCGGCAGCTCGCGCGGATCGAGCACGCCTGCGGCTGCGAGCACCACGCGTACGATGAGCAGATTCCGGTTCAGCCCACCGCCCGCGGCGAGGAAGCGCCGCGCTGCGAGCAGCGCGGGATCGTCCTTCGCGACGCCGCCCGCGTGCATGCCTGCGAGCCAGAAGCTGGTGGCTTCGTGGCTGCTGCGATCGGCGCCCGGCCACGCCGCGATACCGCCGTCGGCGAGCTGCGCTGCTCGTAGCCGCCGCACGCCCGCGATCGCATCGTGCGGTCGCAACACCCCGAGCGCGTGCTCGAGCGCGAGCGCGACCGCGGTGAAGAGCGGGCCGGCGTCGATGTTGCCGCGCCACGATCCGTCGTCGCGTTGCTCGGCGCACACGGCCGCGCGTGCGCGCGCGATCGCGGACTCGACGCGCGCGCGTCGTGGGGGCGACTCGGACCGCGTGGCACCGTCCACGCGGGTGGTGGTGGACGCAGCGCTACCGAGCGTTCCCGACGAGTGCGATCAGCTCGTCGAGGTAGCGATCCGCGAGCGCGCGGCGATCGAAGTGGGCCTCGACGAAGCGCCGGCCCGCATCCGGGCGTGCGCGCGCCTCGGCCGGGTTCGCCTTCGCGTGCAGGATCGCGTCGGTCATCGCCGCGGCATCCTGCGGCGGCACGACGTAGCCCGCGCCCGCCTCCTCCACCAGCTTGCGCGCCTCGCCACCGACCGCGAGTGCGAGCGGTCGCGCGCAGCCCATGATCTCGAACAGCTTGCTCGGCAGCACCGTCTCGAACAGCGGCGTGTCCCGCAGCATCACCACCGCGAGGTCGGTGGCCGCCAGCACTTCGGGGATCCGCGCGCGCGGCAGCTCGCCGACGAAGCGCACGCTGTCGAGCCCGCGTGCGCGCGCCTGCTCGGCGAGCGCAGCCTTCTCTGCACCTTCACCGACGAGCGCGAACACGATGTCCGTGCGCGCGCGCAGTCGCTCGGCGACGTCGAGCAGCGTGCCGAGCCCGTGCGCCATGCCGATCGTGCCGATGTAGCCGACCACGAAGCGATCGCCGAGCCCGAGCTCGGCCCGGATCTTCGCGCCGTCGACATCGGGGCGGAAGGCCTGCAGATCGACACCGTTCTTGATCACGCGGATCTTCGCGGGGTCGATGCCCTGCGCGCGCCAGATCCGTGCGAAGGAATCGGTGACCCCGACCAGCAGATCGGCCTCGCGATAGACGAAGCGCTCGAGTCGGCGCAGCACCGCGACCATCGGGTGAGACTCGGGCAGCGCACCGACCTCGACGATGCTCTGCGGCCAGAGATCGCGGATCTCGAGCGCGTACGGCACTCGCCACGCGCGTGCGAGCGTCCACCCGGAGAGCGCACAGAGGAACTGCGGCGAGGTGGCGAGCACGACGTCGGCACGTCGCACCTCGCGTGCGAGCCCACCGAGCGCGACCGACGATCCCGCGAACGATGCATACGCGAGGCTGCGTGCGAGCACGCCCTTGTTCGGCGCGGCGTAGATCCACGTGCGCAAGACCTCGACCCCGCGCCAGGTCTCGCGCTGCAAGATGCGCCCGCGATACTCGACCGGCACGATACCGGTGGGATGGTTGGGAAAGCCGGTGAGCACGCAGACCTCGTGCCCACGCTCGACCCACCGCGCCGCGAGCTCCGACACGCGCGCAGCCGGTGCCCCCATCTCGGGCGGAAAGTACTGCGAGAGATAGAGGATCCGCATCGGTGCGGCGTCGCGTGATGCTACCGCCGGCTGGTAGCCTCGCGCCATGCGGCAGCGCATCGTTTCGCTTTCGTTCCCCGCGCCGCCCGACTGGACGCGCGTGGCCGCGGGGCTGGGGCGGCTCGTCGCGGGTGCCGACGTGCAGCTCGTGCGCACGGCGGAGAAGCAAGCGGTGATCGTCGTCGTCGCGGCGGATGGCGAAGCGATCGATCGCATCGAGCGCGACGTCGTGTTGCCGTGGCTCGACGACGTGGGTGCGAAGCGCAAGGCCGCCGCGATCGAGGGCGAGATCGTGTGGCCGAGCGCCGAAGCACCGCACGACACCAACGACGACGAACGCGTCGCGCGGTTCGTCGCGGGCGTACGCGCATCGGGATCCGTATGGGGCCTGCGCAAGAAGACGTGGGCGCGATCGAGCGCCGGCAACGGGCGCGAAGCGTTGCCGCTGTGGCCCGACGAGGAGTCCGCGGCGCTCTGCATCGGCGGTGACTGGTCGCGCTACCGCGCAAGACCGATCGCGCTCGACGGATTCCTCGCGGAGTGGCTGCCGGGCATGGTCGAGGACGGCATCGTCGCGGTCGTGCTGCCCACGCCGGATCATCCCGGTGCGGTCGTCTCTGCCGACACGCTCCTGGCCGCGCTGCAGGCCGGATGACGATCGCGCAACGATCGCGGACGTCGGTGGCCAATGCCTCCGCGAAGGCGGCGGCATGCGAGCACGATCACGCGTAGCTTCGGTGGGCAGCATCGCGTTCGCGATCGCGTGCGGCGGCACGCAGCGCGGCGACGAAGGTCTCTTCGGCGAGGGCAGCCACGGCGGCATCGACAGCTCGGGTGCGCCGAGCGAAGAGTCGGAAGGCGGCGGCGCGAGCTCGAACGCGCCCGGCGAGAGCGGCGGATCGGGCGACAGCACGCCGGCCGACGACACGCTCGATCCGATCTTCGATGTGGGCATGGGCGACAGCGGCGGCGCCGACGATGGCGGCACGATGGGCGCGGGCTGTTCGTACATCGACGTGCTCTTCGTCGTCGACATCTCCGCATCGATGCACGAAGAGCAGGCCAACCTCGCCGCGAACTTCCCCGCGTTCGTGCAAGTGCTCGACGACTACGTGGGCAACGACGGCAACGCGCTCGGCTATCGCATCGGCGTCACCAACTCGAGCGTCAACTTCGACTACGACGGTTGCGCGACGACGATGGGTCTCGACGGCGCGCTGTTCGGCGGCTCGGCGTTCAGTGGCGACTGCGGCACCGCGGGCTCGCCGTGGCTCGACGGGCCTGCGGCCGGCATCTCCACCGGCTTCTCGTGCCTGGCCGAGCATCCGATCCCCGGCAACGGTGGATCCGATTGCGGCCACGAGCGTCCGCTCGACACGCTCGAGATGTTCGTCGAGAAGTCCGCGACCGGCGACGTCAACGACGGCTTCTATCGCGGCGAAGACTCGCTGCTCGTGCTGGTGATCCTCACCGACGAGGACGACGACGCCGACTGGACCACGACGAATCCCGCGCAGACCAAGAGCGTGCTCGACACGTTCGCGGCCGGCGAAGATCGCTACGTCGTGGTCACCGTCGCCGGCCCCGGCCCCGGTCAGTGCGAGTCGGCGTTCGGCGAAGCGATCGAGGCCGCGACGTTGCGCGACTTCACCGAGATGGTGCCCAACGGCCTGTTCGGTGACATCTGCCAGGGTGATCTCACCACCGCGCTCTCCGACGCGCTCGAGCTGATCCAGCTCTCGTGCGACGTGCTGCCACCGCCCGAAGGCTGATAGCGACAACGAACCTCGAGCCCGACGTGGCTTTGCCACGGCGGACAGCGAGCACGACTGCTCGCGCCAGGAAGAGCGCCGGACGGCGCGACCAAAACTCAGCTAGCCTCGCGGGCGATGGAAGTCCGCACGGTCGACAGCGATCGCACACCGATCTGGCAGCGGCTGCTCGGCCGCGAGGACGCGTCCGCGTGGCTCGAGGAATCGGTCGCGGAGCTGTTGCGACCGCACAGCGGTGCGGCCGGCGTCGTGCACGAGTCGTGGTGTCACGTGATCGATCGCCGCGGGCCGCTCATGCTCTCCGCGCTCCTGCACAAGCCCGAGGCTGGCGGCGCGCTCGAGGTGCGCTCGCTGCATCCTTATACGGAGTCGGGCTACCTCTGGCCGATGCAGCTGCAGCTCGTCGAGCAGTCCAGCGATCGCGGTACCGCCGTCGTGATGGGCAAGACCGGTCCCGCCGCGCTCGGCATCTTCGACACGATGCACTTCCGGCGCACGTACGCGGACGACACCGAGTACGGCTTCCAGGTCAGCGGCATCGCGCTCGCACTGCAGCCCGAAGTGCTGCCCGAGCAGTACAGCGCCGACTTCTGCGGCTACGGCAGCCTGCGACTCATGAACATGGATCGCCAACAACCCGCCGACGTGATCGAGCTGCACTCGGTGGTCCAGGCGACGCAGCAAGTCGACTTCTGGGGCGTTCCGCTCACGCGCTACCT
>DASZPU010001126.1:0-2527 GCA_035550195.1 Nannocystaceae bacterium
ACACGGGTTGGGGCGAGGACGGCTTCATCTGGGTGAAGTACGGCACCAACGCGATCGGTACCGGTGCCGCGTGGGCGATGGTCGAGGCCGACAAGCCCAAGCCCAAGACCGTCACGTTCAAGTCGCGCCAGCTCAGCGTGCGCAACAAGACCGGCGGCGTGCTGAAGGTGCACCTGCAGTACAAGAGCGGCAAGGTGTGGTCGCCGGGCAGCCCGAAGAAGGGCGAGTCGGTCGGCTTCACGATCGCGGACGGTGGCGAAGCGCTGCTCGGTGACGGCACGACGCCGCTCGCGGCGAGCGAAGTGCGACTGTGGGCCGAGACGGAAGACGGCGGCGGCACCTGGACGAAGTACAAGGCCAAGAGCCTCGATCTCACCCCGAAGGGCAGCTACAAGGCCGAGAGCGTCGACACGTTCGTGTTCACCTTCGACGGCACGAACGCCGATGCCGGTGGCACGAAGGTGGATCCGGCGAAGGGCAAGTCGGCGGACAAGGCGTTCGACGAGGCCTACGCGGCGTTCGACGCCGGCGACTACGAGAAGTCGAACGAGCTGTTCGCGGCGTTCCTCTCCTCGTTCCCCGGCAGCGCGCGCATCCCCGAGGTGCGCTTCTGGATGGGCTACGGCTTCTACATGCAGTCCTCGTTCTACGAGGCGCTGATGGAGTGGTACGAGGTCGTCGTCAACTACCCCGATCACGACTTCGTCGCGTACGCGCTCTTCTACTCGTCACTCGCGTACGTCGAGCGTGGCGAGTGCGACCTCGCGTTGCAGTGCCTCGACCTCGTGGCGCATGCCGGCTACCCGTCGGCGACCGAAGACTGGAAGAGCGCCGCGCTCGAGCAGATCAAGGCGCTGGACAACGGCAACGCAAAAGAATGCAAGGGCTAGCAATCCCCGAAGCCCCCGCACGACCCCCGACCCGTTGCCGTTGATGAAGTAATTCGCCGAAGGCGAGCAGCAACTGCGCCCCGCAAAGGGGCGCTGTTGCAACCATCAACGCCTGCGACGGATCACCATCGCGAACACGACCACGAGCGCGGCACCACCAAACGCATCGCCCCCGATCGCGCACCCTTTCTTCGAAGGCTCGGTCGGCGGCGGTCCACCGTCCTCGCCGCGCGGCGGCTCGACGTGGGTGTCGCTCGCGCCCGCATCACCTCCGGTGGTCGGCACCGGCGCGCCCGGCTTGCACGCGAGACACGGCCCGCAGTTGCTCTTCGGCGGCGAGCCCTGCGAGTAGTCGAGCTCGCAGCACTGATCGGGCTGACATGTCCCCGGCTCGCTCTGGGGCGCGGCCTCGCCGCTGGGCAGCTGCACCGTGCGCTGCGAGCTGCACGGCGCGCCTTCGGTCTTGCCGACGCAGGCCTCGACCGCGGGGTTCTTCTCGTCGGCATGCGCGACGCTGCCGAGCGTGAGCACGGCGACCGAACAGAGCAGAGTCGTGGCGAGCTCGCGGAGGTGCACGGCCGAAGCATGGCACGGAGGACGGCGTCGCCAAAGCGATGTGCGATGCGGCCGCAGCCGAGGGTTCCATCCTGGGGCAGGGTTCGCTCAAGCTCCACGCGCCGAGGGGCGATGGGTGCAGACATGCACGCCCCAGCGTACGAGCTCGCCCACCGCACCGCAGCGACCGCTGGACCGTTCGCGGCCAACCTCGCCTTCGACTGCAGCCAGATCGCGATGGCGATGCGCCAGGGGGACGTCGGCTCGGCGCTCGCGGCCTTCGAAGCCACCGCCGATCGACTGCAGCGCTTCATGACGTTCGTGGTCGTGAGCTCCGAGCTCGTCGGACACGCTTCACCGGCGCTCGGTGCCGTCGTCGCGGACTACGGACGACGCGTGCTCGAGCTGCTCGGGCGCATCGAGGGTGCGCTCGATCGCCGTGATCTCGTCGGGCTCACGCTCACGCTCGAGCACGGGCTCGCGCCGGCGCTCGATCAGTACCGCGGTTACGCCGACGAAGTGACGCGCGCGCTCGGGCCCGCGTACATGGCCGCCTGATCAGCGCACGCGTCGACGCCGTCGTCGCAGCGCGCGATCCAACGCCAACGCCACACTCGCGCCGAGACCGAGCGCGGCCAGTGCGAGCGGGAGCTCGCGGCGCGGCCGTGCGGGTGACTCGGGCGGCGTCGCGATCGCGAGCACGATCTCCGCGTCGTCGCGCGCGAGCACGCCCGCCACGATCGCGGCGATCTCCGCCTCGAGCTCGGCGGGCGCGGCCACACCACGCGTGCCGGCGATCACCACGCGCACCGACTCGCCCTGCTCGACGTCGACGTGCACGCGATCGATCCAGCCACTCGCACGCAACACTGCGGCGATCTCTCCCGCGCTCGCGAGCTCGCGTCGCGCGGCTTCACCTTCGCGGCTCGGTACCAACGACGCATCGCCGAAGAGCGCGGCCTTGTCGGGCGCGGCGCGCTGCGGCTGCGCAGCCGGCTCGCTGCCCGCCGTCACGACCAGCACGCCCAGCTCCGTCCGGGATCGCATCCCCGCAGTCTTTCCGATCCCCGCGATGGGCTCAA
>DASZPU010001127.1:0-1558 GCA_035550195.1 Nannocystaceae bacterium
CGCTGGTGGCGGCCACCCGCGACGCGCTCGCCCGCGCGCAGCCACAGTAGATCGCGCGCTCGCGCGCAGGTGTGGCGCAGCCGCACGGATTTGACAGCGCCGCCGCCGTGCGAAGGCTCTGCTCGAGCGGTGCCCGCAGCGCCTACGTCATTCGGTTCGTCCGCGCGACGCCTCGTCGGCCTCGCCACGGTGGTGCTCGTCGTCGGCGTGCTGTGGGTCGCGCAAGCCGTGGTGATGCCCCTCGCGCTCGGCATGGTGCTCGCGTTCGTGCTCACGCCGATCGTGAAGCTGTTCGAGCGCATCCGATTCCCGCGCGCACTCGCGGTCGCGGGCACGCTCGCGTTCGCGCTCGGCCTGCTCGGCAGCGTCGCGTGGATGGGCGCGCAGCAGATCGGCGACCTGGCCGGCGACGCGCCTCGCTACATCTCGACGATCCACGACAAGCTCACCACCGACGCGCCGACCAACCGCACGCTCGAGCGCATCGATCGCACGATGGAGCGGCTCAGCGCCGAGCTCGACGAAGAAACCGAAGAACGTGAGCGCGCGCGACCGGTGCGCGTGGTGTCCGAGCGCTTCTCGGCGCTCGACAGCGTGCGCCAGAGCGTCGAGCTCGTGCTCGCACCCGCGGCCACGTTCGTGATGGTGCTCGTCCTGGTCGCCTTCATGCTCGGTCGCCGCGAGGACGTGCGCGATCGCGTCATCCGCATGGTCGGTCCCGACAACGTCACGGTCACCACGCGGCTCATCGACGAGACCTTCCAGGGCGTGAGCCGCTACCTGCTCACGCAGTCGCTGCTCAACGCCGCGGTCGGTGCCCTCGTCGCGGCCGGCATGTGGTTGCTCGGCGTGCCCTACCCTGCGCTGTTCGGCTTCGCGATGGCGCTCCTGCGCTTCGTGCCGTACCTCGGCGCGCTCTCGGTCACCGCGCTCGCATGCATCATCGCGTTCGCGAGCACGCCGGGCTGGTATGCGACGCTCGGCACGTTCGCGCTGTGCGTCGCGCTCGATGCCGCGTTCGCGTACATCGTCGAGCCGGTGGTGATGGCGCGCCGCGTCGGGGTGTCGTCGCTCGCGCTGCTGATCTCTGCGGTGTTCTGGACGTGGATCTGGGGCGCGGTGGGCCTCGCCGTCGCCACGCCGCTCACGCTGTGCCTCGCCGCGCTCGGGCGCCACATGCCCGGCTTCGAGCTGCTCGACGTCGTGCTCGGCGACACGCGCCCGCTCAGCACCGACGTGAGCTACTACCAGCGCTTGCTCGCGCGCGATGCCGACGAAGCGCGCGAGATCGTGACGCGCGAGCGTAGCGAGCTCGGTGACGTGCGGCTGGTCGACGAGGTGGTGATGCCCGCACTGCTCGCAGCGGGTCGCGATCAGGACGCGTGCACGATCTCCGACGACGATGCCGCGTTCGCCGAGTCGACCACCGCCGCGATCCTCGGCGGCCTCGACCCGGACGAGGACACGCGCGCGGCGGTGTTCGACGTCGTCGCGGTCGGCCACGGTGCGGCCGCGCTCGACGCGATGCTACGCCTCGCGAGCGGTGGCGGAGCGCGGG
>DASZPU010001128.1:0-1838 GCA_035550195.1 Nannocystaceae bacterium
TCGTGAGCGCGCGCGGACGATCTTCACGCTCGTCGGGCGTGAGTCGATGCCCCGGTCGATCGAGCCACGCGATGTACGACTCGAGCAGCCCGCGCGCGCTGTCGAGATGCTCGCGTCGGCCGTCGCGATCGTAGGCACGCATGTGCGCCTGCGCGAGGTCGAGCTGCATGATGTGCCGCGGGCCGATGAGCTCGGGCACGCTCTGCATCAACGCGTGGGCCTGCTCCCAGTGACCGATCGCGTCGGCGTAGTCCTCGCGCTCGTAGGCCGCGAGCCCGGCCTTGAAGTGCGCGCGCGAGAGTCCGAGCGCAGGGTTCTCCTGCGGCGCTTCGCTCTCTTCGGCGGGCGCGCTCGCTTCGGGCTCGGCCGCGGTCGGCTGGGCGAGCGCATGCTGCTCGGTCAGCGCGATCGCCGACGCGACGATGGCCGCGAGCGTGCGCGAATGAACGTTGGATCGCAGGTACGACATCTCGAGGCTCCGCGGACGCATCCCGCGTCCTCGGGGAGGTGGTAATCGTAGCGGCGGAATCGATTGCGGTGCGAGTGGAGTAGGATCGCGAGCGATGGGCGAGGAGGACGAGGGCGTCGCGATCGACCTCGCACGGCCCAGTGCCGCGCCCCCGCAGCTCCGTGCGGCCGCAAAGGCTCGTCTGTTGGCGGCATCGCTCGGGGCGCCCAGCCCGTCACCCGAGCGCGAGCGCATCGCGGGCCGCTATCGGCTCGTCCGCGAGATCGGCCGCGGCGGCATGGGCTCGGTGTGGGAGGCCGAGCTGGTGCCGATCGGCAAGCGCGTCGCGATCAAGCTGCTGCGGCGCGAGGCCGCGGGCGATCACGCGGCGCGACTGCTGCGCGAGGCCCAGGCCGCGTCGGCGATCGGTCACGAGCACATCGTGCGCGTCGACGACTTCGGCGTCGATGCCGACAGCGGACCTTTCCTCGTGATGGAGCTCTTGCGTGGCCGCGCGCTGTCCGAAGAGATCGCGGCGCATGCACCGATGCCGTGGCCGCGCGTCGCCGGCATCCTCGTGCAGCTGTGCTCCGCACTCGCGGCGGCCCACGATGTCGGCATCGTGCACCGCGATCTCAAGCCCGCGAACGTGTTCCTCGTGCGGCGCGAAGGCGGCACTGATCACTGCAAGCTGCTCGACTTCGGGCTGTGCAAGCCGCAGCTCGCTGCGGAGGTCGGCGGTGGGCTGACGACGAGCGGTGCACGGCTCGGCACGCCCGGCTACATGGCGCCCGAACAGATCCGTGCGGGCGCGATCGACGGGCGCGCCGATCTCTACGCGCTCGGCTGCGTCGCGTACGAGATGTTGAGCGGGCAGCCACCGTTCACCTCGCGACGCGTGGCGGACCTGATCGACGCGCACTTGCACGACGCGCCACCGCCGTTGTCGGGCGACATCCCGGCGGATGCGCTGCGGCTGGTCGCGCGCGCGCTCGCGAAGGATCCCGCCGACCGCTTCGCCGATGCGCATGCGATGACCGCGGCGCTCCGTGCGACCGGCAGCGCGCCGCGACCCGCCGATCACACCGTGCTCGCGCACGCGAGCGTGATGCCCGAGCGGCCGCGAACGATCGCGCCGCGGCGCATGCTCGGGCTCACGGTGGTGGCGCTCGCGTTGGGTGCGACCGGAGGCGCGCTCGCGGTCGCGCTGCGCGACGAGCCGCCCGCGATCGTCACGCCACCTGTGGACGTGCTCGCGCCAGCCGCGGTCGCGCCCATCGCGACGCCGCCCCGCGACGCACCCGCACCGCCGCCGGCGTCCCTGCCATCGCGCGCGTCTGCGGACCCCGCATCGGTCGAAGCGCCCGCGTCGACACCGGCACCCGCGCGC
>DASZPU010001129.1:0-9398 GCA_035550195.1 Nannocystaceae bacterium
CCGCGGTGAAAGCCGCCGCGCGTGCGTCGGGCAAGAAGCCCGCCCGCAAGGTCGCACGGCCCGCGGGCGCGACCACGCCGATGATCGATCCGAACCTCGATCTCCCCGTGCGCGACTACGCGATGAGCCAGAGCTACCAGCCGGGCGAGCGCATCGAGCATCCGAAGTTCGGGCAGGGCGTGGTCGAGTCGTTCCCCAGCCCGATGACGATGAACGTGTTCTTCGAGGATGGTCGGCGCACGCTCGCGCACTCGCGGCCGGCGGCTGCGGCGAGCTGATCGGCATCGACGGCAGCGACAGCGCCCTTCGGTCGCAGTCGCTGCGCGCCTTCGGCGAATTACCTTACCAGGCGTTGGGCGGCGCCCAACGCCGCCATCGCGTGTTGCACATGATCGATGCGGATCGTCGGCGATCCGGGATGCTCGCTCCACGCACCGGCGATCGGATGGCTCGCGCTGCACGCGAAGCACTCCGCGTCCTTCCACTGGTGGTGCACGAGGAACGCGAGCGCGAGGCGTAGTCGTGTGGCGATCGGCTCGCGGTCTTCGCCGCGTGCATCGGCGATCGCGAGCGCAGCCGCGGCGGTTTCGCCGAACGTCGCGGACCCGGCCGTCCACGGGAGCACCAGGTTGCCGAAGCCGTAGCCGCCGACGAGATCGGGCGCGACGCCGTCGCTCGCGTCGAATACGAGCCGCGATTTCCAGCGCGCATAGTCCAAGCAGAAGCGCTCGTAGCCGTCGTGGCGATGGTGGGGCAGGGCCGCGCGCGCGGCCAGGCAGTGCCAGTTCTCTTCCATGTAGAAGAAGTCGGCGCCGAACCCCGACCAGTAGTCGTGCGCGACGTGATCCATCGCGGCCTGCACGGCGCGCACGATGTCGGCGTGGGGCGGGAAGCGATCGGAGCGCATCGGCTCGAGCAGCACGAGCGCGAGCACGGCCTGGCCGACCGCGAAGAGCGGCTCGGGGCCGCGCACGATGCCGCCGTCGTACTGCGGGTGGAACGAGCCGTCGTCGCGCTGCATCGCGAGCAGGAAGCGAGCGAGCGCGGCGAGCTCGTCGTCGAAACGATCGCCGACGAGCGGGCGGCAAGAAGCGTACGCGATCGCACCGAGCGCGGCGTCGCCGAGGTCGTACGGCGGCGGATCGCCGGGCGCATCGCCGAGCATCGCGAGCTCGCCCTCGTGGTGCGTGTGTGCGGCGAGGGCCGCGAGCGCACGCGTCGCGATCGCACGGGCGCGCTCGCGATCTTCGGCGAGCTCGCACAGCACGAAGGTCGTGCCGGCATGGCGCGCGATCGAGAAGCCTTCCATCGACGACTCGCCGCTGAACGGCTCGAGCAGGTACTCGAAGCGACCGTCGGGCTGCTGCGCACGCGCGAGATAGTCCTCGGCGGCGCGCAGCGCTTGCTCGGGTGAGCGGTGGTCGTCGACGCGCAGGCGATGCAGCTCGTGCAACTCGCCGTGTGCGTCGGTGGCGAAGCTCGCGGTCTCGATGCGCACGAGGCCCGCGATGCGCTCCACGCCGACGACGCGGGGATCGAAGCCGAAGCGCAGCTCGTGCAGCAGCTCGAGCGGAGCCGTGGCCGCGAAGGCATGCAGCGCGACGAGCTGCCACGGCGCGAAGCAACGCGGGCCCTCGCAGACCCCGTCGAGCCCGGGGCGGATCGCGAAGAGGTCGACGACCGGGTCCGCTTCCGCGAGTGGTCGCGTCGCCGTGACGACGTCGAGCGCGATGCGTCCGCGTGCGGGCACGAGCAGCTGCTGCAGCTCGGCGATCGCGGCTGCCTCGGCGTCGGCCTGCACGCATGCGGTCGCGGCCCCGTCATCGGTCGCGAACGCGGCGAGGATCGTCACCGCGCGCTCGCTCGGCGACGCGGCACAGACGGCGGGCGCCGAGGTCATCGCCGAGGCGCCGTCGGTCATCGTCGGCAACGCGGTGACGAGGGCATCGCGGTCGAGCCCAGGCTTCGCTTCGGCGACGACCGCTGCGCGTGCGCGCGCGATGCCGATCGCGAAGCCGAGCACGACGATCGCCGCACCGACGCCGGCGGGTCGTGCCGCATGCGCGCGCAACGTCGTGGCGACGCACCACACCGCCGTCGGCACCAGCAACGCCGCGAGCACGATGCCACCGGCGAAGAGCACGATCGCGACGCCCCGCCCGAGCTCACCATACAGCGCATCGAGCTGTGCAGCGCTGCGCACGACCGCGTATGCGATCCACGATAGATACGCGAGCGCGCCGAACGACTGCACCTGCCACGCGCGTCGGCGATGGCGGCTGTGCGCGACGCACAACACCACGGTCGTCGCGTGTGCGAGCGCGAGGACCCAGGTCGCGATGCCGAAGCTCGTGCCGCCGTGCCACGGCAGCACCGCGGCCGCCCACGCGAGCGCGACCGCGATGCCGGAGCTGGGCACCGCGAGCGACCAGCGAGGGTCGGCAGGAGTCATCCGACGCGACGCTACCGCGCGTGCATGCGTGCAGCCCAGCGCCGAGATTTCGCCGCGTCGGCTCGCCCGTTCGGGCAGGCGCACGCACGCGTCCGCAGTGTCATGCTTCGAGCGATGACGACGATGCGCGCGCTCGTGCGGATCCCCGGCGGGGTCGAGCTGGTCGAGCGCCCGCGTCCGACTCCGCAGCGTGGCGAGGTGCTCGTGCGCATCGAGGCCGCGCCGATCAATCCCAACGATCTGCTGCACCTCGAGGAGCGCTACGAGGTGCAGCGCCCGCTCGGTGCGGTGTGCGGCTTCGAGGGCAGCGGCACGGTGATCGAAGCGGGCGGCGGCATGATGGCGCGCTGGCTGGTCGGTCGTCGCGTCGCGCTCGCGAGCACGCTGGGCGACGGCACGTGGGCCGAGTACGCGTGCGCGCCGATGCTGCAGTGCGCACCGTTGGGCAAGGGCGTCGACGTGCGCCAAGGGTCGATGCTGCTCACCAATCCGATGACCGCGACCGTGCTCTTGGATCTCGCGCGCCGCGGAGGTCATCGCGCGATCGTGCAGAACGCGGCCGCCGGTGCGCTCGGCAAGATGATCGTGCGCGCGTGCGCGCGCCGGGGCATCCCGCTCGTCAACGTCGTGCGCCGCGCGGAGCAGGCCGCGATGCTGCGGGAGCTCGGGGCGCAGCACGTCGTCGTCTCGAGCGACGCCGACGCGGCGACCCAGCTCCGCGAGCTCTGCCATCGCCTCGACGTCACATTCGCGCTCGATGCGATCGCCGGCGACGCGACCGGCGAGCTCGCAGCCGCGCTCCCGAAGCACGCGACCCTCGTCGTCTACGGCATGCTCTCGGGCGCACCGTGCACGCTCTCCGCCGACGCGCTCGTCTTCGGCCGCCTGCGCGTCGAGGGCTTCACCATGTACGCATGGCTCGAGCGCACCTCGATGCTGGGCAAGCTCATGACGCTACGCGCCGCGCAACGCCGCCTGCACGACGACCTGCGCGCCGACGTGCGCGCGACGTTCTCGCTGGCGGATCACGCCGAAGCCCTCCGACTCGCACGCAGCTCCGCGAGCGACGGCAAGATCCTCTTCACACCTCAGTGAGCTTCGTGCTTGCTGCCGCCGAGACACGGCGGGCTCGCCGGGAAGGTCTGCCCGCGCGCGCTCCACTCTTCGGGCGTGTACGCGTGGATCGACAGCGCGTGGATCCGTTTCTCCGTCAGCAGCTCGCCCATCGCGGCGTTCACCGCCCGATGGCGCGCCAGCGCAGCCTTGCCCGCGAACGCGTCGCTCACCACCACGACCTTGAAGTGGCTCTCGGCGCCCTTGGGTACGCTGTGATTGCGGCTCTCGTCGATCACCTCGAGGGCCGCGGGCGCGAACGCCTCGACCAGCAGATCGTGGATGCGCTCGCGCTTGCTCATGCCTGCGCCTCGGCCTTCGGCTTCGGCAATCCGCGCTCGAGGATCTCGGCGATGTCGAGCACCTCGATCTCTTCGTCCTTGTTGAAGTGCTTCACCCCGTCGCTGATCATCGTCTTGCAGAACGGGCACGCGACGCCGACCGCCTCGACCTTCGCGTCGACGATCTCCTTCGCGCGGTTGATGTTCACGCGCTTCGCCGGCGGCTCCTCGTCCCAGAAGCGCGCCCCACCGGCACCGCAACAGAAGCCGTGCTCGCGCGTGCGCTCGAGCTCGACGAACGAGCCCTTCGCCCCCAACGCCGCTGCGATGTCGGCCCGCGGTGCGTCGTAGATGCCGTTCCACCGGCCGATGTAGCAGCTGTCGTGGTAGGTCATCTTCTTCGCGAGCGGTTGATCGACCTTCAGCCTGCCGGTCTCGAGCAAGTGCGCGAGCAGCTTGCTGTGGTGGATCACCTGGTACTCGCCGCCGAACTGCGGGTATTCGTTCGCGATGGTGTGGTAGCAGTGCGGACAGCTCGCGATGATCTTGCGGACGCCGAGCTCGTTCCATGCCTCGACGTTCTCCTTCGCGAGCTGCTGGAACGCCATCTCGTTGCCGCCGCGACGCAGCGTGTCGCCGTTGCACTTCTCTTGCTCGCCGAGCACCGCGAAGCTGACCCCCGCGGCCTGCAAGCAGCGCACGAGCGCGCGCGTGGCCTTCTTCGAGATGTCGCTGTACGAGCCCGCGCAGCCCACGAAGAGCAGGTACTCGGCGTCGGGGTTGTCGGCGAGGGTCGGCACCTCGAGCCCGCTCGCCCACGCCATGCGCTGCGACTGCGGCAGGCCCCAGGGATTGCCGGCGGCTTCGATCTTCTGGAACGCGCGCGAGAACCCGGCGGGCACGCGGGTGCCTTGCTCGTCGTTGAGCACGATGTGCGTGCGCATCTGCAGGATCTTGAGCGGGTGATCGATGAACACCGGACACGCCTCTTGGCACGCGCCACAGGTCGTGCACGCCCACAGCGTCTCGTCCTTGATGCGCCCGCCGACGAGCGGCTGCGCTTCGGCGAGCTCTTTCTTGATCTGCTCGATGTGATCGGTGACCTCGCGGTAGTCACGATCCTCGCGCACCGCCGCGTATGCAGCCTGGCGCGCGGTGAAGTCCTCGAAGTCGGGATGGCCCTCGAACGGCTCGGCCATCACGCCGGGCGCGGGCGCATCGACCTTCACGTCGACCTTGATCTGCTTGCCCAGGCGCTCGAGCTCGACCAATCGGAAGCCGCGCACCTTCATCTCGTCCTTCAGATCGTGGATGAGATGCATGGGCGACAGCGGCTTGTCGGTGGCGAACGCGGGGCAGTACGTGGTGCAGCGCGCACACTCGGTGCACGCGTAGTTGTCGAGCAGCGACTTCCACGTGAAGTCCTCGATGCGCCCGACGCCCCAGTTCTCCATGCGCGGGTTGCCTTCGCGATCGACCAGCTCGAGCTTCGGCATGATCATGCGCTGGCCCTGATCGCGCAAAAGGATGTTCGGGCCCGAGCCGAGCACGTGGATGTGCTTGGAGAACGGCAGGTAGTTGAGGAAGCCGAGGATGATCGACATGTGGCCCCACCAGTGCACCTCGCTGGCGAAGTGGGCCATCTTCGGATCGACGCTGCGCAAGCCCATCACGCGCTCGAGCCCGAGCGCGATCGGCTGCATGGGGTCCTCGACGCCGGTCGCCGCCATCGCCCACGCGTGGTGGCCGTAGTGCGTGAGGCACAGCGTGAGGATGCCGCCCAGGATCAGCATCGCGTCGAGGTTGACCGGGATGAAGCGCGGCTTCGCGATGATGCGGCGGTAGAGCGCGTAGAGCAGCGCGACCACGACGATCGCGTTGGTGATGTCGATCGCGTAGCGCATCCAGCCGTAGAGCGTGTCGCCGAGGATCGTGCCGAGCGTGAACCACTCGCCGAGCAGGCCCCCGAGCAACATGTCGGTGGTGGCGAGCCCGAGCACGAGGAAGCCCCAGTAGATCGGGAGGTGGTGCCAGCTCGCCTTCTCCTCGGCGACCTTCTTCTGCCCGAAGAAGAACGTCATGAGACTCGCGATGCGCTGGCCCCACGTCTCGGGGAGGTACATCGGCCGGCCGTAGGTGACGACCTTCGTGAAGCGCCAGAGGTTGGCGAGGAACACGACGTGCGCGACGATCACGATGAACGCGAAGACGAGCTGCTTCATGGGAAGAGCGCGCGCACGAGGGCGCGACACGCATGGAGTACCACGGCGCTCGGCTCGCGGTCCGGGGCGCCGGCGCCGGGCGGGCCTGCAGCTACGCAAGCTGGCCGCAGCCCTCGCCGATCTCGCGTTCGGAGGCTAGGCTCGCGGGAGATCGGTGGAACCGGATCTCCTGCTCATCAGCGATCTGCACCTCGGATCGCACCTGAAGCCGCGCATGCGCGGCGAGGCGGTGCACCTCGCGTCGCGCATCGAGGACCTGTTTCCGCGCTTCATCGAGCACTACCAGCGCGAGGGTCGCTGGCAGCTCGTCATCAACGGCGACTTCATCGACTTCTGGAACATCGAGCTCGAGGGCGGAGAGCAGAGCGCCGAGCAGATCGCCGTCGCGCGGCTGCACGCCGTGCTCGACGCCCATCCGATGGTCGAAGCGGCGCTGCAGGGTTTCTTGCGCACCGGGCAGAGCATCCTGTTCGTCACCGGCAACCATGATGCCGAGCTGCTCTACCGCGACGTGCGTGCAGCGATCGTCGCACGGCTGACGCCGGCGCCGGACGCCGACGTCACCACCACCGATCTCGAGAACCTCGGCGCGCTCGCACCCGGGCGCATCCGCTTCGTGCGGTGGTTCCTGCGCGAGCCCGGCGGGGCGTGGATCGAGCACGGCCACAAGTTCGATCCCAGCTGCGCGACGCCGGCCGTGCTGTCGCCGACGCGCGGTGGCGAGCTGGTGATGACGGTCGCCGAGGTCGCGACGCGCAGCTTCGCGAACCTCATGCCCGAGATCGACTACGACGCGCCCGACAAGTTCGGCGCGATGGACTACGTGCGTTGGGCGCTCGCACGCGGCTGGCGATTCGTGATCCGCGTGATCTTGCTGTACCTGCGCACCGCCGGGCGCGTGCTCGCACTGTGGGGCGGCCCCGGTCGCGTCGATCGTGCGGGCAAGCAGATCCATGCCGAGCGACTCGCACGCGTCGCCGCGAACGCGGGGCTGCAGATGAGCGCACTCGCAGCGCTCGAGAAGATGGCGCCGCCGCCCACCGCGACGACGGTCGCGGGCTTGCTCGGCATCACCTTGCTCGATCACATGCTCGCGGCCGCAGCCGCGATGGCCGTCGGCGCGCTGATCGGACGCGCGCTCGGCAACGTGTGGATCGGCCTGTTGGTCGGCGTGGCGCTCGGCGTGCTCGCGCTCGCGCGCATCCGCAGGAAACGGCGGCCGCGCAACGTCGCGCGCGACATGTTGGAGGTCGCCGCCGGCGTCGGTGAGGTGACCGGCGTGCCGCTGGTGCTGATGGGGCACAGCCATCGCGGCACGCTCGAGCGCTTCGGCGACGTGGTGTACGCGAACAGCGGGAGCTGGCTCGACGGATCGCACCTCGTGGTGCGGCGCGAGCCGCAGACGCGACGGTTCGCCGAGGTCGAGCTGCGTCGCTGGCGCAACGGCGGGATCCTGCGAGTGTCGCGGATGGCCGTCCCGCAGCCCGCGAACGCGGAGGTTTCGTCGCTCGAGATCTCCGCGGTCGTCGAGCCGGTCGACGCGGCGGCGCGCTCCGTGCGATGATGCGGCCGCGTGGCCGGCGAGAGCATCTTGGTGATCGAGGACGACGCGTCGGTGCGCACGCTGCTCGAGAAGTCGCTGACCGCACGCGGCTACAAGGTGCAGTGCTGCGAAGACGGCCTCGCGGGCCTCGCGGCGCTCGAGCGCACGAAGCCGGATCTCATCATCGTCGACGTGATGATGCCGAGACTCGACGGCATGACCTTCGTGAAAGCGATCAAAGGCCACGAAGGCACGAGACCGCTACCGGTCATCTTCCTGACCGCGAAGAACGACCCGAAGAGCATGATCGCCGGCATCAACCTCGGCGCACGGTTCTACGTGACCAAGCCCTTCGTCATCGACGACCTGATCAGCAAAGTCCAGAAGGCGCTGGGCTAGCCGCGATCGACCACGGAGAATTGCCGCGAGTGGTGGACGCCATAGGCGGCCAGCATTCGCGAGCAACCGCCACACGAGCGCAAGGGCGCAGCCTTGCTTGAAACCAACCCTACTGAGCTCGCACGACCTCAAGCCTTGCTCAGCAACGAGGAGCGCGACAAGGGCGATCGAGCAGGGCTCGCGACTGCAGCCGCCGCAGCCGCACCCGCTGCGAACTCTCCTTCGAGCCCGAGCCCCGGAAGGCTCGCACGACATGCGATGCCCAACCCCTTGATGCCGGTTGCCGCCGGCAACAACCCCACGCCGAGCAACGGCTCGTCTTCCGTGAACCAGATCGGGCTCATCGGAAGGTTCATCGCCGAGCCCGGACCGACCTCGTCGAGTGGCCGGCCGTCGCCGTCCTCCGCGTCGCGTCCGTCGTGCGGCGAGTGCAGCATCTTGATCCACGGGCGACAAAACGGGAGCACGCCGCGAAGGTCGAGCTCCGCGAGGATCCGTTCGCGCTGATCGTGCAGCGGCTCGTCGACCGCGACGATGCGGGTGATCGCGAAGCGTCGCAGGTTCTCCGTGCCGCCTTCGCTGCGCACGTAGATGTGCCCGACGCCGTGCGCACGGTCGGGCACGAAGCCGTCCGCGTCGGCGTGCTCCGCCGTGCTCGCCGGGCTCACCAGCGCCATACCGCCGAACGCCGGCGTCACGCCGCGCTCGTCGATCTCCGCGTGCATCACGAAGCGCTGCGCCGCGGGGGCGATCGCTCCGAGCGCGGACGCCAATCCGCGCGGCATCGCGTCGCCGAGCAAGCTCTTGTCGAGCAACAGCCGCACGTCCGCGACGATCAAGTGATCGCAGCCGTATGCATCGCGCTTGCCGAGGAGGCTGACGCCCGCGATCTTGCCGCGCTTGAGCAGCACTTCCGCGACGCGCAGCTCGCGTTTCACCTCGCCGGAGTGCAGCTCGATGCGCGAGAGCAACAGCTCGCGCACGCGTCGTTCGCCCGACGGCAGATCGTCGGGCCCGACGCTCCACAGCCGACCGAGTCGCAGCGCCGCGGCCTTGCCGAGCTGTGCGGGCGTGAGGTGCGAGAGCCACGGCACCGGCGCGTCCGCCATCAAGCGCAGCGCATGCTCGGGCGGCAGCGGTGCACACTCGTCGGTGTCGCGCCCGGGCAATTGCGTGGCGACGCGCGCGAGGAAGCGTCGGCCCCAGAAGCCATCGGCTGCGAGCGCGCTCTCGGACGCGAGCAGATCGCCGAGCACCGCATCGGTGGCCTCGGCCCATCGTCGCCGCAGCGACCATGCACCGCGCGTGTCGTCGTCGGGCCACACGCGCCCGAGCTCGTCGTCGAGGTTGCGCTCGCTCGCCTCGAGATCGACGCGCGCATCGGGCAG
>DASZPU010001130.1:0-10057 GCA_035550195.1 Nannocystaceae bacterium
CGCGCGCCGAAGAGCGCGGCGAAGGCTTGCTGGTGTGGATCTCGTGACTACTTGCAGCAGACCGAGCCTTCGATCGCGACCGGTCCACCGGGATCGGGCGTGATGCTGCCGATCGGCGGCTCGCCGCTCTCGCACTTGTAGTCGGGGCGATGGATCGCACCATCACCGATGTCACCGACGACCTTGCCGCCCTGCGACTCGCACTCGGCGGCGGTGAGCTTGGGACGATCGGCCGGCTGCGGATCGGCGCCGTCGACCGGCGGCTGATCGGTGGGCGCCGCAGTGGTCTCCGGCGTCGTGGAGGGCGGAGTCTCGGGCTGCTTCTCACAAGCAGCGAGGAGCGTGACGGCGAGGATGAAAGTGAAGCTTCGCATTTGCCGGCCCATGTACCACGTGATCGCAGGCGCGTCCTTCGCCCGCCCGCACTTTAAGCCCCGCTCGCCCGCGTTCTGTGCTGGGCATCGTGGTGGACTCGCGCGATGCGGTCATTCCATTCTTCGGCAGATGAAGAAGACGTCCGACAAAGGTGAGCCCGAGGGCGAGCTCCAGTCCTTCCTCGAACGGTTCGATGCGAACCACCAGAAGATCTTCCGGTCGCTCCGCACTGCGCTGCGCAAGCGGTTCCCGACCGCGAACGAGCTGGCCTACGACTATTCACATTCCGTCGTGATCGGCTATGCGCCGGGCGAGCGCGGGAACGAGGCCATCGTCGCGATCGCCGTGCGTGACGACGGCGTGTTCCTGTATCTGCTGAACGGGCCGCAGCTGCCCGACCCGAAGCAGCTCTTGCAGGGCTCGGCGAAGCAGACGCGCTTCATTCCGATCGCAGCCGCCGCCCGATTACGACACCCCGACGTGGACGCGTTGATCGACGCAGCGGTGGATCACGCGAAGGTGCCGCTGCCGGCCAAGGGCGTGGGGAAGCTCGTCATCCAGTCGTCGGCCGCCAAACGACGGCCGCGCAAGAAGGCGACGAAATAGAATCACTGCAGCGCGGCCGCGAGCCACGCGTCTTCTTGGGCCCACATCGCATCCATGCGCGCCTCCATGCGCGATTGGATCTCCGATTCCGGCGGATCGTCGTCGTCGCGGAACTCTTCCACCGGAAGGCCGAGCGATGCGATCCAATCGAGCGTGTCGAGCCCGGCATCGGCCTTGCGCGCGATGTCGGCGAGCATCAACGAGAGCAGCTTGTAGTGGCCGCCGTACGGCGACTCGAGCGGACGCAGCGGTGCATCCTCGGAGGTCCACACCTCGAGCGTGTCCTCCAACGCAACCGCGGCGCCGCCGGGATCTTCGGCCATCCACGGCATCAGCTCCGCGACCAGCGTGCGCACGCTCGGCTTCTCGAGCACCACCAAGCCACCGCCGCTGAAGTACCGCGTGGAGAACTCGGGCGGCAGCATCGCCGCGCGCACTGCCGCGCGGCTGCCCTTGCGCTCCCAGATCGGCGAGATGCCGATGCCCTGCGCGCTCAGCTCGCGCGCGAGCGCGAGGTTCGTCTCGACGATCCTGCGCGCCTCCGCGACCAGCACCGCGCTCGCCGGCAGCATGTAGGCCATCGGCAGTCCGAGCAGCGCGCGCGCGTCGTCGTCGGTGGGGCGATCCATCGCGCGCGCATCCTACCGCGGAGCTGCGGCGATTCCCCGACGACGTCTCGCTCGGGTTGTGCGAAGACTCCGAGGGATGACGCTGCACACCCTCGATCGCGGTACCGGTGTCCCCGTCGTGCTCGTGCACAGCGGTGGGATGTCGGCACGACAGTGGCGCAAGCTCGTCGATCGCCTCGCGGCCACGCATCGCGTCGTCGCGCCCGATCTCATCGGCTCCGGCGAGAATCCACCGTGGCCCGCCGATGCGCCGTTCCACTTCGAGCAGGACTCCACCGAGCTCGCCGCGATCATCGACGCGCTCGGCGAGCCGGCGCATCTCGTGGGGCACTCCTATGGTGGCTTGCTCGCGGCGATCCACGCGCGCAGACATCCCACGTCGATCCGCTCGCTCGCGCTCTACGATCCGGTCGCGTTCGGCGTACTGCAGGACGAGCCCGATGTCGATGCGCTGCTCGCCGATGCCAGCGCGCTCGTCGACGACGCGATCGGTGGCAGCGAAGCGTGGTTCGAACGGTTCGTCGATTGGTGGAACGGCAACGGCACCTGGACGTCGATGCCTCCACCTGCGCGCGCGCCGTTTCTCCGCGTCGGTCGCAAGGTCTACCTCGAGGTGAAGAGCCTCGTCGCCGATCGCACGGCCGCGCCGGCCTATGCCGCGATCCGAGTGCCGACGCTGTTGCTCACCGGCACGCGCACGCCGCTCGCCGAGCGCCGCGTCGTGCAACGGCTCGCGACCGCGATCCCCGACGCGCGCATCGTCGAGATCCCCGAGGCCGGACACATGGGTCCGATCACCCACGCCGACCTCGTGAACGACGCGATCGTCCGCCACATCGAAGCGAGCTGACGCCATGAGGCGCGCGCAGCTTCGGCGCGCGCCTTCGCGCGGGGCTACTTCGTCGCGGCCTTGGTCACGCAGTCGGCCATCTTGCTGGTCGCTGCGGTGATCTTCTCCGCATCCTTCGCGTCCAGCTTCGCTGCGGTCGCGGCGTTCTTGGTGAGCCAGTCACCCTGTTCCTGCGACACCTTGCTCACGCACGCGGCGTCCTTGCACGCGCAGGCTTGCTCGGCGAACTCTTCCATCTTCTTCACGTACTCGCCGCCGCCGGAGTCGCAGGCGAGAGGGGACAGCGCGACAGCGAGGGCGAGGATTCGGTGGATGCGCTTCATGGCCTTGAGAGACGGAGGTCGCGGCGGATGTGACGGCCCCGTGCTATGACGTGCGCCCATGAAGGCCTGGGCCCTCGTCTTCGCGGTCGCGCTCGCCTCCTGCGGCGGTGGCGAGGACAAGCAGCCCGTGCTCGTCGAGGCCGCGAAACCGGAACCTCCGCCCGCGCCCGCCGCACCCGCGTGCGAGGGCAGCGTGGGCGAGGGCGTGCTGCACTGGTTCCACGACGACTACGCGGGCGCGCTCGCGTGCGCGCGCGACAAGGGCTTGCCGATCGCGATCGACATGTGGGCGCCGTGGTGTCACACGTGCCTGTCGATGCAGGCGTACGTGCTCACCGACGAGCGCTTCGCCGATTACGATCGTCGCTTCGTGTTCCTCGCGCTCGACACCGATCGCGAAGTGAACGCCGCACCCGTCGCCAAGTTTCCGCCCGCGGCGTGGCCGACGTTCTTCGTGGTGTCGCCGGTCGACGAGAGCATCCAGGCGCGCTTCGTCGGCGGTGGCACGGTCGAGCAGATCACCGGCTTCCTCGACGACGGCGAGCGTGGGCACCAAGCGCTGCAAGGCGGTGCGCTCACCGACTACGAAGCCGCCGCGCGCGAAGGCGATCGCGCCGCGTCGAAGAAGGAGTGGGACGCCGCGCGCACCTCGTACGAAGCTGCGCTCGCGAAGATGCCGACGGGTTGGTCGCGTGCACCCGATGTGATGGTGTCGCTCATCGCTGCGCAGTCGCGGGCGAAGGCGTGGCCCGAGTGCGCAGAGACGGCGAAGCGCTGGCTCGACGCGACCGGGCGCTCCGCGAGCGCGACCGACTTCGCTGCGCACGCGCTCGGCTGCGCGACGGAGCTGAAGGACACCGCGCTGCAAGCGACCATCGCGAAGCGACTCGGCGCGCTCGTCGACGACGGTGCCGCGCAGCTGTCCGTCGACGATCGCTCCGACGCGCTCATGTATCTGCGCCAGACGCTCGACGGTCTCGGTCGCAAGGACGAAGCGCGCAGCGTCGCGGATCGCCAGCGTGCGTTGCTCGACGAGACCGCGGGCAAGGCCGAGCCGCGCGAAGCGATGATGTACAACTGGCCGCGCGCCGAGGTCTATGCGTATCTCGATCGCGAGCTCGAGCTCGTGCCTGCGCTCGAGACGTCGGTGAAAGATCTCCCGAAGGAGTACGACCCACCGTACCGACTCGCGTGGCTGTTGCTCGAGGCCGGCAAGCCCGACGATGCACGCCGTTGGGCCGAACAGGCGGAGACGCTCGCCTATGGTCCGCGGAAGGCGCGGGTGCAGGGCTTGCTCGCACAGATCCACGCGAAACGCGGTGATCGAGTGGCCGAGCGTGCAGCACGAGCGGCCGTCGTCGCGACACTCGAGGCGTTGCCTGCAGCTGCACGCAATCCCGAGGCGATCGCGAAGGCGAAGAGCGAGCTCGCTGCGCTCGGAACATGAGTGTCCGTTCGAACGCGGCCAATCGGCCGCGCGATCGATCGTCGTCCACGATGCATCGGTGCACGATCGCGATCGATCGGACAAGGCGAAGACGGCGCCCACGCGCAACGTGCACGCACGACGTCGTAGGCACACGCGCGGCCTCTTTCGACGCGCAAGAACGCTCGAACCGACGTACTGTATGACTCGTGGCCCGTGCCCGTGAAGACGCTGCCGCCGACGCGGCAGAGGCAGGTTTCCGCGCGGGCGCGGACACGAATCGCGCACGCGAGGCCGATGCACCGGTCACCGCGGCCCCACATCCCGACTCGCGCGACTGGATGAGCGCGGCGGGTCGGCCCGCGTTCGAAGAGCTCCGCAACGTGATGCTGCTGCTCGGCCTGCGCGTTTCCGGCGTGCGACGAGCACTCGTCGAAATCGGTGCGCCGATGCAGGAGTACCTGCAGCCGGACGACGGTCGCGATCTGTCCCACGTCGGCGGTGCGATGGAAGACCTCACCGAAGCGGTGGGCGAGATCGAGAACGGTCTCGAGGTGCTGCGCACGACGCTGCAGACGCTCGAGGATCTGGTGATGTCGCCGCGTCGGTCGACGAAGCTCGCCGAGCTCGTGCGACTGGCGGACTCGCTCGCGCAGCACCACACGCGGCCGGTCGGTGGCGTGCGCTGGCACCTGCCCGAGACCGATCCGACGCTCGCCTTGCCACGCACGGTGGCGATCGCGGTCATCGGCACCGCGCTGTCGCTGCTCAGCCTGCGGCTCGCCGCGACGGCGCCCGGCAATCCCATCGACGTCGCGTGTGAATCCGGCGACCACGTCTGCGCGCTGTCGTTCGAGTCCGCGCTGCACGTCGCCGACACCGAAGGCTGTGCGCGCGCGCTCGCACAGATGTTCGGCGACGACGCTCCGGTCGCGATCACGGTGCGCGGCTCGGCGCTCGTGCTCGTGCTACCGCTCGCGCCTCAAAGAGGCTTCGAGAGATAGATCGCCTGCTCGCTCGCGGTCGCGGTGGCCTCGTAGTAGTGCACGTCCGCGCCGCACAGCGTGTAGCCCAGCCGCGCGTATGCAGCGATGCCGGGCACGTTGACGTTGCTGGTCTCGAGCCACACGCGCTTCGCACCGAGCTCGCGGCCGTGGGCTTCGACGCGATCGAGCAGCGCGCGACCGATGCCCGCGCGTCGCCGATCGGGTGCGACGTAGAAGTGCCAGAGCACGAGCCGCGCGTGCCAGAACGCGTACTCCACCGCGGCGAAGCCGACGATGCGCGCGTCTTCGACGGCCACGAATGCGGTCTCCCAGCTCGCCCAGTGCGCGAACGCGTCGTCGATGGGATAGCGCTTCACGAGCGGTCGCTCGAGCACGCGCTCCACCAAGGTGATGCTGCGCTCGGCGACCACGACGTCGAAGATGCGATCGGTGGTGAAGGTCGTGTCGATCGCGGCGACGCCGGCGTGGTCGCGCTCGCGATCCATCTCGCGAATGGTGAACACGAAGGCTCGCGATCGTGCCCGAGCGGGCCCGTCGACGGCAAGCGGCGCTGTCGCACCCCGCTCGGGAACTCGCGCAGGCGCGCGCTCGTGGAGCGGACGCATGCCCCCCACGCGCGCGCTCCTGCTCGGTGCTCTAGCGACTCTGATCGCCGTCGGTTGCGGGCCCGATCCGCGCCGACGCACGCGCACCGTCGAGCCCGAGAAGGTCGCGGACGCGACGGTGAGCAAGCAAGCGCTCGCATCGTTCGCGGCGGTCGTGAAGCGCTACGAGGACGCGAAGGCGAAGGGGCCGCTGTCCAAGCGCACGTGCAAGGACCTGCAGCAGGAATTCCTCGCGCTCTACGACGCGCACGGGCGCGGGCTGGCGGTCGCGAAGTTCGATGCGGGTGCGATCGCACAGCAGTGCGGTGAGCTCGACGAAGCGCAGCAGATCTACGAGGAGCTGGTGCGTGCGATGCCGAGCCACGCGATGGCGCACAACAACCTCGGCGTGATCTGGTGGGAGCGCGGCCACGAGGCCAAGGCGCTGGAGTCGTTCACGCGCGCGGTGCAGGCGGACTCGACCAGCACCGCGCCGCGCAACAACCTCGCCGCCGCACTGCGCGAGAAGTACGCGGACGAGCCCGCGCCCGCCGATTTCACGCGCGCCGAAGACGAGGCGCAGCGGGTGCTCGCGCTCGACTCGAGCAATCGCATCGCGTACGAGAACCTCGCGCGGCTCTACTACGATCGCGGGCGACTGCAGGACCGCTCGTATCTCCTGCTCGCGCAGCTCGTCATCGCGCAAGCGCTCGCGAAGGTGAAGGACGACACGCTCGACGCGAGCGCCGAGCTGCACAATTTGCAGGGGCTCCTGCTGATGGAGAAGAGCGATCCGGTCGGGGCGTTGCGCGCGTTCAAGAAGTCGGTCGAGCTCGACGAGCTGCACACCGACGCGCACCTCAACATCGCGCTCGTGGCCATTCGCTTCCGCGACTACCAGACCGCGGAGCACAGCCTCGAGCGCGCGCTGAAGGATCGTGCGCAGCAGCGCAACGTCGATGCATACCTCGGGCTCGGCGTCGCGCAACGTGGGCTGCGCAAGTACGCAGCGGCGCAGCAATCGTTCGAGAAGGCGGTGGCGCTCGACGAGCAGGATCCGCGCGCGCTCTACAACCTCGGCATCCTCTACCACGACCATCTCGGGCCCGCGAACGATCGCAAGAACGACGAGTTCGATGCGGCGCCCTACGTGCGCGCGAAGGGCTACTTCGAGAAGTTCGTCGCGCGTGCGGGCAAGCAGCAGCGCCTCGCGGGCTCCACCGCGGAGGCGAAGCGACGCATCGCCGGCATCGTCGAGCTCATCGAGAACGCGAAGCAGATGGACGAGCTGATGCGCCAGCAGAAGGCGATGGAAGAGCTCGCGCGCAAGCAGCAGGAAGAAGAGAAGCAGCGCTTGCTCGAGGCCGAGCGCAAGCTCCGAACGCAGCAGTGATCAGCGCGCGGCGATGCGCATCGGCATGCCACCCTTGGGCATCAGCGTGACGCCGGGGCGCAGCTCGAGCGCGTGGTCGGGCACGACATCGAGCACGAAGCGCTGGGCGATGGTGGCGAGCACGAGCCGCGCTTCGAGCAGGCTGAACTGCGAGCCGACGCACGCACGCGGCCCGGCGCCGAAGGGGAGATACGCGAGCTTGGGCCGCGTGGCCGCTTGCTTCGGGGTGTGGCGCTCGGGATCGAAGCGCAGTGGATCGGGATACCAACGCGCGTCGCGATGCGTGTGGATGATCCAGATGACGATCTCGCTGCCCGCCGGCACGTCGTAGCCACCGATCTCGGTGTCGACCTCGGCCTTGCGCGCGATGACGAACGCCGGCGGGTAGAGGCGCATGGCTTCGAGCAACACCTGTTCGGTGTAGACCAGCTGATCGAGATCGTCCCAGGTGGGCGTGCGGCCGGCGAGCACGCGGGCGAGCTCTTCGTGCAGCCGCGCGCGCGCGTCGGGGTTCTTCGACAGCAACGCGAGCGTCCAGGTGAGCGCATGCGAGGTGGTCTCGTGGCCGGCGAGATACATCGTCACGAGCTGATCGCGGAGCTCGCGGTGACCGAGGCGATCGCCGCGACCTTCGGTGTCGACCGCGTCCACCAGCGACTGCAGCAGATCGCCGCGTGGCTCACCCGGCGTGCGTGCGCGGACGAAGCGCTCGATCATCGCGTCGAGGCGATCGATCGCGCGGCGCAAGCGGATGCTGGCGGGCGTGGGTAGCCAGCTCGGCGCGATGCGGGGCCGCCCCATGTACTCGTTGAGCTCGCGCATTGCGGTCGCGACCTCGTCGGCCTCGCCGCTGCCGTCGTGATCGAAGAGCGTGCGCGTCACCACCTGCAGCGTCAGCTCGACCATCTCGCGCGACATGTCGCGCACCTCGCCGACCTGCCAGCGCTTCGTCACCTGCTCCGCGATGCTGGCCATCACCGTCGCGTAGTCCTGCAGCTTGCGCTTCGTGAACGCGGGCTGCACGAGTCGACGTTGCCTGCGCCACTCTTCGCCTTCCGAGGTGAGCAGACCGTTGCCGAGCACGTCGGAGAGGCGATCCATCGCGGAGTGGCCCTTGCCGAAGCGACCTTGGCCCTGCAACAGCACCTGCGCGAGATGATCGGGGTGACGCAACACGAAGAGCGGCACGCCATCGGTGGTCGCGCAGTAGAGGTCGCCGTACTCCTCGAAGCGCTGGGCGACGAAGCCGATCGGATCCTTCGCGAAGCGCAGATAGAACGGCAGCGACCAGATGCCCTTGCTGCGCGGCGGCGGCCCGGGCGGTGCCTTGCGCTGCGTACCCACCGAATCGGTCGCGGTCGTCATGGCGCCGCGACACTAGCACCTCGATCTCATCCGCGCGCGGCAGGGCAGCGTTCGGCCAGGCGCGCGTCGGGATCCGCGGTCGAACGTGCTTCGGTGCGTGCATCGTCGAAGCGCCCGAGCGCGCAGAGAATCTCGATGCGCAACAGCGTCCGCGCTTCGGCGAGCTCGGGCACCGGCGCATCGCCCTGCAAGCGCACCCACGCATCCGTTGCGCGTCCCGCCCGCAACGCTGCACGTGCGCTGCGCAGCCGCTCGACCTCGGTCGCGACGCGATCGTCGGGCGTCGGTGCGACGGTCGGCGTCGTGACCTCGGAGCGATCGCGTGCACGCGGCTGCGGCTTCGCCTTCGGCGGCGCGATCGGATTCGGCGCGGGTGGAGGCACCGGACCGGTCGCGACGATCGCACGCGCGACCGGTACGGCGGGCGCGTCGACGCGCGCGACGGTGTGCGGTGGATCGACGCTCGCGCTCGCGCCGACGCCGAGCGCAACGACGGTCGCGATCGCAGCGCCCAGCTTCACCGCGCCGAGCCCGGTGAGCATGCCGATCGCCTTGGTGGGCAGCTCGAGCGCGACGACGATGCCGGCCCACACCTGCGGCGGCACACGCTCGCGGTTCGCTCGACGCATGCGTGCGAGCGCGGCCGGAGGATCCTCGACGTGCGCGCGCCGAGCCTGCCAACGCACCATCGCGCGCTCGAAGTCCGCCCGCGCGACACGCAACCGCGAGTAGGCGGTGCGCACGTTCAACGCGAGCAGCTCCGCCACTGCGGGCACCGGCAGGCCCTCGACGTCGGACAGCACGAACACGTTGCGCTGATCCTGCGCGAGCTCGCCGAGCAGAGCATCGAGCACGGCCAGCGCTTCGCGATGCTCGACGATCGCGTGGGGATCGAGGTCGGGATCGATCGGATCCACCTCGTCGTCGACGGTGCGCTGCGCGAGCGCGCGACGGCGACGCAGGTGATCGATCGCGACGCGCACCGCGATGCCGTAGATCCACGTGCCCACTGCCGCGCGCCCCTCGAAGCTCGCCCAACGGCGGTGCACGACCAGGAAGACCTCCTGCAGCGCGTCTTCGCGATCGTGGCCCACGAGGCCGAGTCGACCGAGGCAGCTCCACACGCGATCGGCGTGCTCGCGGTATGCGGCGGCCGTGCTCGCGGAGATCGCGGGCGAGGCGGGCATCGTGGCGGCGGCGCTGGTCACCTCGGGCAAGCGTAGCGTCCCGATCGTGAGTGGTCGCAGCGCGGCCGATCTATCGAGAAAAGTGCAGCTCGCCGCCGATCGCGACGAGCAGCGCCGCCGGCGGGGCCCGGTACACGTCGCCGTCGTCCACGAGGTGGAACGCGGGGCGCACCGCCGTGACCGCGCCTTCGATCGCGAGCCAGGTCGCGAAGCGCCGCGCGATCCGCCATCGCACACCCAGCGCGGCGTTCACGGTGAGCCACGGCGCGATCGCGGTATGTCGGCGCTGCAACGCATCGCCGCGTCCGGTCG